>NZ_UHIY01000001.1:627858-941787 GCF_900460525.1 Yersinia kristensenii
AACTTCATCCTGACACTGTATGGCACCTGTTTACCGCAGCTAGAATTAACCCGTAGACGGGGATACGATATCGAGCGATTCTTCCCTCAAGGGAAGCCGAAAGATGGGCCTCCGGCCTCGCTGAAGTGTGAGTATCTCATTCCTATCAAGCGTTAACGCTGTAGCTCATCCAGTGCTGGCATATCCAAGTGGGCGGTATCGCCAGCACTTTCAATCACCCAACCCGAAGCCAGCCATGGGCTTTCCTGATAATCAACCCGTGATAGCGAACAGTTGCGCAAACGCAGCCGCCGTTCAGCATGAGCCGGCAACCCCAGCAAAGTGCTCAATAAGCACCCCAGAGCCATACCGTGGCTGACTAACAACGGTTTACTCCCCTCAGGTAGCTCTCGACAACTATTCAGTGCCGCATGCATTCGCCGCCCCAACTCGGCCATCGACTCACCTTCAGGAATTCGAGCACCTTCTGTGCCATTGACCATCTGCTTGCGCCACTGTTCTTCTTCCGGTGTTAAGCTCTCTATCGGGCGCGTTTCCAGCACGCCCATGTTCAGTTCACGCAGGCGCGGGTCTGTGACTATTTTTAGCCCACAAGCATCGGCGATAATTTTGGCCGTCTGCTGCGTACGACCCAGGTCGCTGGTAATAATATGGGTGATCCCTTGGCTGCGAACCCGTTGCGCCACCAGCTCTGCCTGACGAACTCCAGTGTCGGTCAGCGGACTGTCCGATTGGCCCTGAATGCGGCGCGCCGCGTTCCATATAGTTTCGCCGTGGCGCACGAGATATACCTGTAACATGTCATTTTTCCGTTATACTGCGTGAAATAAACACAAAACTATTACGTGGATTCTTAACTCATTATGTACCATGTTGTTGCCGCAACTACCAACCCTGCAAAGATTAAGGCTATCAGCTTCGCTTTCGATGACGTTTATGGCCCCGGTCTGTATCGCATTGAAGGTGTCAATGTCGATAGCGGTGTTCCCCTACAACCAATCGGCAGTTCTGAGACGCGCACCGGCGCCAGACAGCGCGTGCACAATGCACGTCAGATTCGCCCTGAGGCAGATTTTTGGGTCGGGGTTGAAGCCGGTATTGAAGATAATATGACCTTTGCCTGGATGGTAATTGAACACTTACAGTTGCGGGGAGAATCCCGCTCTGCCAGCTTGATGCTGCCCGATATTATATTGCAAGGGATTCGCCAAGGCCGTGAGCTGGGCGACGAAATGGCAGATTTAACCGGTATATCCAATGTAAAACACCAGGGCGGTGCCATCGGTATTTTTACCAACGGCAAATTGACCCGTACCAGTGTTTACCATCAGGCATTACTGTTAGCGCTGGTGCCCTTTCATAATGAGATTTACCAACGCTCAGTATTATAGGGCTAAGTTTAGGACGATTTGTTTGTCAATAATTGGGCTTCAAGCCAGCTCTTTAACTCTGGAGGAGCGGCTTTCAGGCTATTGGAGCCGCGCGTGATAGTCGCAATCCCTGCGCCCAACTGATTCTTTAGTTCCCGCTGACTTAATTCCCCGCGCATTAATTCCTCAATAATACGCACTCGAGTCCCTAGAGCCGTGCGTTCATCCGGTGTCAGCATCAATTGCAGTAGCGGTAAATGGAGGTTTTGCGCAATGGCGTCTTGTAGCAGCGCAACAAAAGTCAGCCAGTGCTGATTATCTTCAGTCGACAGATTCGGATCGGTCAATCGTAGTTTTGTCATGATAGGGAAAGCCGCCATACTATTTAACTAGTACAACAGCTTACCATAACCTCAGATATAGCCAAAGAACTTGGCGTTGCGGCAAGCGCCGCTAACACCGCAGCAGCGCCAAGGACGACTAGCCCCCTCAAAGTCATTGGCGTTGCGGCAAGGCAGCAAGCGAGCAAACCCCGATGAGCTTACTCCAGTAAGTGATTCGGGTGAGCAAGCGCTGCTAACACCGCAGCAGCGCCAAGGACGAAGAGGGATCAGTAACGCCGCTGCCACTCGGCATCACTCAGCACCTTAGCCGGGCGATTCATAAAGTGACGATAGAACGCATCGTAAGCCAAAACGTTTTTCACATAGCCGCGCGTTTCTGAGAACGGAATACTTTCGATAAATGCGACGGCATCTACCTGCCCGCTGCTATTCCCTAACCAGGTATTCACTCGCGATGGGCCGGCGTTATAGGCCGCACTGGATAAAATCCGATTGCGCCCGAATTGCTGATAGACCTCTTCCAGATAGCTGGTGCCAATCTCAATGTTCGTGACAGGGTCGAGCAACTGGCTGCTGTTCACATAACCGGGGATGTTATTCAGTTTGACCGTGTGCTCCGCAGTCCGCGGCATGACCTGCATAAGACCTGCCGCCCCGACGGGCGATTGCGCTTTCGGGTTCCAGGCACTTTCTTGACGGGCAATGGCCATGGCATAACTTGGGGTTATTCCCTTACCTTCCGTCGCCTGACGGAATTCTTTTGGCCAGGCCAGTGGGAAGCGCTCTTCCAGATGATCCCATAACTTGGCAACAATGGTCGCCTGAACACTCAAGTCGGCCCATTTCTGATCAAATGCATAGCGCGCCAGTGCTTCCTGCTCCGGTTTGCTGCGGCTGGCGACCAGATAGCTCCACTCATTGCGAGCCAAATTGTCCATATTCCAATACATTAACTCACGTACCCGAGCAATTTCAGGCCGCTGTGCCAGTGAAGCATCCGGCTTGGTGGCCACTTCAACATTAATCGGGTAGGGTACCCCCAGTTTTTGCGCGGCAACCATTGGATAGAAACCGCGCTCCTGCATCAGGCTGCGCAGAATGGCCTCGCCCTCGGCTTTCTTACCCTGCTCCAACAACAATGTGGCACGCCAGTAGCGCCACTCATCTTTATTTTGTGCCTCTGCCGGTAAGCGGGCTATCCAAGCGGCTAATCCTTGACGGTCGCCAGTACCCAGTGACATGCGGATGCGGCGCTCCAGCAGCGGGGTAGAATGGCTACGCAAAGTGACTTGATCTCGCCATTTGGCTTGCTCGTAATTCGCATCATTGCCCATCAGACGCCAAGCCACTGCTTCTTCCAGTTCCAGCTTCTCGCTGTCACTCATTTTTTGCAGCCGCGCCAGAGTTGGGATCATCGCGCGCGCATTTTCCACGTCCTGCCGCGCCAGCCGGGTAAAGGCAATGATAGTGGCTGAGCGGGTAAAGTCTGTCGGCCCAACGGTTCGAGCAAAGCTTTCGACACTGGCCGGGTCACTTTGCAGTTTCGCCAGTGCCGTGCCCATGGTCTGATAATCCGCTGGCAGTTGCTTGAGTAAGTAACTCACCAAACTGGCATTGCCTTCTTTCAGCGCCAGCTTCATACGCGCCAATGTTGACAATGGGGTTTGATGCCCGGCTTGTTGCCAGACACTGAATAATTTATCACAGCTACCCGGTAGCGTCTGGCCATTGAGCCAAATCTCGCTGGCACCATCCCAAGCGACTTGCTGCTCGCCAGTGGCCCATTTGGCATAGTAATAATTGCAACGGGCCGCCACCGGTTTGGGAGCTTGCGGGCTGAACGCCAATAACCCGCGCCAATCCTCACGACGCGCCAACTCGTTAACAAAACGGGATGATAGCGAACTTGCTGGCGGCAATGTGGGGTTCCGAGTCAGAAAATCGGTCACTTGCGTCGCACTCAATTGGCTTAAATCTTGCGTTAACTGGCGGTATTCCAGATACGGATACAGCGGATAATCACGCAATGTGGGCATCAGTTGCGCCACGGTATCCATCTGATTGCTGTCCCAAGCCAGTTTAACTTGCTGATAGCGTTGCCGTTGGGCATCAATAGAGTCGGCGAATGCCACTGCTGAAGTCGTCACCAGACACACGCCAATCGCCAGATATCGCCACTTGTCCATACTCACTGTTCCTCACTGGTTGTTGGCTACTGCATTCCACTTACCGCAACTTCTGATTAGCAGAGTCATAATTAGTTCCGGCAGCAGGACATACTAACTAAGAGTTTCACCTGATAGCCAGCGATTACACGCACGAATAGGCATCGAAAATTAATCTTTCTGGGTGATAGTTTAAACGACGGATGGCGTTCACGGGGCAAGAGAAGATAAGCAGCAGCAGAATTAACTGGGTAATACCTTAGTATTCACTAGGTTAGTCAACAATTACGACCCAATATTTCGACTTTATTATCTCAGATCAAGACGCTATTTTGATAAAAATCTACTATCCTTGCTTAATATAACTATGTTGCTGTAAATATATCATTCAAAATCATTTTTTTGTCTTTTAATAAAAATCAAATAATTAAGGAGCAGGATTTTTTATGGAAGAGTATTTGCTGCCCTGTACCGTCAAGCTCGACGGTAATGAGATGAAAAACAGATAGATTTCAGATTTTTAATTTTTAAGAAGGTTCTTTCAATGCAAAACTCATCAAACCCCAAACCCACTTCGCCGCCAGAAGGCCAGGCTTGGTATCAACTGACTGTGGAAGAATCTTTGCAGCAGCTAAATAGCCGCGAAGAAGGGTTAAGCCAACAAGAAGCAGAAGAACGCCTTAAACAATACGGCCCCAATGCACTCCCCGCCAAAAAAAGTAAGCATCCTCTACTGCAATTTCTCGCTCACTTTAATGATGTCCTGATTTATATTCTATTGGCTGCTGCGTTAGTCAAAGGTCTAATGGGCCACTCGGTCGATACCATTATTATTCTTTGTGTCGCCGTCATTAACGCATTGATTGGTTATGTTCAGGAAAATAAAGCCGAGAAGTCACTGAAAAGCATTCAAAATATGCTCTCCAGTAAAGCGGTAGTCATCCGTGATGGCAATGCAAAAACCATTGATGCACAGGATTTGGTACCGGGTGATATCGTCACATTGAAACCGGGGGATAAAATCCCGGCTGACTTACGGTTACTCGAAGCCCACAACCTCCAGATTGAAGAAGCTATCTTGACCGGTGAATCAACCGTGGTTGAGAAGCAAATTGGAGTGATTGAAAACGAATCAGTGATTGGCGACCGCAAAAACCTGTTGTTTTCGGGCACCACTATCAGTGCCGGTACAGCGAAAGGTGTCGTCATTGCCAGTGGCGGTGATACCGAACTGGGTCATATCAACCAAATGATGTCGACGGTTGAAGCCACCCGCACCCCACTGCTGCAACAAATGGACCGACTGGGCAAAGCAATTTTCATCCTGATTCTGGTGATGATGGCATTCTTGTTTGTCTTCGCCTTTATCCTGCGCGACTTGCCAGTGGATGAGTTGCTGCTGGCGCTGATAAGCCTGGCTGTGGCCTCGGTTCCTGAAGGGTTACCGGCCATTATTTCGATTATTCTGTCTTTGGGTGTGCAAGCAATGGCGCGCAACCGCGCGATTATTCGCAAGCTGCCAACGGTAGAAACCTTAGGTGCCATGACCGTCGTGTGTTCCGATAAAACCGGCACCCTGACGATGAACGAAATGACCGTCAAAGCAGTGATTCTGGCTGACAATTGCTATCGGGTCACTGGTGAAAGTTATGAGCCAGTGGGTAATATTTATCCGGAAGGCAGTGACCAGCAAGCCGTTCTTGCCGGGCCGTTAAAAACATTTATCACTGCGGTGAATTTATGTAATGACAGCCAGATTCAAAAAAATGACCAAGGCCATTGGATTATTGTGGGCGGCCCCACTGAAGGCGCACTGAAAGTCTTGGCGGCCAAATCAGGTATTGAGCTGGGCCAGGTGACTCAGCACGGTAAAATTCCTTTCGATTCTGCCTATAAATACATGGCCACCAGCCATCAGGTTGAGTCTGAAAGCTGTATCTTCCTGACCGGCGCACCCGATGTGCTGTTTACTTTCTGCCAGCAAGAACTGACGGATAAGGGCGTAATCCCTTTCCGCCGTGATTACTGGGATGCCGAGATGACGCGCTACACCAAGCAGGGCCTGCGCATGTTGGCGGCGGCTTATCGCCCAACTGAACAAACGGTCAGCGAGTTGGAACACAGTGATATCCAGCAAGGCATGGTGTTTGTCGGCATCGCCGGCATGATGGACCCACCTCGCCCTGAAGCTATCGACGCCATTGCCACCTGCCAACAGGCAGGGATTCGCGTGAAGATGATCACCGGCGACCATCAGGAAACCGCGATGGCGATTGGTGCTATGCTGGGCATCGGCAATGGAAAAGACTCCATTACCGGCGGCCAGCTGGAGCATATGGATGATAAAGAACTGGCGGAAGCCGCTGTTCGTTATGATATTTTTGCCCGTACCAGCCCTGAGCACAAACTGCGCCTGGTCAAAGCGTTACAAGAGAAAGGCGAAATTGTCGGAATGACCGGCGACGGCGTGAACGATGCACCGGCGCTGAAACAAGCCGATGTGGGCATCGCCATGGGCATCAAAGGCACCGAGGTAACAAAAGAAGCTGCCGATATGGTGCTATCGGATGATAACTTCGCCACTATTGCCCACGCAGTTGAAGAAGGCCGCCGGGTCTACGATAACCTGAAGAAAACCATTCTGTTTGTGTTGCCGACTAACCTGGCGCAAGGGCTGTTAATCATCTTCGCGATTCTGGTTGGTGCGGTTATTCCCCTGACGCCACTGCAAATCCTGTGGATAAACATGGCGACGTCCACCACGCTTTCATTCGGTTTGGCATTTGAACCGGCAGAAAGAGGCATTATGCGCCGCAACCCGCGTGACCCATCCAAACACGTGTTAGACGGTCATGCTATTTGGCGTATCGCATTCGTCGGTACCTTGATTGCGTGCAGTGCATTCGCCCTGGAAGCCTATATGGAACCACGCGGCTACAGCACTGAATTTATCCGCACCGTGTTGATGCAAACCTTGGTGACCGCGCAGTGGATTTACATGTTTAACTGCCGGGTGATGGACAGATTCCCGCTGAACAAAGAAGTGTTTGTTAACAAGGGGCTGTGGTTAGTTTCTGGTGTGCTGATTCTGTTGCAGTTAGCCATTATCTATCTGCCATTTATGAACACTGCTTTCGGTACCGAGCCATTACCGGCTTATTACTGGGGCATCACACTGCTGGTTTCTATCGCCATCTTCTTAATTGTAGAAGTCGAAAAATGGGTCATCGGGCGCTTCAAGCGCAACTCGAATCCTGTCTGATATCAATCAGTACTCCCTTCAAGCCCGGCGACTCAGCCGGGCTTTTTTTATGCTTCGCAAAGAGAATTTAAGATAAATCTCACATTGCCGATACCATGACTATTAATACGCCAATTAATTCTTATAATAGATTGGCGGCGATTAATTACACGATGCCGTGATTAACATGTGAGCCATGCCGCCAACGGGAAGCGCAAAAAATGAACACTGCACCTTGCGCAATTAACGGCATCAACCATGAAAAAGATCATTATCTGCCCAAGCTAGTGCCACCACGGCATATCTGGCGGCAGAGCTATGCCCTTACATTATTATTTCTCTTAATTTTATTCATATCAATGCCCTCAATGGCGGCAAATAACTTAAGTGGCGTAAATAACTTAAGCGAAGAACTTATTCATGAGCGTAGTGATGCTGCGACAAAGATGGTGCTGGGAATTATCAGTTATTCGCGCTGGCCAACCCCTCCGCCAGTGATTCGTTTGTGTGTCATTGCCCCAACAAACTATGCCGAAGAGCTTTTTAATCCGGCATTAATGCAAACCGCACATCCGATTAAAACACAGCGTTATTCACTGCCCGATGCTTCGCTGGCAAGCAACTGTGATGTGGCTTATCTGGGCAATATGGGGGAGCAACAGCGTCAGGAGCTGACGACCCAACTTTCGGGGTATCCGATTCTGACCATCAGCGAAAATTATGTTGAATGCACTCTGGGCAGTGCGTTTTGTCTGCTGCTGGAAGATAAACAAGCCTCTTTCAAAGTTAATATGGATGCATTAGCACGCACCGGGGTACGAGTTCACCCCAATGTGTTGCAACTTGCCCGTAAAAAGGCTGACGCATTATGAGTTCAATAAAAAATAAATCTGCTGGCCAGATAAAAAATAAAACTAATGCTCATAAACTCCCGACACTTGGCCGTGTTTTGGGCAGAGTACATTTAATTGTGGCATTGGTATCAGTAGCGACAGCCGGTATTTTTCTGACCTTAGCCGCCCTGTTTGCATTACGGGTTTATGCTGACCATAACCTGCACTTGATCGCCCGTTCAATCAGCTATACCACTGAAGCGGCTGTTGTTTTTGGTGATACTGATGCGGCGAGTGAAGCGCTGGCAATGATTGCCGCGAATGAAGAAGTGGCTGAGGCGAAAATCCTGGATGTGAATGGCCGAGTCGTCGCGCAATGGACACTGCCCAATGACGGCCCAATGCATCAGCTGGAGCAAAGTGTTGCCCGCTGGGCATTACCTGAACCCGTGGTTTTACCCATCGTTCACTCCGGTAACGAAATCGGCACAGTGGTCATTGTCGGCCACGGCGGCAGCCTGCTACGCTTTCTGCTGCAAGGATTAACCGGCCTGTTGGCGTGCTTGATCCTGAGCACGGCGGTGGCGTTATTTCTGTCTCGCCGTATGCTCCGTCGCATTACCGGCGCATTGAATCGGATTACTGAGGTTGCCCATAATGTCAGCCGCCACCGCAGTTTTGGCCAACGCGTTCCCTCTGCTCAAATCGCAGAATTGAATGAGTTGAGTCAGGATTTCAATGGGTTACTGGAAGAACTGGAAATTTGGCAAGAACACCTCACCAGGGAAAATGACTCTCTCGCCCATCGCGCTGCCCACGATAGCTTGACCGGGCTGGCAAACCGCGCCTTTTTTGAAGGCCGTTTGAACCGAATTATCAATGATTGCAAAACTAACCAACACGCTGCGGTTTTATTCCTCGATGGCGATCACTTTAAAGAAATCAATGATAACTATGGTCACGCTGCAGGCGATGTGGTGCTGACAAGCATTGCTGACCGCCTGCGCGCATTATTACGTGAAAGCGATTTAGTCGCTCGCTTGGGCGGCGATGAGTTCGCCATATTGTTGGCTCCCATTCATGACACTGATGATGTGCTCACCATTGCTAACAATATTATAAAAAGTATGACGCACCCCATAGTCCTGAGTGATGGGCAAGAAATAACCACCTCACTCAGTATTGGTGTTGCTATTTATCCTGACCATGCACAAACGCCGGATGAGTTATTACAACGGGCTGATGAAGCAATGTATCAGGCAAAGAAAGGTTTCCGGTTATATGAACAGAGCATCGTTTATCTGTCGGACTTTCTTTATTCAGAAAATAAGCATCCAGAAATTACTCACACAGAAAATTTAGGGTAGGTAACATGCTGAGTTTACAAAATAATCGTCAAAAAAATCCTCTTTGGTTTAGTTTTTTTGCACTTTGTTTGTTGGTATTAGTGGGCTGTCAGGCCAAGCCACACCAAGGGCTGACCCCAGAACAAATTGCGGCGTTACAAGAGCAAGGGTTTAAATTAACCGATAATGGCTGGGAGTTTGGGCTAGCCAATAAAGTGTTATTCGACAGTGACGTCAGGAAATTAAACGCATCGGGCGTGCAAACTGTCCAACACATTGGCCGCGCTTTACACAATGTCGGGATTAATCATATGCGGGTTGATGGGCATACCGATGCAATGGGTGAAGATGGCTATAACCAGAAACTCTCTTATGAGCGGGCTTCAGCGGTGGCAGACTCCTTGGCGGCGATCGGCATTCCACGGGCGAATATTGAAGTTCATGGCCGCGGAAAACTAGAGCCGGTAGCAGATAACCGCACATCCAAAGGCCGGGCAGAAAACCGCCGCGTAGCAATGATAGTCACCGCGCCTTAAACCGAGCTAACAGTAACCTCGCAGAGGTGAAGCCCATAGACGGGCCAAATAGCGAGCGCGGCTAACGAGAAAATCCCGAGGAGCTGACACTGGTCAGTGATTCGGGTGCGCGAGAGCAGCCAACACACCTGCGACTTGAAAGATGACGGGTATAGTAAAACGGGCTACACTCGCATTTTATAAAAACCAATATAGCGAGGCTCAAAACAACGTGGCTCAATACGTCTATTCTATGCATCGTGTCGGTAAAGTTGTTCCGCCGAAACGACATATTCTGAAAAACATCTCCCTGAGTTTCTTCCCTGGGGCAAAAATTGGTGTGCTGGGTCTTAACGGCTCCGGCAAATCCACCCTGCTGCGCATCATGGCTGGCATTGATACCGACATTGAAGGCGAAGCTCGCCCACAACCTGGCATCAAAATCGGTTACCTGCCACAGGAACCCAAACTGAATCTTGAACAAACGGTGCGTGAGTCGGTTGAAGAAGCCGTCGGCGAAGTTAAACGCGCGCTGACCCGCCTGGATGAAGTTTATGCACTCTATGCCGATCCTGATGCCGATTTCGATAAGTTAGCGAAAGAGCAAGGTGAACTGGAAGCAATTATTCAATCCCACGACGGTCATAATCTGGATAACCAGTTAGAACGTGCGGCTGATGCTCTGCGTCTGCCGCCTTGGGAGGCAAAAATTGCCAATCTGTCCGGTGGTGAGCGCCGCCGTGTCGCCATCTGCCGCCTGCTGCTGGAAAAACCAGACATGCTGCTGCTGGATGAACCCACCAACCACTTGGATGCTGAATCCGTGGCATGGCTGGAGCGCTTCCTGCATGATTATGAAGGCACTGTGGTCGCCATCACCCATGACCGTTACTTCCTCGATAACGTGGCGGGTTGGATTCTGGAACTCGACCGTGGTGAAGGTATTCCATGGGAAGGCAACTATTCCTCATGGCTGGAGCAAAAAGATGCCCGTCTGGCGTTGGAAGCCTCTTCTGAAGCCGCACGCCGTAAATCTATTGAGAAAGAGTTGGAATGGGTTCGCCAAAACCCTAAAGGCCGTCAGGCGAAAGGTAAAGCGCGTCTGGCTCGCTTTGAAGAACTTAACAGCGTTGAATACCAAAAACGTAACGAAACCAGCGAGTTGTTTATTCCGCCTGGCCCACGTTTAGGTGATAAAGTGTTGGAAGTTGAGCATCTGAGCAAGTCTTACGGCGACCGTGTGCTGATTGACGATTTGACCTTTGCGCTGCCAAAAGGCGCGATAGTCGGGATCATCGGGCCGAACGGTGCCGGTAAATCAACCCTGTTCCGCATGTTATCGGGCCAAGAGCAACCGGATTCCGGCACCATTTCACTGGGTGATACCGTGCAGTTGGCCTCGGTTGATCAGTTCCGTGACAACATGGATGGCAGTAAAACCGTGTGGGAAGAAGTTTCCGGCGGCCAAGACATCATGAAGATCGGCAACTTTGAAATTCCAAGCCGCGCCTATGTTGGCCGCTTTAACTTCAAAGGTATTGATCAGGGCAAACGGGTGGGCGAACTGTCCGGTGGTGAGCGCGGCCGTATCCATTTGGCCAAATTGCTCCAGGTGGGCGGCAACATGTTGCTGCTCGATGAACCGACCAACGACTTGGACATCGAAACCTTACGCGCACTGGAAAACGCCTTACTGGAATTCCCAGGTTGCGCCATGGTTATTTCCCATGACCGTTGGTTCCTTGACCGAATTGCCACTCACATCATCGATTATCAAGATGAAGGTAAAGTGGAATTCTTCGAAGGCAACTTTACTGAATACGAAGAGTGGAAAAAACGCACTCTGGGTGCCGAAGCTCTGGAACCACACCGTATCAAGTATAAGAAAATGACTAAGTAGTTAATAACAAAATAGTTAATAACCAGATAGCTTTTGAGTTTGATCTAGACTAAGGGCCTGCCATTGCAGGCCTTTTTCATAGAAAAGCGCCCAACATTCAAGATATTTCCAGCCCTTGCACATAATCCTCAAATACCGAGTGCCCAATAACTACATCTATAAAGCAACTGAGTGCCGGCGAGTTCAGCTTGCGACTCGGATACACCAAATACAGCTCATTTCCCTCAGCTTGCCACTGCGGCAAAACTTCAATCAACTGCCGGCTGGCAACCACTTCGCGGCTTAAAAATGCGGGCAATAGCGTAATTCCCCCGCCGCTCAGCGCACATTCACGGGCATATAACAGATTATCAGTCACATGCAGCGCAGGAACCTGCCAGCGATAAAACTCGTCTTCACGGCGTAAAATCAGCGCTTGCCAGGCGCGATGGGCAATGCAGCGGTGGGTATCGAGCTGGCGTGGATGCACTAAGGGCGGGTGTTGGGCCAGATAAGCCGGGGAAGCCAGCAGATAACGCGGCGCATATCCTAACCGCCGACCAATCAGTGACGAATCCTGCGGTTTGCCGGTGCGCAACGCCACATCAAAGCCCTCCTCGACCAAATCCACCATAGTATCCGACACTAAAACCTCCAGCAGCACATCGGGATATTGCCGCTGAAAATCCGTCGCCAACTGCGCCAACAACGTTGCTCCCAGCCCTGCGGGGGTCGAAATGCGCAAACGGCCACTGGGGTTATCCTTCAGCCGTTGCAGTGCCAAATCGGCGCGTTCGGCAGCTTGCAGCATCTCCTGGCAATGCACCAGATAGCGCTCACCGGCGAAAGTCAGATTCAGTTGTCGGGTAGTTCGGTTGAGTAAGCGGATCCCCAAACTCTGCTCTAACTGACTGATCCGCTGGCTAACGCTCGATTTAGGCAAACCCACCATTTCAGCGGCGCGGGTGAAGCTGCCGCATTCGGCGACTCGGGCAAACAGCGCCATATCCTGTAGTTGTTTAAACATAATTGAGTTGTTTAAACATAATTGAAGGGCTTAAACATGATTGTTTATCTCAGACGAACACTGCGTTAGTGATTGTCCATCTTATCAGCTTGCTTAGAAAGGTCTAGACTCAGTGAATAGGCTAAACAGGAGCAGGAATATCACCATGACAATTAAAGCTATCGCGGTAAACCCGCAACAACCCGCTGATTTTATTGAAATCACTTTGGATGCTCTCACCCCCGGCGCATTTGATTTGCTGGTTGAGGTCAAAGCCGCATCCATCAATCCGGTGGATACCAAGGTACATGGCGGCTTGAAAAAGAATGGTTTGCCACAGCCGCGCATTCTGGGCTGGGATGCCGCAGGTGTGGTAGTCAGTGTGGGGGAGAAAGTTAGCGGTTTCCGTGTCGGTGACGAAGTTTGGTATGCCGGTGATATCACCCGCCCCGGCAGCAACGCCACTCAGCAGTTGGTCGACGCCCGCATTGCCGCCCATAAGCCGCGCTCATTGAATTGGGCACAGGCCGCAGCCCTGCCACTCACCGCCATTACCGCGTGGGAAGCGCTGTTCGAACACCTGAAAATTCAACACGCTAGCGCGGATCAAAGCCTGCTAATCATCGGCGGTGCCGGTGGCGTGGGCTCTCTGGCAATCCCGTTGGCGGCCTTACGCAGCCCAGTCAAAGTGATTGCGACCGCCTCACGCCCAGAGTCAGCCGCCTGGTGTCTTGAACGCGGTGCCGACCTGACTGTGGATTACCGTGACCTGAAAGCGCAGTTAGCAAAAGAAGGTATCGATAAAGTTGATTATATTCTTTGTCTGAATGATACCGATGGGCACTGGCCCGCCATCAGTGAATTGATCGCCCCGCTGGGGCAAATCTGCACCATTGTGGAGAATGAAAAACCGCTGGATCAGAATCAATTGAAACTAAAAAGTGCCGCCCTGCATTGGGAGTTTATGTTTACCCGCAGCATGTTTTCGACGCCGGATATCGCCCAGCAAGGGGAAATTTTAAAACAGGTGAGCCAGTTAGTCGATGAGGACAAACTGCAAGGCACACTGAGTGAAACACTGCATGGCCTGACAGTTGAGAATCTGAAAGCTGCCCATGCGCAAGTTGCGGGCGGGCATATGCAGGGCAAGATTGTGATTGCTTACTAAGATTATCCTTCCCGCGCTTCGGCCAATACTGAAGGGCGGGCCAATCTTTGCAAATCGGCGGCCAATAGCTGTTGCACCAGTTCGACACAGCGCAGGAAGCGCGCATCATAGTCCGCCGATTCAACATGAACATATTCTATATTATTGCTGCGCAGCATCTGCTCGAGTAAGGTCTGGAAAGATTTGCGGTCACGGTCACTGCCCAAACTCCGCAAGCCATCCGCCACCCACGGCGTGTTGTTTTCCAGCAAAATCACCAGATCAAAGCGGTATTCATCAATCAGCGCCTGGACAAAGGGGTGCTCCCGCCCTTCATATTTCTTACAAAATGCCTGCGTGGTGACAAAGTCGGTATCGATAAATGCCACTTTATTGGCATATTTCACCGCAAAATCAACATATTGCGCCTGACCCAGTGCAATTTTGTCATAATCGGAATATTGCAGCGCCATCTCATCGCCGCCCAAATGAGAGAAAACATAGTCACGGCCATATTCCCACGCACTGGTGGTATTGAAGATATTGGCTAACTTATTGACCAGAGTGGATTTTCCACTGGATTCGCCGCCCAATATCGCCACGGTGCGCACGAAAAATGGCTTCACTTCAGTCGGGATATAATCCCAGTAGCGGAAAGGATCACGGCGGATCTGGCGGCCACTGATATTCATAAAGGAGCGCTGCGGATCAATCAGAATAGTTTCAATGCCAAACTGCTCATTATAATGCGGCGCATCCTGGCTTTCGCTGGAGTAGATGAAGTTCGGGACGATGCCTTTCTCATTCATGAACTTTTTGACGCCATGGCTCCAGACATCCCAGCCATGGGGATAAGGTTCAATGCCATGCTCATCAAATGAATGAATATGAATATTTTTCTGATATTTAAAAGTTTGTAATAACCAGCGCAAGCGGTCGCTGACTGTTGGCTGCTGCGACATAGAACTGTTCTCGAACAATTCGCGATCACGGGGCTCATCAAAGCAGAGAATGATATGCAGCTCATCAACCTGGCTACAAGCACGCTGAATGAGATAGATATGGCCAGTATGCAGGGGGTAAAATTTACCAAACACCACACCGACTTTTTTCTCACGGCGCGGAAACTCCAGCTCAAGGTAGCGGTGTAGGGCTTCTAGCTTTTGTGCACTGGGGCTTTTGATTTTGTCATTGAGTAGCTGGCTTAAATAACCTTTGGTCATGCCGCTGGCATCAGCCACCTGCTGTAAAGTACAGCCTTTTTGCTTAATTGCTGTTTTGAGATAGTCGAATTGCAGCATACCGCCTCCTTGTTTAGCGCACTAAACAAAAATAACACAGTATGCTGCGCGATGAACATGACTAAATGAGGCGCTATAAATCTTCCAACACCGCCAGCGCGTCCGCCAGTTTTTTCACCCCAAAAACCTGCATATTGGGCAGCGGTTTCTTTGGCATATTGGCATAAGGCACGATAGCGCGTTTAAACCCGTGCTTGGCGGCCTCGGAAATACGTTCCTGACCACTGGGCACCGGGCGAATTTCACCGGCCAGCCCGACCTCACCAAATACCACTAAGTCCTGCGGCAGGGGGCGGTCACGCAAACTGGAGACCAGCGACATCAGCAAGGCCAGATCGGCACTGGTTTCTGTCACTTTAACACCGCCGACCACATTGACGAACACGTCTTGGTCTGACATCTGCAAACCGCCATGGCGGTGTAACACGGCCAACAAGATTGCCAGCCGGTTTTGTTCCAACCCGACCGCCACCCGGCGCGGGTTCGACATCATCGAGTGATCCACCAGCGCCTGAATCTCTACCAATAATGGGCGCGTCCCTTCCCATACCACCATCACGGAACTGCCCGACGTCACTTCATCCCCCCGACTCAGGAAGATCGCCGACGGGTTACTGACCTCACGCAGACCTTGCTCGGTCATGGCGAATACACCCAATTCATTGACCGCACCAAAGCGGTTTTTGTGACTACGCAAAGTGCGAAAACGTGAGTCGCCGTCGCCATCGAGCATCACCGAGCAGTCAATGCAGTGCTCCAAAACTTTCGGCCCCGCCAGCGAACCGTCTTTGGTCACGTGGCCCACCATCACAATGGCGACACCGCGGGTTTTGGCAAAACGGGTAAGATAAGCGGCGGTTTCACGCACTTGCGCCACACTGCCCGGCGATGATTGGATATCCGCCATATGCATCACCTGGATGGAGTCGATCACCATCAGGCGGGGCTGTTCTTGTTCGGCAATCAGGCAAATCTGTTCAATGCTGGTTTCAGACAGCATATTCAGGCCAGCAGTGGGTAACCCCAGACGATGCGCGCGCATTGCCACCTGTTGCAGTGACTCTTCGCCCGTCACATACAGGGTTTTCATGTTTTCAGACAATTTACACATTGTTTGCAGCAACAGGGTACTTTTCCCCGCACCGGGGTTCCCGCCAATCAGAATGGCACTGCCGGGCACCACTCCGCCACCCAGCACCCGATCAAACTCAAGAAAACCGGTTGAGAAGCGCGGTAATTCGTCCAAACTGATATCAGATAATTTCTGAACCCGACTGACTCCCGCATCACCGGCATAGCCGCCAAAACGTTCATTGCGAGTCGAGGAGGTTGCCGCCGCCAGCCGAATCTCGGTAATAGTATTCCAGGCATTACAAGCGCTGCATTGCCCCTGCCAGCGCGGGTAATCAGCCCCACATTCATTACAGACGAATGCCCGTTTTGGTGCTTTAGCCACGTCTCACCTCAATTTAACAATAAACACCCCCAAAGACATCGGTACTACAGTTAGGCAGCAAGCGAACTTATCCCGATAAGCTTACTCTAGTAAGTGATTCGGGTAAGCAAGTGCCGCTAACAACGCTGTAGTGCCAAGGACGAAGGAGATTAGCGTTCTTCGTGTTTCAGACTGCCGGTCAGGATACACAGCACACTCAGCAAATCGCCGTGGCGGATAGCCACTTTTGCTTTGGCGTAAACCTTTGGTTTAGCATGAAAAGCCAGCCCCAGACCAGCAGCTTGCATCATTTTTAAGTCGTTGGCACCATCGCCAATCGCCACGGTTTGCGCCACCGGGATATTCAATTTTTCGGCCAGTTTAAGCAGAATATCAGCTTTGTATTGTGCGTCGACAATCGGCCCCAACACTTTTCCGGTCAGTTTGCCGTCTTTAATTTCAAGCTCATTGGCGGCGACTTCAACCAGCCGCAGTTTGTCGCGCAGGTATTCGGCATAATAGGTAAAACCGCCGGAAGCAATCGCCACATGCCAATCCAGCGCCTGAAGCTTGCGCACTAAGCTGGTCAGCCCCGGCATCAATGGCAATTCGTCACGTACCTGTTTGAGAATATTCGCATCCGCCCCTTTCAGGGCTGCTACCCGCTGGCGCAAACTGGCGGAGAAATCCAGCTCGCCTTGCATCGCGCGCTCAGTGACCGCCGCCACTTCTTCACCGACACCGGCTAGTTTGGCAATCTCATCAATACACTCAATTTGGATGGCAGTGGAATCCATGTCCATGACTAACAGGCCAGGGGTGCGCAAATGCGGGATCGCACCCAATGGGGCCACATCCAGCCCGCTTTCATCAGCCAGCGTTTTAATTCGCGGGGTCAAACTGCCCGCCAGGCGGATAACTTGATAATCTTCCACACACCAGGCAGAGACAATCACCATTGCCGCGCCCAGTTGGCGCTGGAAATCAGTAATGCGCTTTTTATCCAGTTTTCTGCCGTACAACAGCCAACCTGTATGACCAGCACGATAATCCAGCGGCATAACTTCGTCGCCACTGAGTGAAAGTGGCAGACCCGGCCATTGATAGATCTCTGCGGGAAGATCGCAATAGGTCAGACTATTAGACATGAATGGCTCCTGTAAAAACGGGGTAAAGGCAAGACAAAAGGACGCATCAAGCTATCCTATCGCCCTTGCTTCTGGCAACATAAAGTCATCAAATACGGCAAGGAACCTGCATGGCCAAGGCTAAATTAAAATTCCGATTGCACCGCACCGCCATTGTGTTGATTTGCCTGGCATTATTGGTTTTGCTTATGCAAGGTGCATCCTATTTCAGCCTCAGTCATCAACTCGCCCGCTCGGAGCAGGTTGAAGAACTGGCAAAAACGCTGGCAAAACAAGTCACTTTCAGTCTGTCACCCCTGATGGATACCAGCGATGATGATATTGATAGCCAGAAAGTTGATGCAATTCTGCAGCAATTGACTCAGTCAAGCCGCATATTGGATGCCAGTGTATATCAGATTGACGGTACGTTGGTTGCCAGCGCGGGAGAGAATGTCAAAGTTCGTGATAGGTTGGCTTTGGATGGGAAGCGCCCGGGCAGTTATTTCAATCACCAGATTGTGGAATTGATCCCCGGCAAAAGCGGGCCAACGGGGTTTCTGCGCATGACACTCGATACCCACGTACTCGCCACAGAATCCAAGCAAGTCGATAATACCACCAATTTACTGCGGCTGATGATACTGGTGGCGCTGGCTGTTGGCATTATTCTGGCTCGCACCTTGCTGCAAGGCCGCCGTAGCCGCTGGCAACAATCACCTTATCTGTTGACCGCCAATACGCCAGTCAAAGAGGATGAAAATGAAGAGGAAACGGCAGAGTCAGACAAGAAACCGGATGATAAGTAATAATGAGTGATTCGGGTAAACGAGAGCTGCCAACAAAGCTGCGGCAGCAAGGGCGCAGGGAATACCCAAAGCCATTGGTATTGCAGCAAGGCGGCAAATGAGTGAGGCCCGATGAGCTGACTCAGGTCAGTGATTCGGGTAAGCGAGAGCTGCCAACAAAGCTGCGGCAGCAAGGGCGCAGGGAATTAGGCCATGCGCCCAATGAGAGGGGCCAGTAAAAGCAGTTTTTCCTGCATCTGACCGGCTATAGCTTTAAACCCCACACTGATATTTGGGTGACGACTCACGGCTTGCCAGAATTGCCCCGCCAGTTGTTGTGCCCGCACCCAATGTTCACGGCTGACATCCGCCGATAACGTAATATCAGGCGCTGCTTTCCGCATATTTCCCGTGCCTGATGGAGCAAACGCCATTGGCAACATGTCATAAATAGGGGCGAGTGATAAAGGCCGGTTTTCGGGATGCAAGAATGATAGATTTCCATGATGCATATCGGTATTCGCAATCAATACCCCGAAAGCCCAAATCAAACGTACTTGTTCCAGTTCAGCCTGGCTCAGCAACCCTTTTGCAGCCAGTTCACGACATACTTTGGGCCAACTGGCAACTGGCATGCCGATAAATTCAGCGTTCACGGCTTCTAAAGACACCATACCAATACGGCCCCGCTGGCCTTGTCGGTCAAAGCGTTCAATTTCCAGGAAAGTTTGCTTATCCTCATGTTGCAAGACATGGCTGAAAGCTGCTGAATAACCCGCATCCTTTAATGTATTCAGCGCCAAAGACTCGGCAATGAGTAAATCCGCCCAGCGCCGTGCATTTGGGTTATCCTGCACAGCGGTAAATTTAACAATGACATATGATGGGGGCTTCCCCTTATATCCGGCATAACAGGTAAATTTCGGTTGCTCTCCACCTGCCGATGAACCCACCAGTTCACCAGCCAGCGCCATCAGGGATAATTGATTATAGCGTTGTGGCTTATCTGATGGGTGAATGGGAATAGCATTAGGCTTATCCAACCACTGCTGATAACTTCCCTGCCCTATAAGAATGTTGCCATTTACAT
The DNA here is from genome assembly GCF_900460525.1 of Yersinia kristensenii. Taxonomy (NCBI): domain Bacteria; kingdom Pseudomonadati; phylum Pseudomonadota; class Gammaproteobacteria; order Enterobacterales; family Yersiniaceae; genus Yersinia; species Yersinia kristensenii. The sequence continues at coordinate 647,446 of NZ_UHIY01000001.1, forward strand.
CATCCGCCATACGGGATAAGGCAATCAGAATATGATCTTCATTCCATCCACGAATATCTTTATCAAGTTGTAATAACTCAGCAGCAGACTTCCCCCAAATCCGGCCAAGAAACCCCTGCGGCCGCATATCCGCCAAGTACCAAGGGAGGCTGTCGAATAGCTGCCATGTATCGTCATCCACTTGATGTACACAACACATTTCAGCCGGATATATAGGATATAAATTGGCAAAATGGTGGGCATTGCCGTCAAGATCAATTCTGTAGAGCGGAAATTCACCCACATCAGCAACCAAGCGAAGTAAAGCATAGCGGGTAGACTTTCCTTTCCCGATCTTTATTACCCGGTCTTTCAACCTATTTAATTGACGAGAAATCGTTGGTTGGCTGGTCGCCATTGCCTGTGCCAAGGAGCTTGCCGTCGTTGGACCTTGTCGTAATAACATTTCCAGAGAAAGCATTTGAATAGATCCGTGAATAGAATAGTGAATAGAATAATGAATAGATATATAGCGATAATAACCTGATATGTAAAGCTGATTTATAAAATACAAGCAGATTAGTGAATAGAAATATGGGGATAAAATAAAATTGAGAACAGAGCCGTAACACCGTGATACGGCTCTGTAAAATAGGGTTAATATTACTCTTGGTCGCCCAGCAAAACAGATTCCAATGCAATCTCAATCATGTCATTGAAAGTGGTCTGGCGCTCAGCGGCAGTGGTTTGCTCACCGGTGCGGATATGGTCAGACACGGTGCAGATAGTCAGAGCTTTCGCGCCAAATTCAGCCGCAACACCATAGATACCCGCCGCTTCCATTTCTACACCCAGAATGCCGTATTTCTCCATAACATCAAACATTTGTGGATCTGGTGTGTAGAACAAGTCAGCGGAGAAGATGTTACCCACGCGAACATTTACGCCTTTTGCTTTAGCGGCATCCACGGCATTGCGTGTCATTTCGAAATCTGCAATCGCTGCATAATCGTGGTCTTTAAAGCGCATACGATTCACTTTGGAATCAGTACAAGCGCCCATACCAATAACCACATCACGCAGTTTAACGTCAGCACGAACCGCACCGCATGAACCCACACGGATGATTTTCTTCACGCCGAAATCAGTGATCAGTTCTTTCGCGTAAATGGAGCAAGACGGGATACCCATGCCGTGGCCCATCACTGAGATTTTGCGCCCTTTATAGGTGCCGGTGAAACCCAACATGCCACGCACATTGTTCACTTCGCGCACATCTTTCAGGAAGGTTTCTGCGATAAACTTCGCACGCAGTGGATCCCCTGGCATCAGTACAACGTCAGCGAAATCACCCATTTCAGCATTAATATGTGGCGTTGCCATAATCACTTTCCTTAAAAATCAGAGAATTAAATTTGTATTACCAAACTGTCTTTAGGTCTGAGCTACTTTGCACAGTTCAGAGAAAATCAGCCATCACCAGCGTAGATGAGCACAGACCGTTTGGACACGGCCAGCGCTCAGCTTAGCTGAATGACTTACAGCATATTCTTCCCATAATCCATTGGGGACAGGTCGAAATACTTGGCGACCGTCTGCCCAATATCGGCAAAGGTCTCACGGTGCCCCAATGAACCCGGTTTCACTTTCGGGCCGTAAACCAAGACCGGAATATGCTCACGAGTATGATCGGTACCCGGCCAAGTTGGGTCACAACCATGGTCAGCGGTCAGGATCAAAATGTCATCTTCTTTTACCAGCGCCATCAGCTCTGGCAGGCGGCGGTCAAACAATTCCAGTGCGGCGGCATAACCCGCAACATCGCGACGGTGACCATAAGAAGAGTCGAAATCAACAAAGTTAGTGAAAACTATGGTGTTGTCACCGGCTTTTTTCATCTCTTCGATGGTGGCATCAAACAGAGCATCCAGGCCGGTCGCTTTCACTTTCTGCGTGATCCCGACGTGGGCGTAGATATCAGCAATTTTACCGATAGAAACCACTTCGCCGCTCTTTTCTTCTACCAGTTTTTTCAACACAGTTGGCGCTGGCGGTTCAACAGCCAGATCATGGCGGTTGCCAGTACGCTGGAAGTTACCGGGCTTATCACCAATGAATGGGCGCGCAATGACACGGCCAATATTGTAACCGCCTTCAGTCAGCTCTTCGCGGGCGATTTCACACAGTTCATACAAGCGATCCAAGCCAAAAGTCTCTTCGTGACAAGCAATCTGGAATACCGAGTCCGCAGAAGTATAGAAAATCGGTTTCCCGGTTTTCATATGCTCTTCGCCCAGTTGATCAAGAATCACGGTGCCAGAAGAGTGGCAGTTACCCAAATAACCCGGCAAATTGGCGCGTTTGACCAGTTTTTCCAGCAATTCCGCTGGGAAGCTATTCTCCACATCGCTGAAATAACCCCAATCGAACAAGACCGGCACACCGGCAATTTCCCAGTGGCCCGATGGGGTGTCTTTACCGGAAGATAGCTCACTGGCATACCCATAAGCGCCAATGATTTCTGCATTCTTATCCAGCCCGACCGGGAACTTACCGGTCGATTCTTCAGCGGCTTTACCTAGCCCTAAGCGGCTCAGGTTCGGCAGCTTCAATGGGCCGCTACGGCCAACATCAGCTTCACCGCGGGCGCAGGCCTCGGCGATATGGCCCAGTGTATCGGCTCCTTCGTCGCCAAATTTCTTAGCATCAGCGCTTGCGCCAATACCAAATGAGTCTAATACCATAATAAATGTACGTTTCATCATTTTCTCCTGCATAGGTTCACACGCTGTGCGACACCTTTAAAATAGAGTATTTACTCAGTGATGCGGCGATAAACCACCGGGGTTTCTTCTGGTGCTTTGTCGCCCAGGGTGATTGCTGTCCGCACCGCATCAGCCGCCTGCTGCCAGTCATCTTCATTGTTAGCATGAATCACCGCTAATGGTTGTTGACCATCAACACGGGCACCCAGACGGGCCATATCGGTAAGGCCCACACTGTAATCAATTGGGTCAGTTGCACGACGGCGACCACCACCGAGGGAAACCACAGCCATACCTAATGCTCGGGTATCCATGGCAGTGATGATTCCTGACCGTTCAGCAAATACTGGCTTGCTCAACAGAGCAGCGGGTAAGTAACTGTCATAGCGCTCGACAAAATCGCTCGGGCCTTTTTGCGCGGCGACCATGCGCCCAAAGATTTCCGCCGCTTTGCCGTTATCCAATACGGTTTGCAGCTTAGCACGGGCATCGGCATCATCTTGCGCCAATCCACCGGACAGCAGCATCTCGACACACAGCGCCATGGTCACTTCCAGCAGACGCGGATTACGATATTCGCCAGTCAGGAAGCGCACCGCTTCGCGCACTTCGACCGCATTACCGGCACTGGAAGCCAATACTTGATTCATATCGGTCAGCAGCGCGGTAGTTTTGCACCCCGCCCCATTGGCGACACCGACAATGGCCTTGGCCAAGTCCTCAGATAACTGATAAGTCGGCATAAATGCACCCGACCCCACTTTGACATCCATCACCAGCGCATCCAGCCCTTCAGCCAGCTTTTTAGCCAGGATAGAGGCGGTAATGAGCGGAATGGAATCCACCGTGGCGGTGATATCGCGAGTCGCATAAAAACGTTTATCCGCCGGTGCCAGCGAGCTGGTTTGGCCGATGATGGCGACGCCAACATCCTGAATGATTTTGCGGAATGCACTGTCATCGGGGAAAATATCAAAACCGGGGATAGCTTCCAGTTTATCCAAAGTCCCGCCAGTGTGGCCCAAACCACGGCCCGAAATCATGGGTACATAGCCGCCGCAAGCCGCCACCATTGGGCCGAGCATCAAGGAAGTCACATCACCCACGCCGCCGGTGGAGTGTTTGTCCACAATCGGGCCATTAAGGTTTAGGCTCTTCCAGTTCAACACTGTGCCTGAATCGCGCATTGCCATAGTGAGCGCCACACGTTCTGGCATACTCATATCATGGAAATAAATGGTCATCGCCAGAGCAGCAATTTGGCCTTCAGAAACAACATTGTCGCGGATCCCATTGACGAAGAAACGAATTTCTTCTTCGCTCAGTGCCTGGCCGTCGCGTTTTTTACGGATAATTTCTTGTGCGAGAAACAAGGTATCCCCCTGCTTATGAAATAAAAGCAGCACAGCGGACAAAATAGCCCGCGGTGCATCTGCTCAGTTCAATGACTGAGATAATGATTAGTAGCCAGTGGTTTTGCTGTTGCTCTGATGACCCAAGGTCGTCAACAAGCTGCCTAACAGACTGGACGCGCCAAAACGGAAGTGGCGAGCATCAGCCCAACCTTCCCCCATCAATTGATCTGCCAACTGTAGGAATTGTGCCGCGTCTTGCGCAGTGCGCACCCCACCCGCCGGTTTGAAGCCCACGGTTTTCGCCACACCCAAGTCACGGATGGTGCGCATCATGATGCTGGCACTTTCCAGCGTGGCATTAACCGGCACTTTACCGGTGGAGGTTTTGATGAAATCTGCACCAGCTTTGATAGCAATCTCAGAAGCCTGTCGAATCAAATGCTCTTGCTTTAACTCCCCAGTTTCAATGATAACTTTCAGCAGCACATTAGCCGCGGCACAGGCGTCTTTGCACTGTTTCACTAGTTCGAAGCCGACTTTATCGTTACCCGCCATTAAGGCGCGATAAGGGAAAACCACATCCACTTCATCAGCGCCATAGGCAATCGCCGCCTGGGTTTCAGCTAACGCGATAGCAATATCATCATTGCCGTGAGGGAAATTGGTCACCGTAGCAATGCGGATTTCAGGTGTTCCCTGCTCGCGTAATGTTTTACGCGCAATAGGAATAAAGCGAGGATAAATACAGATTGCCGCAGTATTACCGGCCGGGCTTTTAGCCTGATGACACAGAGCAATCACCTTATCATCGGTATCGTCGTCATTCAGGGTGGTTAAATCCATTAAAATCAGCGCGCGTTTGGCATAATCATTGAGATTCGCGCAGGCGGTTAAATCGGTCATAAAACTCTCCAACACTATTTCAGCCCCGGCACTTTGCCAAGACTGAGCATTTATTTATGAGCCACATGGTTCCAGCTCAATACGTTGGCGAGCGGACTTGGTTCCTTGAAGATAGCCCCATGGGAAAACCCTTAGGTAGCAATTGAGATCCATCTCACCGCACTAACTTGTCGCTCTATTTGAACACGTTATCAGCACATGAGATGTGTTCGGATTCACATTAATCAAGAGTAACTTGTAACGAACTGAGATTATATGTGATTAAAATCACAAAATAACCTGATTTATAGCTTACTGACATTAATATGCCCACTTGCATCAAGAATAGCTTATGGGCAGGAATACGCCTGATTATGAGCCATCTCATCAAGATGGCTCATGGGCAAAATTACAAGGCCAGGAAGAAGCCGGCGATGGTGGCACTCATCAAATTCGACAGAGTCCCTGCGGCCACCGCTTTCAAGCCAAAACGCGCGATATCATGGCGGCGGTTCGGGGCCATGCTACCTAACCCGCCCAACAAGATGGCGACCGAGGACAAGTTGGCAAAACCACACAATGCAAAGGAGATAATGGCTTTGGTATGGTCAGAAAGCACCTGCAAACCGGCCGCGCGCACCAGCTCTTCCGCCTGTAGATACTGACCGAAATTCATAAATGCCACGAATTCGTTCACGATAATCTTTTGGCCGATAAATGAGCCAGCGACCATAGCTTCACTCCACGGAACCCCGATCAGATAGGCAATCGGCGAGAAGACCCAGCCCAGAATTAGTTCCAGAGAGAGTTGCGGATAATCGAACCAGCCACCAATCCCGCCGAGAATACCATTTAGTAATGCAATCAATGCAATAAAGGCCAGTAACATCGCCCCGACATTCAGCGCCAGTTGCAGACCAGAAGCCGCGCCAGACGCCGCAGCATCAATGATGTTCGCCGGGCGATCATCTTCAGCAATCAAGGTGGCAGCATCCACATTATCGTGAGTTTTCTCAGTCTCCGGCACCATCAGTTTGGCAAAAAGTAACCCACCGGGGGCGGCCATAAAGGAGGCGGCAATCAGATATTCTAAGGGTACGCCCATTTGCGCATAACCGGCTAACACCGAACCGGCAACCGAAGCCAAACCACCACACATTACGGCGAACAATTCGGATTGGGTCATGGTGGCAATATAGGGACGCACCACTAATGGAGCTTCAGTTTGCCCAACAAAAATATTGGCGGTCGCGGAGAGGGATTCAGTACGCGAAGTCCCCAATAGCTTTTGTAAGCCGCCGCCTAATACCTTAATCACCAACTGCATTACGCCGATATAATATAAGACGGCAATTAATGAGGAGAAAAATACAATGACGGGTAATACTCGCAGGGCGAATACAAAACCACCGCCGCCGAAGACTTCAAACATTTTGTCGGAAACCAAACCGCCAAACATAAATGAAATCCCGTGATTGCCGTAAGCAATAACATTCGCCACACCTTCAGACATACCACCCAGGATGCGACGGCCTACCGGTACATATAAAATCAGTGCGCCAATACCCACCTGAAGAATAAATGCCCCAACTACAGTGCGGATATTAATCGCCCTAAAATTACTTGAAAGAAGCACGGCTATTAATATCAGTACTGCCATTCCGACTAAACTCATGAGCATGCCGATAATCCTGTTAATGATTTGTATTGAAATAATGTGGCGTGGATTATACCGGCATGATCTGGCGTTCAAACAATCTCTGTCACAAATAAACACAACTAAAAGTAACCGTAAGGTAATTAACGTGATGGAAATCACATTAAAATAATAAATAAAGCATAGTTCGCTAACTATTAGTGCGGTTTACTCGGTGAAATAAAAATTTAGCGTGCGGATTTATCGACTGGCGGCAATTGAAATAAGCGCTGACTGTTGTGCAAAAGGTGAGTAGCAATCTCTTCGGGTGCTTCTTGGCGTAACTCGCACAATGCAGCGAACACATTAGCCGCTCGCTCTGGCCGATTAGGTTGTCCCTGAAAACCGGCGAGTGGCATATCCGGCGCGTCCGTCTCCAGCAATAACGCAGATAGCGGTAACTCAGCCATGACATTTCGCGTTTTCTGCGCCCGTTCATAAGTGATGGTTCCGCCCACACCAATGTAATAACCCAAGCGAATAAATGCCTGCGCCTGCACTAAGCTGCCCGCAAAACCGTGTACCACCCCTGCACGTGGCAAAGCTGCTTTACGCAATGCTGCGGCCAGTTGATCATGCGAACGGCGCGAATGCAAAATAACCGGGAGATCATACTGCCTGGCGAGCTTCAACTGGGCGTTTAAAAATGCCAATTGGCGGGGTAATTGCGGCTCATCCATATAGAGATCCAAGCCAATTTCCCCCACCGCGACCAGTTTTTCTGTTTTATCCGCCAGCGCTGCGGCTAAAGCGGCTAAATCAGCTTCCTGATGCTGCGCAATATATAACGGATGTAGGCCCAGTGCCGCAAATAGTGGCGGATAGTGAGCTGCCAAATCGAGAATACGCGGGAAATAATTCGCACTGACGGCAGGCACAATAATTTGCCTGACATTGGCTTGCGCGGCACTCATTAAGCTGGCTGTTTCTGCGCCGCTGAAGGGCGGAAAATCAAAATGACAGTGTGTATCGATAAAATAGTGCGTATCGATAACATTAGGCACTTGCCCACTAATCAATGCCATTACGCGCTATCACCTTTGGTTTTCGCCGCTTCTGGCGGCAAGATAACCTCCGCTTGCAGCGACTTCTTTTTGCTCTGTGTCGTGGTCGGAATAATCAGCCCACTGCCCGCCACTGTCATCTGCGGCGGAAGAGAGTGATGCGTGATTTTCGCAGCATCAGGCGGCGCGATGATATCCGGCGATTGAGTGATATCAAATGAATAATCATCATTATCAATCAAGTCGGCCATATCATCTGGTTGGTTAATATCTTGCGGCTGGATCATCCGGCGAGAAAGAGAAATCGAGGTTTTCTCACCGTTGCTCTCCGACTGCTCCAATTGATCCCGAGGCAGCAGCCAGTGCCCGACTGTTGCCAGAAAATAACGGCCACAACGACGCCCTAAATGATAATCACGATTCAGAGCCGCAATCCGGCTACCCAGAGCATTACTGGCCAGCGGTTTAGGCGGAAAAATCTCGAAAATGCGCAAGTCACCTGGTGGCTTTTCAATAAATTGCTGAATACGATGATAACTCTGCTCATGCTGCTGCATAATTCGCACCAGTTGCTGCAAGCTGCTTTCACTCAGCCAATGCTCCATCCGCTTCATCCATTGCGGCGTATAATAAGCTTGCGAAGGGACAGTGCGGATGACCACGATCGTATCGGCTCCACGACGATAAGCTTCCTCCACCGGAATAGCATCACTAATACCGCCATCCTGGTAACTAACACCATCTAAATCAACCCCTTGGCGATATAGACCCGGAATGGCACTGGAGGCTTTAATTGCCGGTAACCAGCTTTCTCGCGTGGGGGATATATAGGTAGGTTCGAAATCATCACTGCGACAAGCGCACATAAGAAACTCACGGCCCTCACGGAGATGCTGTTCAGCTTGATCCATCGCCAGCGGTAACTGCTGGGAGGTAATATCCACTAGCCAGTCGAGATCAATTAAGTGCCCACCACGAACAAAGCGCAATGGATTGAAGAAATTAGCGGTGGTAGTGTAACGGGTAATCACGCGACGCGCGTAGCCGGGTTGACCGCAGATAAAAGCAGAGAGATTTTGCGCGCCAGCGGAGGTGCCAATCATGAGATCAAAAGGGTTAAAGCGGGCGCGCTGGAATTCATCCAGCACACCGGCTGTAAAAATTCCCCGCTGCCCGCCGCCCTCGCAAACCAACGCCATTTTACCGGGTTGGTATGGTTTATAGGCGAGGGGCTCAATATTACCGAGCGTGATAGGTATTCTGTATCCCACCATCCATCCTTAATTCCGTTACAGCAGATGTTGAGAATACCTCTTCTTACCGGTGCTGTAACCCTCGCACCTGTCTAAAGACGCTTACGTCCTGTAAACAGACTGATAAGGAATAGAATAATACCGACGACAAAAACAACTTTTGCGGCCCAGGCTGCTGTACCGGCTAGCCCACCAAAACCTAGTGCTGCCGCGATTAACGCAATAACCAGAAATATAATGCCCCAGCGAAACATAAGCTTCTCCTTCCCGTTTAAAAAAATGACTTTATACCCGTCATACTTCAAGCTACAGGTGTGTTAGCTGCACTCGTTACTCGGCCCGTCCATGGGCCTCGCCTCTGCGAGGCCGCTGCAAACAGCGTTCAAATCTACTCCCGGCAGATTTGTCACCCGAATCACTTACCAATGTAAGCTCATCGGGAGTCACTCGTTTGCCGCCTTCCTGCAACTCGAATGATTTAAGGTATGTAAACTCGCGTTCAAAAATCACTCTTTAACCCTTCTGCCTATTTAACAGTAGCGTATTTGGCAGAAGTCGTATTATTTGGATTTATTGGATGAGTTATTTAGCTGACAAACTTATTAAGTTAAGCGGTATTTCGTGGGTTATATTGCGGCCCCACGAAACACCCATCAGCTTGATAACAATTAAGGCTTGATGCTGAGGTCGTTTTTAACGCTTTTTACGCCATCAACGGCTTTAGCAATACTTTCGGCACGTTCGGCCTGAGCTTTATTCTCAACATTACCGGACAATTGCACTACACCATCAGTGGTTTCTACTTTAACTTTACGTGATGGGACAATGTCATCTGCCAATAATTTGGCTTTAATTGAACTGGTGGTTGCCGCATCACCGGCATATTCGCTGACTGATTGTGATTTCTGATCTTTCACATGTAACTTATCGCTGACGGATTTAACGCCTTCAATATTTTTGGCGATATCTACTGCGGTTTCAGCTTCAGCCTGAGAAGTGACAAAACCACTCAGCGTCACTACACCATGGTTAGTTTCAACTGAGATATCAGTGCTTTTAAGGGTTTTTTCTTCCAGCAAAGCACTTTTTACTTTAGCTGTTGCGGCACTGTCACCCATGTAGTTATCAACTTTCTTCATCGAACTATCGAGTTTCGCACCGGCGCTGTCCACAACGTTGTCAGTCTTATTAAGCATGGTGTCTTCAGCGAACACGCTACCACTCATCAGTGCGGTACCTAAAACAACAGCCATCATTGAACGGGCAAATTTTGTGTTTGTCATCGATTTCTTCCTTTTTGTTTGGAATCCAAAACTGGAATAACTTCCCCAGCTCTCGGATCCTTACGCCACCTTATATGGGTGGGCATTTGATGAATACTTTACGATTATTGCAGGTTAGCTGACTCGAATTTAATACAAGCCTGTCCTGCCGGTATCTATAAAGATAGAGCATCCCAGGAGAATTACAGTCGGAATCGGCCTAAAGTCAGAATATTATGATTAAGTAGGAGTTATCTTAGAGAAATAATAATGAGAGAAATTTATGAATCGGGGCACGGAGTACCCCGACAGAATGCGGCTTGCAGCTTGATTAATGCTCGCGCGTTTTACGGAAACGGACTTCCGGGTAGCGCTCTTGCGTAATATTAAGATTGACCATCGTTGGGGCGATATAGCTCAAATTATCACCGCCATCCAGTGCCAGGTTAACCTCATTCTTACGTTTAAACTCTTCGAATTTCTTCACATCGTCACATTCAACCCAACGCGCGGTTGATACGTTAACCGATTCATACACCGCTTCCACGTTGTATTCGCTTTTCAGTCGTGAAGAAACCACTTCAAACTGTAGCACACCGACGGCCCCGACAATCAGATCGTTGTTGGTCAGTGGGCGGAACACTTGCACCGCGCCCTCTTCTGACAATTGAACCAATCCTTTGAGCAATTGCTTCTGCTTCAATGGGTCACGCAGACGAATACGACGGAACAATTCAGGGGCAAAGTTCGGAATACCGGTGAACTTCATATCTTCGCCTTGAGTGAAAGTATCACCAATCTGAATAGTACCGTGGTTATGCAGGCCGATAATATCCCCTGCATAGGCTTCTTCAAGGTGAGAACGGTCACCAGCCATAAAGGTCAGCGCGTCTGAAATCACCACATCTTTCTTAGTGCGCACCTGCCGCAGTTTCATTCCTTTATTAAAGCGACCAGAAACCACGCGCAAGAAAGCCACACGGTCGCGATGTTTCGGATCCATATTGGCTTGAATTTTAAAGACAAAACCGGTGAATTTCTCTTCAGCAGCCACTACTTCGCGGGTATCGGTTTTACGCGGCATTGGTGCCGGTGCCCACTCAACCAAGCCATCCAACATATGGTCGACACCAAAGTTGCCCAAAGCGGTACCAAAGAATACCGGGGTTAAATCACCCGACAGGAAAGCTTCATGGTCAAACTCATGAGATGCCCCCTGAACCAGCTCCAGCTCTTGGCGGAACTGTTTAGCCAGATCTTCACCTACGGCAATATCCAGATCCGGGTTATTCAGCCCTTTAACAATGCGCACTTCCTGGATAGTGTGGCCTTTACCGGTCTGGTACAGGTAAGTTTCGTCTTTATAAAGGTGGTAAACCCCCTTAAACAACTTACCACAGCCAATCGGCCAAGTTATTGGTGAACAAGCAATTTTCAGCTCACGTTCCACTTCATCCAGCACTTCCATCGGATCACGAATATCGCGGTCCAATTTGTTCATAAAGGTCAGAATCGGCGTATCACGCAGACGGGTAACTTCCATCAGCTTGCGGGTTCGGTCTTCGACCCCTTTAGCCGCATCAATCACCATCAAACAGCAGTCAACGGCGGTCAGAGTACGGTAAGTATCTTCGGAGAAGTCTTCATGCCCTGGGGTATCAAGTAAGTTAACCAGGCAACCGCCATAAGGAAACTGCATCACAGAAGTGGTGATGGAGATACCGCGTTGCTTTTCCATTTCCATCCAGTCAGATTTGGCATGATGGCTTGAGCCACGGCCTTTTACTGTACCGGCGGTCTGAATGGCGTTCCCGAACAACAACACTTTTTCGGTAATGGTAGTTTTACCGGCATCGGGGTGGGAAATGATGGCGAAAGTACGTCTTTTCGCAACTTCCAGTGCGTATTCACTTGGAGACATAGTTTGAAATTCTACTTTTAGGCCGCCCTGCTCTGGGCCGCATATCTCATTGATATGCGGCCCAAGCAAAGCAAGGCATTGATTATGGCGCTATACCCTTTTACTTAAAAAGCCGCGTGATACGCAGCGACTCCTATCACTTTTGGGTATAAGTGGTTATAGCGCGGTATTTTCCCTGATTTATGCGGGATAGACAATTTTTTCAAGACAAACAGTCATTATTCGAGACAGAAAATCGGCAAAAAGGCACTATCCCATCGGTAAGGCCATCATAATGGCATCTTCGCGGCCATCTGCACTGGGATAATAGTTGCGGCGCACGGAAACCTCGTTAAAGCCAAGGCTCTCATACAATGCTATTGCACGTGAATTTGAGGCCCGAACTTCGAGCCACAGCGTGACAATATTGCGCGTTTCCAACTGCGCAATGACATGCTCAAGCAGCAAACGACCACAGCCTTGGCGCTGATACTGCGGATCAATAGCAATATTAAATAGCGTTGCTTCATCCAATACAATTTGGGTGATAGCAAAACCTGCCATTTGCTCCCCAACACTCAGTTTGAAATTGAGGTAGCGCTCACCTTGATTGCTGGCTAAGGTTTTTGCCGTCCACGGGAAAGCATGGCTGGCTTGCTCAATTTGGTACGCGGTGGCCAGATCGGCCGGCGTCAGGATAGAAATCTGCTTCATGATGACAAATCTGCTGCCAAAGTGCGCGCTTAGCGCTCGCGTCTTGATAAAGTCCGGTCAATGCCGGGCTGTGTAACTGCGCACCCGCAACCGCAAGCGGTTCACTGATGCCCAATCGCCAACTGTTACATTGTGTCTCTTCGGGTAACATCGCCACCTGATCCGGCGTCAGCACATAAACTTGACGGGGAGTGAGCCCGAGGCTGCGCAACACATCACACAACAGCGGATCGTCCTGCTCAGGAAGCGGATCGGCCACAATCAACAAGCGGGTATCATCGGGCAAGCGTATGGCAATTTCGCCCTGCAAGACGGCCGGGCGGCGCAATGTCCACTGCGTAATACCAAGCTGTTGTAACAGCAAGTCTCGTCTTGATGCCATGCCCTTTCCTGTCAAAGCGACCCGTATTTCAGCGCTATGCTAGCAAACCCATAGAACATGCGCCAACAAACCTCTGCTTATCAGCCGTGCCTTAAACATGTTCGTGCTAAATATATTTAGCTAATCAGTTTCAAATCCGCTTTGCGTAAGCGCTTTTGCTCCTGATAGAAATTTTCATGGGAACTGAGACTCAAAAGATATAATTCGATTTTCTGTTCGATCCAACTGTAACCCAACAACGCCAGTTGATTATTGAGTTGAAACTTATGTACCCGAAGATAACTTAGGTCACCTTTTTTTAATTCGCCCATTTCTGGGGTCGTAATGATTAACTCGATTTGATCTTCGACAACCATAAGTTGTTGTTCAGAAAGTCGTTCTAACGCTTTAGAGAAGCGACTACTTTCATAAATATCAATTTTCATCCCGCTTGGTTCTTCTGACATAACGTGACACCTTCTTATTCTCTATTTCGCTTTTTGCCAGTAAGGTTTCCAGAATAAAGTTGTAAGGCAGATCAGGATTATCCTCAGCGATACGACCAATTTTTGCCCAGTGTTCGATCTGCTTCGGTACGCTACGGCTCGATGCTTCAGCGTGAATTTTAACGTCAGTGACAAAATCCTCATCCAGACGAATACTGATTGCCATAGTTTTACTCCTCTTTGCGCAATTTTTAACGTGCGTAGCTGCACTTTTCGTCGTGTAAACGCACCATTTCATGTACAGATCACACACAATGTCATTGTGTGGCAGAAGAACGCAAAATGCAACAATTTGTCGCACTAATACTCATCTCTACTTTGTCTAAAAAATACAAAAATAGAGGTTGAGCCAACAAACCTCTATAATCGCCGATTATATTCTTAAGGAGCCAAAGACTGATGTCTGCATTAACCCCAGCCAGTGAAGTGATACTGCGCCATAGTGATGAATTTATAGCCCGCCACGTGTTGTTTGCCGGTGATTTACAAGATGCGCTGCCAGCGCAATTTGATGCAGCCGGGATACGGGTTCACACCAATCAATATCACCACTGGCAATTACTGAGCAATACGCTGGAAGAGAATGTTCAATTCGGTCTTGTGGCAACCCCCGAAACAGTTGCAACCTGCGATACGCTGGTTTATTACTGGCCCAAAAGCAAACAGGAAGCTCAGTTCCAACTGGCGAATTTGCTGTCCTTGCTGCCCGTCGGTTGCGATATTTTTGTGGTGGGCGAAAACCGTAGCGGAGTGCGCAGTGCAGAAGAAATGCTGTCAGAGTTTGCGCAATTAACCAAAATTGATAGCGCCCGCCGTTGTGGCCTCTATCATGGTCGCCTGGATAAACAGCCGGAATTTGATGCCGATGCCTGGTGGGAAAGCTATCAGGTGGGTGATGTCATCGTAAAAACCCTGCCGGGTGTATTCAGCCGCGATTCGCTGGATTCTGGCAGCTATCTGCTGCTCTCCACTTTTAGCGAGCCGTTTAAAGGCAGCATACTGGACGTGGGTTGTGGTGCCGGCGTGTTGGCCTCGGTGCTGGCCCCAAAAATGCCAAAAATCAAATGGACCCTGAGTGATGTATCCGCGGCCGCAATTGAATCCAGCCGGGCAACATTGGCGGCAAATAATATCGACGCGCAAGTGATTGCCAGCAATGTCTACTCTGACATTAAAGGCCGCTTCGAGATGATTATTTCCAATCCACCTTTCCATGATGGGATTCAAACTAGCCTGACGGCAGCTGAATTACTGATCCGTGGAGCAACCGCGCACCTGCATGTGGGCGGTAAATTGCGTATCGTGGCGAACTCCTTCTTGCCTTACCCTGCACTGCTGGATGCCGCATTTGGCAGCCATGAAGTGCTGGCGCAGAATGGCCGCTTTAAGGTCTATCAAGCAACTGTCGGGCGTCCGCCACGCGATCCTAAGAAAAAACGTTAATATTATCAGTCAGTAATATTAAGCGTTAAGATAAACCATCCCTTCCGCGCCGTAGCGTTCCCCTGCTGCGGCTTGGAATGGGAATACGGCATCCAAAGCCGCCAACTCTTGCTCAGTGAGCACCACATCCAATGATCCCAAATTCTCGTCCAGATAACTGCGCCGCTTGGTCCCAGGGATTGGCACGATGAATTTCCCCTGCGCCAGCACCCAGGCTAATGCTAATTGTGACGGTTTAACCCCTTTATCTTGCGCCATTTTGGTCACTATATCGGCCAATGCTAGATTCAGAGCAAAGTTATCGCCTTGAAAACGTGGGTTATTACGGCGAAAGTCATCAGCGGCTAAATCATTCGGGCTGCGTATCGCACCAGTCAGAAAACCACGACCTAGTGGGCTATAAGCCACAAATCCTACCCCTAATCTTTCGCAGGTCGCCAAGACCGAAGTTTCCACATCCCGCGTCCACAGTGAGTATTCACTCTGCACCGCAGTAATCGGGTGTACCTGATGGGCTTTTTCTAATGTTGCTGCCGAGACTTCACTCAGGCCGAGGTAGCGAATTTTACCGGCGGTGACCAAATCAGCTAGCGTCCCAATGACATCTTCGACGGGAACCGTCGGATCGCCACGATGTTGGTAGTAAAGATCAATAACATCAACACCTAAGCGTTTGAGGCTGCCGTCAACAGATTGGCGGATATAATCAGGGCGGCTGCTGACACCGCGAACCGTTGGATCTGTCGGGTCGCGCACAATGCCGAACTTGGTGGCTAAAAAGACTTGATCACGCTTGCCCTTAATCGCCCGCCCAATTAGCTCTTCATTGGTAAAGGGGCCATACATATCGGCGGTATCAAGCATCGTCACACCCAACTCCAATGCCCGATGTAGCGTAGCAACGGACTCATTAACATCCTGATGAGTAGAATAAAAATCACTCATTCCCATGCAGCCAAGACCCAAAGCAGAAACCAGTGGGCCATTTGAACCTAATTGACGTTGTTGCATTACGATACTCCCCATTAGTGGTGTCGGAAGAAAGTGTGGTTGTTTAGCGAGGAAAGATAAATAATGCAGATCACTCATCACTGTTCAAAAAACACCAACAATAGGCGAGCGCAGTTATGGATCAGATACAAGCCATGCGGATTTTCGTCCGTATTGTTGAATTGGGCAGTTTCAGCCGCGCCGCAGAAAAACTGCAATTACCGCGCGCCACGGTCAGCCATACCCTAAAGCGATTAGAGCAGCGTTTAGGCGTTCGCTTACTGGTGCGGACCACCCGGCAAGTGAATATCACCGCCGAAGGCACACTGTATTATCACCGGTGTCTGCAATTATTGTCGGCGTTTGAAGAAGCCGACTCACTGTTCAGCCACCAGCGGTTGCAACCGGAGGGGAAGGTTCGCATTGATATGCCACACTCACTGGCGCGCAATGTGGTCATCCCGGTTTTGAGTGATTTTTATCAGCGTTATCCTCATATCACCCTGATTCTTGGCGCAAATGACAGCACCATCGATCTGCTGCGCGAAGGGGTAGACTGTGTATTACGAGCTTGGTTGCCCCGCGATGAACAATTGGCCGCACGTAATATTGGTCAGCAACCACAAATCACCTGTGCCTCCCCGGCTTATTTGGAAAAATACGGTGTTCCGATGTCACTAGATGATTTAACGGGCCATCAAGCGGTAGGCTATTTCTCACAGTTAAATAATCGCGATTATCCGTTGGAATTTATTTATCAGGGGAAGGTTGAAAACCGTGTTTTGCCCAGTATTTTAAGTGTCAGTGGTGCAGATGCTTATATTGCAGCAGGGGTCGCGGGTTTAGGATTGATTCAAGCACCAACAACGGGAATTCAGCACCAATTAGCACAAGGCGAATTGATTGAAGTACTTTCCCATTTGCCGCCGCCTGTGATGCCGCTGTTTATCATGTACCCGCCGGGGCGTTTTTTGGCGCCAAGAGTTAGGGTGCTAATTGACTGGCTAATCGAACTATTCGCCCATTATCCGGCCAAATCAGATGACTTTGGGGACAAAGCATAAAAGAAGAAAGACTTCAGTAATCAAATCAATTGCTCAATATATGATGCTTTTTACAGCAAACACCCCAATGAGGGGAAATAAGTATTGACCTGAACGCGAAAATCTCTAGAATTCGCCCCCGTAGTACAGATTTATATTGCACAGCACATGCGATGGTGGCGGAATTGGTAGACGCGCTAGCTTCAGGTGTTAGTGTTCTTACGGACGTGAGGGTTCAAGTCCCTCCCTTCGCACCAAGCTGGTGATATAAATCCTAAGCTTTACTCTTTTCACGATATATCCTAAATAATTCAAGTTGCAGGAATGCGGTAAACGCATATGCAATTAGAAGTATGAAAGGGATAAGCAGTAAGAAATCATTTGGGCGATGGTGGCGGAATTGGTAGACGCGCTAGCTTCAGGTGTTAGTGTTCTTACGGACGTGAGGGTTCAAGTCCCTCCCTTCGCACCACGATGATTTCTAATCTCAGCACGGCCAACCTCTCATTTCCTATAGCAATATTCTGTCAACACACACCAGTAGCATCACGTAAAATTAATGGTGCATCAAGACTGCGACTATACCCGCCAAAAGCGCCAGGCAAGATGGCAATAACAGAAAATGCCGCAATCGTGCGTGATACAGCATGCTCACCGTCGCCAGCATGGCGACTATAATCAAAACCCGTAACTGACCCACCGTGATATCAGCCCACCCCAGCACCGGTAACAAAGCAAAAGGCAGTAACATCCCCCAGCCACTGGACATCCCACGACTCAATAAACCGCTTATCCCCCATGAACGGTAAACTGCAAATCTGGCTGTAGTCATAATGCCCCACTCAAGTGATAATGATAACCAATAGCATATATCACTCTGGCACAATCTGCATCATGAAGTTATTGCAAGAAAACGCCTGATTTGACTGATCCTGTGGCATTGATACCATCGATATATCAGACGAAAAGAGTAAATTGATTAGTTGATCGACATCATGATGACAGGATGAAACAAAAATGGTAATTTTGATTAAGAAAATTCCTAGATCAATGTTAAAACGCTTCAAATAAAAATAATTACTTAAAATAACTATTTATCGTGATGCTCAAATAAAAGGGCTTCATGAGGATATTGTTTATTTGTCTACTGACAGCACGACATTATGCAGAGTGAATTAAATATGAATAGCTATTCCTACGACCAGCTTCTGAAAAGTAAGCATCGGCTCTCTTTGCTGCTTTTTCTATTTCTTAATGCGTCGTCAGCTATTTTTAGTATGATATTACCCTCTCCTGAAACGCCAGCAGTGACATTGCCTATCGTTATGATCACGATTATCAGCCTCAGTGCAGCGGGGTATTTGGTTTTTATTTCGAAGAATTATGTCGATAAATTGAATTTATTTTCAATTACTATGGGTGTGCTTTGGGCCTGGCAAATCATTCTTAAATATGAATATCTGGGTACCAATGAAAATAACTACTTATTGCTTAGCCTGTTTACCATTTTCTTTATCAGCACGATTGCGCTGTCGGATAACTTTCTTGCCTTTTGTCTACATACCGTCCCTTCTGCACTTACGGTTATTTTTCTGGATGATTTTCAAAATATTTTCCGCATCATATTCACTGTCATGTTGCCTCTGATTGGCTTTTCTTTACATCATTTGATGCTGCGCCGCAGTGATGACTTCACCCGCAAACTCGTGGCACACCTTTATAACGAAAGAGAAAAATTCAGTGATTTAAGCATGATAGACCCGCTCACCAGTTTGTATAATCGCCGAGGATTGGAAAATAAACTAGAGACACTGCTCGCACAGTCTCCCGGTAATCATTACGTGCTGCTACTCGATATCGACCACTTTAAAGCCTATAACGATAATTATGGCCATACTATGGGAGATCAGGCATTGGTGCGCGTGGCGGCCGCTATTCGTGATGCTGTCCGTTCGCGCGATATCGTGGTGCGCTATGGCGGCGAAGAGTTTTTAGTGTTGCTGACACATGTGAGTGAAGAATATGCCACACAGTTAGCTGAGCGCGTACGACAGCGAGTTTTAGGGCTTGATATTCCACATGTTTTCAATCATAAAGTGTCCACAACCGTCACCTTAAGTGCCGGAATTTCGCCGTTACAATCCTATGATTTGGCCTCCTCACTTAAAGCCGCAGATGAGGCGCTTTATCGGGCTAAAAAAGATGGCCGGAATAAGGTCGCATTTGCCAAAGATGAATTATCAAAAATTGAATCTTCACCCTGACAAAATGGCTGAAAGTAGCGCTTAATGATTAATTCTTATGTGAATGCTTGAGTTGAATACTGCGGTATTATATTTCTCTTTTATTTTGTTATTAAATCCTTTCATTACATATACAAAAATAGCCCTCTCGCTCATCTGGCGGTAGATAACATCTATACCCGTTTATTCTGCAAACTGTATCTGTGTTAACTGCGTTTATTCTCCCTAATCACTGACTTATGTAAGCCTCTTGGGGACTCTTTCAATTACCGCCTTCCTGCAACTCGAATTATTTAATCTAATCATTCTAACTTTCCCAATCAAAGCATAATTAGTTTGTCATTGACTTTATTATTCCTATCTCAACATCAATCACTCCTTCCCATAAAGTTACCTATTGGTGAAATCAATACCGGAATATCAGTAATGATTATCATTTATATTATATAAGGATAACTTAAAGGAAAGTGTGCAAAACGGAACGAGAAGAGGACATATAAGCCCGGCAAATGACTCTCTTACCGGGCTTATCCTAAACCACTACATTAGAAAGCAACTGACCCCTGCACAAAGAAAGTCCGCGGCTCACCGACATACTTACCTGAGTTATTATCATTGGAGCGTGTGAAATAGCGCTGATCAAACAGGTTTTTTACCCCCGCGCCCAAGGTCAAATTTGACCAAGCTGGCCCGAAATTATATTCAGCACGAGTATTCCATACCATATACCCAGGGATGGTACCAAACTGACCATCAGCACTTTCTGCCGTAATATACTGCGGACCCGTTCCCGGTGACTGTTGCTGGGATTGTGCATAGCTGTCCAGATTCCAGACCCAATTACCGGTTTCATAGCGAGTGCCCAGGGTATAGACCTGACGTGAATAGAACGGCAAATCTTTACCGGCAAAAGCACCGCCGTTCGTCGTCGCTTTGGTATAGGTATAGCTGGAGTAAACGCTTACGCCATTCAGCGTTGAATTGAGTTCACTCAAATCATAACTAAACGCCAATTCCACACCTTTATGGCTCGTCGCGCCAAGATTTGTCCAGCCGATATCATTGCTGATGTATTGCAGCTGATTATCAAAGTCGATATAGAAAAATGTCAGTTCGCCGGTGATAGCCGTATCATCAAAACGGGTACCAAGTTCGTAGCTGTGAGCTTTTTCAGCCGTCAGGCCCGGTGCCGGTGCATTCCCCTTGCCGCCCCGACTGAGCTGGAAGTACTGCATACTACCAAATGAAGTATTGGCATTACCAAACAGCTTCCATTCATCGGACATATGGTACATCACGTTAAGTGAAGGTAATGGTTCACTGTATTGCATCTCGCGGTGCGTATTAGCAAAAGAATCATCCACATTGGTGCGGATATTCTCATAACGCAAACCTGGGGTAATAGTCCAGTTTGAGATGTTAATTGCGTCATCAATATACACGGCGTGAGCTTCGGTGCCCCCCCGAGGTATGCTGGTAATATTGTGGCGTGGCGGGCATCGACGTCACAGTCGCGGGCTTATACCAAGGGGAGCGATAGGCTTTCTCATCCGCAGTTTCATTCAAATAGCGGTAACCAAGAGTAACTTCATGGGCGCTGCTGCCCATTCTAAATAACTGTGAATAGCTTGGCTCAATAGCATAAGTGGTGTAATTGCGCGGGTAAGCCACCATACGCCGTTGGCCGAGATTAGCGCCAGTACCTTCCGATTCAATATTGCTACCCCGGAAGCTTTTAGTGAAATACGTCAGCAACTCAAATTGGCGATCATCTTCCTGATGGATATATTTGAATGACATATCACGGCGTCGCCCATCAAACTGATCATAAGGGCGAGTTGATTGGAAAGGATTCTGGGCATATTGTGCGCTGGTTAATCCACCCGGCATACCAGCATGTGCTTCGTAATAGTGGAAGTTTGCTTGTAATTCATCGTGTTCTGTCAGCTGATAGCGTGTTTTCAGCATAAAATCGTCGATATCAGTATTATCATTGTTATCGCGATAGCCCTGACCATGCAGGCCAGAATAAAGTAACGCCGCGCCAAAACCGTTATCTGCGGTACCGCCCAATGAGGCGCTGCTCAAGGTTTTTAAACCGCCGTGGCTGGCACCCTGAGTTTGGGCGCTGACTGCTCCACTGAAATCTTTCGGGATAACCTTGGTGTTAAAGTTGATGATACCGCCTACGTTTTGCGGCCCATAACGTACTGCCCCACCACCACGAATGACATCAATAGATTGTAAATTACCGATGGAAAGCGGAGCCATAGAGAGTTGCGGCTGACCATAAGGTGCCACTGCCAGCGGGATGCCGTCCATCAAGATAGTTGAGCGCGGAGATAAGCGGGAGGTCAGGCCACGAACCCCCACATTCAGTGAAATATCACTGCCGCCCGTGCCGTTACTTTCGCGCACTTGGACACCAGGAATACCACGCAGTGAATCACCCACCGTCTGAGCACCCTTTTCGTGAATACGTTGCTGGGTAACAATAGTGCGTGCGCCGGGGTGATTTAAAACAACCGTGCTGTTATCAGTATTATCAAGCCAGTTGCCGACGACTGAGAGTGTGTCACTGTTGTTCGTTTTAGCTTCAACTGAGTTATCAGCCTCTGGTGAGGCCTTTTTCTCTGCGGCAACAGCCGGTAATGCCAGCGCGACAGAGACGGCCAGCAAGGATAAACGGTAAAACATTAACATTTTGGGCCTATTGCGAAAGGAGTTGTGTCTGAACGTGTTTTTTTGGAAACGCTAATCTTAATGATTACTTTTCCCAAGTAAATAAATTTTATCGCAGATAAGCAGATTATTATTTGTGATTAAAACTAAAAGTGCGGGAGTAAAAACCATCTAAAAATAAGGGGTTAAGTGTCATAGCGAGCGCTGCAATAACTTACCCTGAGTTATTGCAGCATGCTGCGGCGACAAGGGTGCAAGCTGTTTGACTGCCCAAAGCTATTGGTGTTGCAGCTAACAACGCTGCGGCGTCAAGGGCGCAGGGCAGTGACCCAAAACACGCCGCTATAATCTATAGCGGTAAACTTTTGATGGATCATTTCCAAATCGGCCTGTGGATCCAAATCGGCGAATAATTCTGGGTGAAGGAATTTGGCAATAGCTTCTACAGCGACCACATTGAGCGGGCTGTCATAGAACTGATGATAAACCGCCATCACTTTTTTATCCTGCACGGATTTCAATATACTGACCCCCGTTCGCCCCATTAAATGGGCCAGTTTTGTTTGTGTTGTTGCAGTATCCGTGTTGTAGCCCAAGGGCACGGCCACCGAGCCTTTATGGCCCCGACTCCAATCAGCGCCCGTCATCAGATAAAAATCTGGGTTGCTGGCAATGAGTTGCTCGACGTTAATTTCGCCGCCCATTTCTGGGAAAAGTTGGCTACCCATATTATTCCCGCCAGCCTCGGCAATAAATTGCCCAAAACTGCCTTTACCGAAAGTTGAGCAGCACGTCTCACCCGTCATTCCAGCGTGGCGCTCAATGAAAACACTGGGGCGCTGTTCTGGTTTAAGGGTGGCGACCCGTTGGCGAATCAAGTTAAGCCGTTGCTGATAAAACTGGATAAAGTCTTCGGCATTTTTCTCTTCGCCAAATACCTTACCGAGCAGTTGCATACTGGGAATGGTGTTAGTCAGCGGTTGCTGGCGGAAATCAATAAACAACACTGGAATACCCGATTTATCCAACTGGGCCAACACGCCACTGGCTTTGAGTTTTGCCAGCAATCCGGTATCAAAGATGATTAAATCCGGTCGCAATGAAACCGCCCGTTCGACACTGAAATCAGTGACATAGGGATTATCGAATATGGGGATATTGTTCACTTCTGGGAATTTTTTAGCATAGGCCTCTACCAGATCAGCAGCTTTCACTTTAAGTGAATTATCCCAGGCAATGATACCTTTGAGCGGGGTTTGTGGATGGATAATATTCAATGCCATCAATGCCCTGGCATCCGCTAATATCACGCGGGAAGCCGGCTGAGCTAATGTCACCTGTCGGCCGGCAACATCTGTCACCACGATCGGCTCAGCTAAAACAGAAAATGATGCTGTTATCGTCAGACACACAGCGACTAAGGATAAAAACCGGCTAACGATGCGACCGAGCATGAAATGTCCTTTGGTAAAATTGAATGCTAATGATAATCCATATCTTTTGAGAAATTGAATCATTGTCTGCAGTGTGGCGATAAATTCTTTTCAAGAGGGGAAAATAGGGGTTATTAGGTCATTTTACATAATTTGAGAACTACGCATTACGTGACTCCGCGCATTGCGGCTATCTATCAAGGCCAGTTAGAATGAGTTAACAGCGACTGATTCACTCGGTGAAAGTATTAACCTGTGAAAAACAATAAACGTATTAGCATCAATGACATTGCCAAATTGGCTGACGCTACCGAAGATAATTTTCTCTGGTTTTTTCCTCAATGAGCAGCGCTGAGCCGGTTGCGACTCCGGCGCTAGTAGCGTCGTGGCAGCGCTGCCAAAAACTGATGCAAGCCCAGCAATGGCGGGTTCCTCACCGGGCGGTGGGGGCAACTTTTCAGTCAATTTGTCAGCGAAAAAATGACTTACTGGTGTTAGGCCAAGCCGCACTGGAAGATGCTTATGAATACATGGAATCGCGCCATTGTGTTCTGCTAATTCTCGATGAAAGTGGCTGCACCTTGTGGCAATGCGGCCATCCACAGACCATCAGTCAGTTACAAAAATTGGGCATTGATAGTGGCAGTTATTGGACTGAGGGATTAATCGGCACCAATGCCCCTGCGCTGGCAATAGCTGAAGGGCATCCAATACAGGTCAGCGGCCAGCAACATTTCAAGGAAGCGCTGCACCCGTGGCAATTTTGTGCAACCCCGGTGTATGACAATAGTGGCCGTCAACGGGCTGTGATTGTTCTGGGAAGTTTACTGGTTGATAACGCCGCCAGTGATTTACCGCTGACACTAGCCATTGCGCGAGAAATTGGCAATTACCTCCATGCCGACACCTTATTGGCAGAAACTAACCGTCATCTGAATGAACTCAATGCCCTGCTTGATGGGGTTGAAGATGGTGTAATGGCTTGGGATCAACGGGGGTGTCTGCTGTATCTTAACCGCCGTGCAGCCGCTATTTTGCAACTCGATGAAACCAGCAGCCTCGGCAAACCCGTCACAGATTTACTCACCCTCCCCGCCTTGCTGACCCAAGCTATTTTGCACCGCAATCCTCTTAGCCATGTGGAGGTGACCTTTGAAAATCAGCAGCAATTTATTTCTGCGCTATTGACCCTCAAACCCATTCCCGATGGCGATCGCTGTGGTTTTATTGCACTTTTGCATCCGCAAGAATTACTACGGCAAATGATTCATAACCAATTAGGGCGAGCCAGTTATACCTTTGACGACATGCCCGTCGCGTCACTAGAAATGCGCCGTTTAATTCGCTATGGCAAACAGGCCGCCAAAGGCCGACATCCCATTTTACTGCATGGGGAAGAAGGTGTCGGGAAGCAACAATTGGGACAGGCGATTCATAATGCCAGCAATCGAGCAGCCGGCCCGTACATCGTATTGAATTGTCAGGCATTACCACAAAATCTTATGGCGCGGGAATTTCTTGGCTGCGATGCCAGTGAAGGCGAATCTGGGCAACCCAGCAAATTTGAGTTAGCCAACGGCGGCACCTTATATCTGGAGCAAGTCGAATATCTATCACCAGAAATGCAGTCTGCTCTGCTGCAAATTGTCAAAACCGGCATGGTCATGCGAGTAAACTCTAATCGGGTAATCCCAGTGGATGTGCGGATCATTACAGCTACTGGCGCAGACCTGCCTTTGTTAGTAAAACAAGGGCATTTTCGCCGCCAGCTGTTCTATACCCTGCAATCTTTCGAGCTCCATATCCCCCCTTTGCGCCAACGACAGCAAGATATTCCGCTGCTGGTTCAGCATACGCTGGCAAGTCTTGGTCAACATTTTCACTGCCAATATCAGCCAGACGAAAATGTTATTCGCCAATTGTGCCAATACCCATGGCCCGGTAATGATCAGGAGCTTAAAAGTGTGGTTGAGCGGGCCGCAATGGCCTGCCGCAACAACCGGATCAATCTCAATGACTTGCCAGAGCATCTGTTAGGCGAAAAATTGTTATTAGAGCCAGATATGCCGCAACCTCAGCCAGTCTTATCACTACAAGAATTAGAAAGACAGGCTATTATTCGCGCCGCATTAGTCTGCCAGGGACAACTGAGTGAAATGGCCATTTTATTGGGAATAAGCCGCACAACATTATGGCGAAAAGTAAAACTCCACCGACTCGATATCCACCAATTCAAGGGCGGTGAATCGTTGCCAGTTTAGCCTCTATGAAGCACCCCTTAGTGACAAATTTTCACCAGATTAAATCCGCATAGTATTACTGTCCATTCTGGAGAAATTTTGTGTTAACAGAGCATAATATAAAAATGAAAATTAATTTCATTTTTATGAGTGTGGTTTAATTTATTATTGAATTAATAAAAATAATTACTTATCTATTTAACATGATTTACAGAAATTTAAAATGCATCAAATACGCAGATGAATAAAGAGAACCTGTTATTTATAATAGTTACTCATTAAATATATCCCTATAAATTAACTGCTAAAAAACCATCAAAAAACTATAATTTGATAAACATGTATATCAATGGGTATTTATAAAAGCTTGCCGAAAAGAGATCTTTGAGATATAAAAACAGCGAAATAAAAAAACATTTAAGACACCATTATAAAAAAACTTAATTAATATATATTATTTTGTATTATTTATTTTAATTAATATTTCTCATCAATAACAACCTAGTAAGGTAGGATATTTTTATCATGGGAATTAAATATAAAATCATTCAATTTAATATAAATGAATTTGGTGTGGATATTGAATCAATTCAAAATGAATTGTCATTTGAAAACTTAGTTTGGGATACTAATGATATAAAATTATCTCAATTGAGATTTCTTATCAGTAAATGCTTTGAAAATAGGAAAATAATTATTCAGGAAGCCCAACGCTATCTTGATAACAACTTGCCCCCCAAGGGTATTCAAGCACTGATATCTACTTTATCTGTACCTGATAAAAAAACCTTTCACGCCTATAGGGCTTTTAGAAAAAGAGGAATTTGCCAATTCGTTGTCGAATATATTGATAATAAATGGGCGGTAAATAATATTGATCTTCCCGCATTAACCAATTTTACTCAACATGCTGACCATCAGTTAGATTTAAGGCAATTAATACGCCGTTTTCCACCAATGGACCGGGCCGCCATCGAATCTCCGACATTGAGGATATTAATTAAGAACTTCGTAGAAATGCTATGTGAATGTGAACCTAAACGAGAACTAAAAAAAATTGAAGTCACTTGTCATCAAGTATCTTTGATTATTGATAGCTCAATACATTCAGTGTCCAATTCACCTGAAGGTTTACATCAAGATGGTAGCAACTATATTGTATCCGCATTAGTTATTGATAAATATAATATTGAAGGTGGTGAAAGTAAACTTTACTGTACAGAAAAAGATGAATTTATTAAATCACACACATTAGAGCCGGGTGAGGGGTTATTCCATATAGATAAAGGCTCAACTATTTGGCATCAGGTGACACCGATAAAACTAAAGAAACCATCGATGGAAATAGGATATAGAAATATATTAGGTTTTGATTTCAATTATATACTTTAATTATAACTTCATACAAAATAAATTTATAACATGCAAAAAAAACAAAGTATCATATTATCGTTACTATTTTTCATTCATGGCGTTACTTATGCCAGTTTGGTTCCATGGATTCCAGATTTAAAAGAAAAATTCAATCTCAGTAATTATATGGTTGGCATTATGATTTCAGCTATTCCGGCTGGATCAATAATTTTTGGATTGTTCGCTAATAAGTTTATAAATTTCATTGGATTATATTTAGCAACAAATATAACTTTTTTATTTCTAATCATTTTTATATCAACAGTAGCATTTTCATCATCATGGTATGAAATAACATTATTACTTTTTATATTCGGTATTTTTGACTCTTGGGGGGATACTTGTATCAATGTACAGGCTCTCAATATACAACAATCTTATGGGAAAAGTTTGATTAATCGGCTTCATGGTGCTGGTAGTATCGGCACAATCTGGGGAGGACTCGTTGCAGTAGCCGCTATTGGGTTAGGATCTTCAATGGAAAAATTTAACCTTACATTACTCATTTTAAATTTAATAACATTGGTTATTTACATTTTATTATTTAAAAAAGAATATTTGCAGAGTAAGTTTTCTTTTCGCAAAAAGACTCAACGAGGGGCAAGAATATCAGAAATACAACTTTATATTATAGCCTTAATTATACTTGTATTTACATGCAGTATAGAGGAGACCGCGAGTATCTGGGGTGCCATATATATGAAGGAAATTTATAACGTTTCATCAGTCATTTCTGGCTTACCCTATCTCACCTGTCAACTATGTATCGTTATTGGTCGTATTTTCGGTGATCACTTTACAAATAAGTTTGGTAAAATGATTATTTTAAAATATGGGATTATATTATCTATACTTGGAATAATTTCAATAATAAGCTTTCATTCTACAATTTTTACAATCCTTGGTTTCTCTCTCATTGGATTAGGGATATCTGTTATATTTCCATTAACAATATCTTTTATTGGGCAATTATCTAATATAAATGCAACAAGTGGGATTACTTTCGCCACATGGATGTCAAGAGTGGGTTTATTGATCACACCTCCTTTAATAGGTTTATTCGCAGATTTGACATCACTGAGAATAGCTTTTATCGCCATACTAATTGTTTGTGTATTAATATTTTCGTTAATTAATATTTTATCAGAGAAATCAATTCGGCTAGATAATTGATATTAGGAAAAAATAATGGCTAAAATGAAATGGGCAGTTATATCTGGAGATGGTCTACCAACCAGTGGTTTATTAACTATATTTAGAAATGCGGCTGAAATAGCCATAATGAACAATATGATAATAAATGAAATACCCACAGATCTTGGGTTTTCATGGCGACCAGATAAAGTTAAATTTTTCCCTCACGGTAATGCTGAATCACACTACCCAACATGGATGAAACTCAGTTCTTTTTATCAAAACTCAATGTGTAATGAGAACTTTGGTAGTAATTTCATTGATATAAGGAATAAAATAGCCAAATACGAATTTTTAACTGAAGCAGAGATAATGGATGTTGAAGAAAAAATAAATTTACTTTCTGAATACTATAAAGACTATTTTATTAATTGGTTTGAAAATAATAATATTGACTGGGTTTTCTGTCTGAATATGACACTTTCTGATGCTGTCCCAGTTAACCTGGCTATCCATAATGCTGCAAAAATTTATTTTGAAAAAAAAGGCCATGGTGGTGTCATTTTCTGGGAACATGATCTTTTTGGTAGCTATGCTATTTATGAAAATACCGAGAGATTATATCCAAAAAAACCTAATAAGTTGACTCCAATACCGCAGAGTAACACTCACACTAAATGGATAGTCGCATCTGAAGCACTGAGAAATGAATGTAGAGACTATCCCACGGAACTGATAGCCGATATCATTCCCAATATATTACCTTCCATAGATAAATATGGTTTAAGTGATATTCACAGTGAATTTTTAAATCAACATAATATAGTAAAGGGTTCATCGGTTATTATTGTTCCTGTAAGAGTATTTAGAGTCAAAGGTATAGAGATATCAATTAATGTTTTTGGTGCACTCATTGAAATCTATAAATCAAAAAACTCATCGCCCCCGAAGCTACTTATATTTGGGAATTTAAATGAAGATCCTGAATATGCAAACTGTCTAAAAGAGCAAGTTAATGCCTTGCATCTTAATGACGCCATTATCTTTTTAGATGAAGTTCCGCTTCAAACTTATAAGAATGAAAATAATAAATGGTTTTTAGATGAAGTAGATTTACTCATCATTTGTCATACTCTATCGGGTGCAGTTTTATTTACCCCGAATGTAGAAAATGTTGAAAGTGTCGGTTTAGGGCCAGCGCTTGCAGCCATCGCCGGTATCCCTTGTGCTGTGACAGAATATACCGCTTTCACTGAATTTTATGGCTCCGAATATCACCATATAAAAGTCAATCCTACTGATCCTGAAGATGCTGCACAACAGTTATTTGAATGGATGCGTATGCATGCTGCTGGAGATACAGAGATTAAAATGCGCTTAAACAGTAATAAACTTCTTATTCAGTCAAGATTTCCTAAAGGCCCATGGCAAGAGTTTATATATAAGCTACAAAGTGAACTATATGGATTTAATTTAAAACCATTAATTTTCAAATAAAATACTTTTTATTAGAGGACGCATAATGAACACTATAGATTCGATAACACCCGCAAAGGTGACAGAACTCCCTGATAGAGTTAACATTCTGATATTAGGCGGAGGAATGTCGGGTTTAGAATTAGCCAAACATTTAAATAATAGAGAAATTGAAAATGTTGTTGTTATAGAGGCGGGCCCCGCTGACGATTTCAATCATATAAATGCAGGCGAAGAATATCAACGAGCTAATGAGTTTTGGAAAAATGAAGACTCAGACAAATATGCTTATCGCTCATGGTGCTCTTTAAGTGAACCTCATTTTTCAAAAGGAACATGCTTACGGCGAAGAGTGGGTGGCCGATCACTTTATTGGCATGGCGTTATTTTACCAATAGAAGCCGAAATTCTTAAATATTGGCCTACAAAAATTGTCAGTGACTTAACGGAGAGCTGGTTAGAAGGCCCCCCTCTCTATACACAGGTACAGTCCGAAATCTTAGCATGGGCAGAAAAGAGCTATGATGTTGACTATTATTTTAATTTTGCTGGTTTTGAATTTAAGGTAACTCCTCAAGTTACCAGAATACTCGGGGAACCTGGCCGTTGGGAGGCTTATACCCCATTATCTTATTGGAAAGAAGATAACTCATTTAGTCGCCGCCCTCTCATTATGTCTGAATATGAAGCGGAAACCCTTATTATTAGAAATGGTAAATGTATCGGAGCTAAATTAAGAAACATAAAAAACAACAATATATATAATGTGTTAGCAGATAAATGCGTTCTTGCTTTAGGTACAATTGAAAATTCGCGTTTAGCCACTCAAGTGCTTTACGACTCTGGCAATTTGATAGAGAAAAAAATAACAGGCCTTGTTGATCATATAGTGCAAGGGTTTAATGTCACTTTTAAACACAATAAAGTTCCCGAAAAAATTGGGAAATTAATTGAGAGCCATCCAGACACTATATTTTTCAGTCCTAGTTTATCAGGGGAGAGATTTAATTTATTTTTCACTGTCAGTAGATCAAACTTTGGTATTGAATTAGAAGTATGGACGATGGGTGAGCAGATACCCTCTATTCACGGGAGTATCAGTGTAGAAGCAAGTGATGAAGTCATGCCATTAGCTATTGCGTGTGATTTCAACAATGCTGACAATACTCTAATACAAAAAGAAAAGGATGAATTAAATATATTCTGGCGTGAAGTATGTCAGGATACAAAAATCCCATTTGAACCTTTAGATTTTGAAGAAGGATTCATTATTCATGCTCGTACTATGGGAGATGTTCACAATCAGTTTTTTTCACCATCAAGGATCGCTAATTACAATGTACCCACAACCTGGATCAGCCCTCTGGGTACAGAAAATCATGAAAGTAGCACTTTACCTTTAGGTGAGATATTAAATAACAATCATGAATTTAATCATATTAAGAATCTATTTGCTATCGGCCCAAGTACATTTCCACGTCCAGGCGCAGCTAATCCATCATTAACGACACTTGCTTTATCACGTCGACTCGCTTATTTACTTAACTGACGATCCAGCTAAATTTATTACAAATTAATAAGGATATTAATTATGAAAAAACCAATTTACATCCTTGGTACAGCTTTATCACACGATGGCTCAACCTGTCTAATGAAGGATGGGGAGATTATATTTGCAATTGAAAAAGAAAGAATATCAAGAATAAAGCATGATGGATTTAATGATAATACGACTATTCAGTACTGTTTAGATGCTGCCGGTATTGAATATAATGATCTTTCATTAATTGTAGAACAAAACTCTCATAACCCACTCTTTAGCGAACAATTAGAACACCGAAAAAATAGGGCATTGCCTCCCATGGTTCCTATTATCACACTTTCCCATCATTTAGCTCATGCTTATAGCGCGGTAGGCACATCCCCATATGACGATATGGGAGTTGTTGTTATTGATGGGCATGGTGGCAGTATAGATAGTTGTAATGACATGATTGCGAATATCTCTGGCACAGATGATATCCATCTTAATAATCGGTATCGCTACTGGGAAACCTGTAGTTACTATATCTATCAAAGCGGGAAAATGTTGCCGATATTTAAAGATTTCTCTCGCTGGGTTAACAGGAAGGACAGGAAAATCTATCCCGTTTCAACATGGGAAATAGAAAATTCTATTGGGGAATTCTACGAAGGAATAGCCCTGTATATTTTTGGTGAGCTGGACTGTGCCGGTAAATTAATGGGGCTGGCTCCCTATGGAAGAGCGAATATCATTAACTGGCAGCCTTTCTTTTTCAATTCAGGGAAAGTGATATTGCGTAATGATTGGTGGGCAAATATCGACCCATTACTGAATACTCATCCGACACATTTTCAAGATAACTTCCAATATTATGCAGACCTGGCGTATTGGGCACAAAACAAACTTGAAGAAGCCTTATTTTACCTGTTCAACTATTACTATCAACTTCATCCTATGGCGAACTTTGCTTATGCCGGTGGGGTTGCGTTAAATGCCACAGCGAATGAAAAACTCATTAATGAATGTAAATTCGATAATTTATATATACAACCCGCAGCAGGTGATAATGGGCTGTCCATCGGGTGTTGTTATTATGGTTGGCTGGAAGTCCTCAAGAAAGAGCGGGTTAAACATTCTGGATCGACATATTTTGGAAAAAATTATAATGATATTAGCGTAATAACAGAACTTGAAAAATATACTGATAAAATTGAATACACTTATTGTGAAGATATTGAAGCCATGGCGGCCGATTCTATTGCGTCTGGTCAGGTTATTGCCTGGTTCCAAGGGGAATCGGAGTTTGGTCCACGCGCCTTAGGCAATAGAAGTATTCTGGCAGACCCCCGCAGCTCGCAGATGAGAGATCACATTAATGCCAATGTGAAATTTCGCGAAGATTTCCGACCTTTTGCTCCCGCGGTGTTGTATGAGAAAGTGCATGACTATTTCCATTTGAATCATGACAGTGACTACATGCTCTATATCGCCGAGGTAAAAGAACAATACCGCACGGATCTCCCCTCAATTGTCCATGTTGATGGCAGTGCTCGTGTTCAAACTGTTAAAAAAGATATCAATAGAAAATTCCATAAATTGATAACCTGTTTTTTTGAAGAGACTAAAATACCCATTTTGCTTAACACCTCGCTGAATATTAAAGGTATGCCCATTGTAGAAACACCAAAAGATGCAATTGATTTGTTTTTAAATTGTAGTTTAGATCTTTTATTTATCAATAATTATAGAGTATCGAAAAGGATAGGTTACTAACTAATAATTATATACATCATATTTTCTCGTTAAAAATTCGAGGTTTATATGCAAGGAAACATATTTCCACTTCACAAAAAAAATAACCTTAAAATAGGTATTATTCATCTATCTACAGAAGGGATTCAAATTTTTGTTGGTGGTGTCGGCTCTTATATTAGAGGGCAAATTCAAGCACTTCCTGAGATTATTGACCTATTGTCTGTTCATGACATCCAGCTGGAACCACATTTTATTGAGATTGCATATAGTAAATATAATATTTTTTTTGATGCTGATAGTCACGCACACTATATAGGAAAGATTCATGAAATGGGCGGTACATTCTCTACGGTACCCAACATGACATTAGAGAATACAGCGGGATGTTTATGGCCCTACGGTGATGCTTTTCTCGGCGATATACAAAACTGGAAAATATCTTCGGCCGCCGCCGCCGCAAAAATTATTGATATCAGTGAGAATTATGATATTACCCTGGCATTCTGCCATGAACTGCCCTTCTCATTTACGCCTTTAATTGCCAGCTTACATACTGCAACAGAAGGGATAAATTTAAAGATTATTTATGTTTCTCACGGCACCGCCTTTAATCATGAAATGCCACTACCCAATCCAGAACGGCTTATGGCTGAATCATTACCCATTCAATGGGCAAAGGTTGATGCTAATATCAAACTCGGTACTATCAGCAACTTCCTGGCTAACCATTTAGTTTCACAATATGGGGCTGATCCGAACACATTTATACCGGTTCCCGCGGGGATAAATATCAATGACCCGTGGTTCCGAATACGCAGTGAGCAAGAGATCCGCAACACTCTATCCTCTTATGGAATATCACTCGAATATCCGCTGGCTATTACATTAGGGAGAGGCGTGTATTATAAGCGCTATGATTTGTTACTGCAGGCGGCCAGTTTCCTAGGTAAAGATATCCATGCCGTTATCGTGAGTGATCCTGTTTTGCCGGAATTATCAGCATTAGCTAGCCAGTTGGATGTTCCTACTTCAATTATAAATTCGTTTGATCGCGAATTGATGGCTTGCCTAATTCAGTGGCGTAATACTCGCGTGTGTGTTCTTTCTGCCGAAAATGAACCGAATGGATTAATTCCTATCGAGTCGCGCTGGTTAGCCAGAAAGCAGGGGGCATTATTAATTGTGGCGGACTCCGGGGGGCTGAGTGAGCAGGTTAAGCACGGTATTAATGGATTCCTGCATATTCCCGGAGATGCTGCTCATCTAGCGGAGGTCATACACCATGTCTGCCAATTAACTGAGCTTGAAATGGAGACCATTCGGCAGGCAGGCGCCACACTAATAGAAGAGCAATATAACTGGAAAAGCCAGATTTTGACGCCACCGAGTAGCTTAATCCCTCAAATAGCAGCCCTGAATTGAGGCTGCTATTTCAAAGAGTTAAGTGGGCCCGCTCACTGGAGTTTGAGTTCTCCAGTGGCGGTATTCAAGAAAGCCTTTTGGCCATTATGGCTGCTTTCAAGGCAACCGGCAGCCCCCACTAACATCGGAATATCTAATTCTGTGGCCAAAATGGCACTATGAGAGAAAATATTTCCTTTACTTAAACAGATTCCTTTTACTTGCTGGCGATTCAGCCCGATCATTTGTGAAGGGAATAACTCCTCAGCTAATAGCAAAATCTCACTGTCTAGGGTAATGGAGACTGGCGGTAACCCCGTCAAATGGCCGAGAGTACGATTCAGAATATCGCGAATATCCAGTTCACGGACCCGCAGATAGTCATCATCCAGAGCCAAATAGTCTGCCGCCATGCTCATTAACTCATCCTGCAATGCCGATTCTGCTCCCACCAACTGCTGTTCTATCCGCCGATCCATCGCCAGATAGAGCTCTTCATCATCAATTAGCATGGCATGCGCATTAAAGATAGCCGCTGCCTGAGCGCTAATTTGGTGTTCTGCTTGCTGTGCCAATTGCTGTAAATCAGCCATGGTGTGGGCCAAAGCCTGATGCAAACGCAGTTGCTCGTTAGCAATTTGCCCCGCTTTAATGCTCTGCGGTAAGAATACCGGAATAGCGGGTAACCACTGGAATATGGGTGCTGTAATAGCCCCACGAGGAACCATTACACCAGTAAATCCGCTGTCAGTAGTGGAGATAGATTCGCCAAAGTGCTGATGTGCCAGTTGCATAAAAGCATCCAAGGCTTCACCCGCTTGGTCACCACTGGCTAACAAACGGATAGTATCGCCTTTGCGTACTTGTAAAATAGCGAGCTGATTCAAGCTACGTGGATTCACACATTGGCCATTCTTTTCCAGCAGTAAATCCGCGGTAAATGGCGCTAATACTTCGACCAATTTTGCTGCCGGTCGGACATGTAGCCCATTAGGATTGCGCACCACCCAACTGACACTTTGTGCATCGGGGGCCGCTTTGGTAACCGCAGTGCGGTTGGTGGTGGGTGCGCTGATATTTTCACCCAGTTGAGTGGCTTTAGCTGACAGAGCCTCCATCGCTTCAGCACGAACCTCGCTCAATGAGGCCCCAGACGAGGCGGCAACCACCGCAGCCAGAGTCCCCTCGACCAGCGGGGCTGCGCAAAGCTGCACATTTTTTGCCATCTCTGGGTCTAATAACTCCAGCGCCGTTTCAGCACTGAGTAATGCGCTGCCTAAATCCATCAGCACTAATACGCCCGAGGAGGAGTAAACCGATTCAATGGCTTCCATCACTTTAATGGCGTCCGTGCCGATAGGATGATCCACATCGTCTACACCGGCGGCCACCGCTAACTGGCAGCCCCCTTGTGTCATTTGCTGTGCCAGTTCGGCCACACCCTGAGCCAGCAGCGCGCTATGAGAAACTACAACGAGATTGACCATCTTTCCTCCTGATAACCTTATCGGCTGAGCCACATTAGTGGCTGGCAACCTGCCATAGCGCTTGCATCATCAACATTGCTGATGTCGCCCCAGGGTCTTGATGGCCAATACTTCGCTCACCAAGATAACTGGCGCGGCCTTTGCGGGCCTGCATAGTGATAGTCTCTGCCAATGCTTGCTGGGCCCTTGCGACGGTTTGCTGCAAAGCATCCACCAGCGGCACATCCTGTTGATTAGCTTGCTCAAGTTGCGAGACCACTGCCCACCAAACATCGCACATGGTTTTATCGCCTGGCTCAGCTTTGCCGCGCATCACCACCCCTTCGACCCCATCTTTAAACATCTGACAAACTGCTGGCAGATCAAGGCTTTGTTTAGCATTGGTGCTTTGGGCTGCACGAATAAAGAAAGTCCCGAATAAGGGGCCGCTAGCCCCCCCGACACTGGAAAGCAGGGTCATACCGGTGTTCTTCAAGATAAAACCAATGTCTTTATCGGCAAAAGAGGGCAGTTTCTCGACCACTTTATTAAAGCCACGATTCATATTTAGGCCGTGGTCGCCATCGCCGATGTCGGTATCCAACTGTGTCAGAAAATCTCGCTGTTCGCTAAAAACCTCAGCGCATAACTGTAACCAGCTGACAATTTGTTGTTTGGTAAGTCCCATGGTCTTCTCCTGATGCATTATTTTTTAACCAGCGCCGGTGTATTCACGGGGGCATCCCACAATGACAGCAACTCATCATCCACCTTCAACAGCGTGATGGACATGCCCTGCATATCCAGCGAGGTGCAATAAGAGCCGATCAATTTGCGCTCGATGGTCAAACCAAAATCGCTACAACAGGCCGCCAGACGATGCCAGACACCATAAAGTTCGGATAGCGGCGTCGCGCCCAAGTTATTGACCAGAGCAATGACTCGATCGCCTTTCGCCAGTGGTTGCTTAGTCTGGCGTGTTTCACTCCAGTCTTCTGCTTGTCTGTCCCAGTGGCGCAATGTGCGCTGGTAGCTACCGTGGTCAATCAAGGTCTGGAACATCGCATCCACAGTATCATTCAAAGAGATAAACGGCCGCCGTTCGATACCGGGTTCGCCATGAATCCCCACCCCAAATTCCATCTCGTTTTCAGCTAAGGTAAAGGATGGTTTACCCGCCGCAGGCACTGTACAGGCCCCGAGCGCGATACCAATTGAGTGCCCCTGATTGTTGATTTTCTGGCCGAGCGCTACACATTCATCCAGTGAATCACCACGGACCGCCGCGGCACCGAGTAGTTTTTCAATAATGACTGTATTGGCTACCCCGCGCCGCCCGGCGGTGTACAGGCTGTCTTTGACGGCGACATCATCATCAATCACCAGGGTACCAACCGCCGTTCCACCGGCATGTAACAACTCTGCCGCCGTTTCAAAGTTCAGAATATCGCCAGTGTAATTTTTAATTAGCATCAGCACGCCCTGCCCGCCATCAATGGCTTGGCCACACTCATACATTTGATCTGGAGTCGGTGAGGTGAAAATCTCACCTGGGCAAGCACCATCCAGCATACCTTCGCCAATAAAACCACAATGCATGGGTTCATGGCCGCTGCCACCACCAGACATCAAAGCGACTTTCCCTATCACCGGTGCGTCTGCCCGAGTGATAAAAAGCGGTTCCTGATGCAATACCAGCTCAGGATGGGCTTCAACCAACCCCTTAATTTGTTCCTGCAATACACTCTCAACGCTGTTAATTAATTTTTTCATTTTATGCTCCGCGAACGGGAATGCCTGGCAAATAGGGTTGCCGATGATGAGAAACACCGGCAAACTCAGTCAGTTAGCTTGTCTATCAATTAGCTTGTCTGCCATGCAAGTTAATTGAGGAAAGCCTGACCTAAACGGTCTGCCACAATAATAGCGGCATAAACGCTGTCTGCTGTGACGGCGAACGGCATGTTGTGAATAGTTTCACCCTCGGCACAGCTGGCCTCGGCGACTGCACGAATTTTGCGCTCGATATCTTGTGAAACCCCCATTTCGGCCAATGTGATGGGTAAACCTAATTGTTGGCAGAATGAAAGCACGGTTTCGATCTCTTCCATACTGCTGTTCTGAAGCACAAGCTGCGCCAAGGTGCCGAAAGCCACTTTCTCACCGTGATACAGATGGTGACACTCTTCCAATACAGTGAAGCCATTATGAATGGCGTGGGCCGCCGCTAAGCCACTACTTTCAAAGCCAATGCCACTCAAATAAGTATTGGCTTCTATGATGCGTTCTACCGCTTCGGTGACCACGCCTGCTTCCACCGCCAACTTAGCTTTGTAACCTTCTGCCAGCAGGGTTTCGTAGCATAAACGGGCCAGAGTCACTGCGGCTAATGTCGACGCTCCACCGGCCATGCTGATAGCTTTGGCATCGAAACAGGCTTGCGCTTCAAAGTAGGTCGAGAGCGCGTCACCCATACCGGCGACCAGCAAGCGCACTGGCGCTTTGGCAATAATCGCGGTATCCATCAGTACAATGTCGGGGTTTTTGGGGTAAATCAGATACTCGGCGAATTCGCCCTGTTCGGTATAAATCACTGATAACGCACTGGTTGGTGCATCGGTAGAAGCAATGGTGGGCACCACAATCACTGGGATGTGCTGATAGTGAGCAATCGCTTTAGCTGTATCGAGGGTTTTCCCGCCACCAATACCAATCACACCATTACAGTGATTTTTTTTCAGCTCAACCGTTAGACGCTCAATTTCGTGACGGGAACACTCGCCGTTAAAGCGGCTGAAATGATTTTCTAGCTCACTGGCTTGTAGACTGGTGCCAACAGCATCTGCCGTTAGCTTCATGACAAAATCATCGGCAATAATAAAATAGTTATTAGCCAGTAACTTAGCGAATTCACCAATGGACTGTAGTGCATTGGCACCTTGAATATATTTAGACGGAGATTGAATGACTTTCAGCATACCTTGCTCCTGTAGCGTAACAGATAGTGTAAGAATGAATCTTTTTTAGGGTTAATTTGATGAAACTAGAACCACTATAAGCGCAAAAAACAGGCTGAGAATCGAATGTGAAAACGTTCCATAATGAAACGATGATAGGTCAATGGTGTTTCATTATGGAACGAAAACGTCAGCAATGTGAGGAGGAAGAGAGGTAGTGCACAAAATGCTTTGGCAACACCAAGATGAATAAAGGTCATTGGGTGTTGCGCAAAAAAAAAACAGCCCCAATAATGGGGCTGCGGAGGTGACTTCAGGTGCGATAACACACCACTATCTGTTATTCACTGACCGGTTCATCATGTGACTTTACTTTAGGTTCCGGGTTCATGCAGCTGTAAATCACAGGCAGCACCAGTAATGTCAGCACGGTAGCAAAGCCCAGACCGAACATAATGACCACCGCCATACTTTGGAAGAAAGCATCGCTAAGCAGCGGAGCCAGCCCCAACACCGTGGTAAATGCAGTTAACATAATTGGGCGCAAACGCGCAGTAGAAGCATCAATAATGGCATCACGCAGCGGTTTTTCCTGCCGCTGTAAGCCAATTTCTTCCACCAGCACAATACCGTTACGGATCAACATCCC
The DNA here is from genome assembly GCF_900460525.1 of Yersinia kristensenii. Taxonomy (NCBI): domain Bacteria; kingdom Pseudomonadati; phylum Pseudomonadota; class Gammaproteobacteria; order Enterobacterales; family Yersiniaceae; genus Yersinia; species Yersinia kristensenii. Next base: position 686,973 of record NZ_UHIY01000001.1, read on the forward strand.
ACTCAGACTTAACAGCCCCAATAAGGCCATAAAGCCAAAAGGAATACCGGTTAGCAAGAAGCCCACCGTCACACCAATCAGCGCCAATGGCACCGTCAGCCAGATAGCCAGCGCGTTACGCACCGAGCTAAACATCAAAACGGTCACCACAAACATAATCAGGAATGCTATCGGTAAACTGATGAAAATACCGCGTTGTGCTTCCTTGGTACTTTCATAGTCACCGCCCCATTCAAGCTCATAGCCACGTGGCAATTGAACCGCTTCCACACCCGGTCTGATGCGCCGCAATAACTCAGCTGAAGTTTCGCCGCCCTGCTGAGTTGGATCCGTCTGCACCGTCAATGTCCGTTTGCGATCTAAACGCATAATCAGTGGGTCCTCCCACTCGGTTTCAAAGCTGGTGACGACGTTATCTATCGGGATAAAGGCTTGTCGCGCCTGACTCCAAACCATCACATCATTCAGCCGTTCGGCATTGAGCCGCTCGGAATCTGGCGTGCGCAGGACAATCGGCATCAGACGGGTGCCATCGCGGTATAAGCCGACCGGCAAGCCCCCAAAGCTCATGCGCAATGTGCCATCAACCTCGCGTTTATCCACCCCCAGCTCGCGGCCCAGATAATCTGAGAATTGTGGCCGGATCATTTTGCTACGATCTTGCCAGTCATGCCGTGCGCCATCCGCCATCGGATCAGCAATGATCGCTTTCTCCGCCTGTGCGGCCAGACTGCGTAACACCTCTGGATCCGGGCCAATAAAGCGAGCTTCAATGGAACTGTTGTTTGACGGCCCGAACATGATACGTTTTATCTGCGCATCAACTTGCGGGTATTCGTCATGCATATAGGCTTCGATTTCATTAATCAAACCCGGGATTTGGTCTAGCTGTTCAGTCCGAACCATCACCTGCGCATAGTTAGGATAATGACGCTGGGCGTTATATGTCAGCATAAAGCGCATCGCGCCCTGACCTATCGTCGCCATGGTGTCAGCCACCCCTTTTTGCTGCTTGATATACTGTTCGACCTTATTGGCTACTCCTTCGGTATAACTGATATCCGTGCCATTAGGCAGCCAAATATCAACAAAGAAAATAGGCGTGTTTGATGGCGGGAAGAAGCTCTGGCGAACATGACCAAAGCCCACGACCGAGGCCACTAACATTGCTGCCAGCAGGACCAACGTTACCGCACGATATTGCAGTAATTTATTCAGCACCACACGATAATAGCGGAACAGCCAGCCATCATAAGGTTGCTTGGCGGGTTTATCAGCATCCACTTTCGCCGGTTTTTGGTTCTGGAATGCCCACTTGGAGAATACCGGCGTCAGCGTCAATGCAGTAATCCAGCTCAACATCAGCGAGATCAATAACACTTGGAATAGCGATTTACAGTATTCACCGGTTGCATCGTTGGACAAGCCAATCGGGGCAAAAGCTAAGATGGCAATCACAGTCGCGCCTAACAGCGGCATCATCGAGCGCTTCACTACATTGCTGATCGCCGTAGAGAGGCTTTCACCTCGCTGGCGGCCAACCACAATCCCCTCCACCACCACAATGGCGTTGTCCACCAGCATACTGAGCGCGATAATCAGCGCCCCTAACGACACCCGCTGTAGCTCAATATTAAACAGCCACATAATGAGCAAGGTGCCGAGTACGTTCAGCGCTAGCGAGATGGCAATCACGACGCCACTGCGCACCCCCATGAAAATCAACAGGGTGACAACAACAATCAACAGTGCTAGCAGGAAGTTAAGAATAAAGCCATTGACCGCCCCTTCAACTTCATGGGACTGATCATAAAACACATTGATATGCATGCCGGATGGGCGCTCGCCTTCCAACTGCGCCAATCGGGCTTTAATGGCATTACCCACATTCACCACGTTGACATTCGGGGCGAATGAGATCCCTAGCGCCAATGCTGGCTTACCATTAGCACGGTAAATATTGGTCGGTGAATGACCAAAACCTTGTGTCACGGTCGCGATATCACGTAAATAGACACTTTTCGGGCTGCCGGGCTGGCTAACCAATAAGTTCCCTAGCTCTTGGACGCTTTGGAATTCACCGGTTGGATGCAAACGAATCGACTCACTGCCCACCTGTAGCTGGCCCGCATCGGACACCACGTTCTGGCGCGCAAGTAAATCGGATAACTGCTGCGGCGTAATGCCCGCCGCGGTCATCTGGGCGCGAGAAATCTCGACCTGAACTTCTTCAGGTAAGATACCGACGATCCCCACTTTCCCCACACCCGGCACCAGTACCAGCTCACGCCGCAGTTGCTCGGCGAAGTTGCGTAAATCCTGATTGCTGTAGCCATCCCCAGTGAGTGAGAAGAAGAAGCCGTAGACATCGCCGAAGTCGTCGTTGACCATCGGCGCACTGGCCCCCGGTGGCAGCCGCACGCTGTTATCATTTATCTTACGTCGCAATTCATCCCAGATTTGCGGTAACTCATTCGCACCATATTGCGCACGAATATTGATAGTAATTTGGGACAAACCCGCACTGGAAATGGACGTCACATCATCAACATAAGAGAGTTCCTGAATGGCATTCTCCAGAGGTAACGTGACCTCCTCCTCAACCTGCTGCGCGGACGCACCATCATAACGAGTAACAACTACCGCTGTTTTGATGGTAAAAGCGGGGTCTTCCAACCTGCCTATATTGAGATAGGCAATAATACCCCCAATACCCAGCAACAAAATTGTTAGCCAGATACGGGTACTATTATTGATGTAGTTATCAAGCAGTTTCATTAGAGACCCCGCTCACGTACCCAAGCCCGGACAACTTGATTTGGGCGAAGCTCACCGGTGCCTGCGGCGACAATCTGCTCACCATCAGCCAACCCCGAAGTGATTTGAATCCCGTTCGCTGTCAATTGGCCCACTTGCACTTTGCGTTCCTCAACGTGCATCTGGCCTTCATCATTTTTGATGACCCAAACCCGAGCATCATTCAACTGGGCGCTATCCGGGTTAAATACCGCTTCGACTGGCACGACAATCGTCGGGTGGTCAGTCCCTGACAGATTGCCAGAGTTAATTCTTACCCGCCCACTGATACCAGAAAGCAATGGCATATCCGCCGGACGCTTCATCGTCAGTGTCACTTGGAACGTTTGGGAAGCCGAGGTTGTCGAGGTGGTATGTTCTTTATATTCAGCAATAAATTCACGCCCCGGCATATGGTTAAGCAATACCGTCGGTTTGTAGTTGCGGTTGCTAATATCGAGCGTGGTAAACAGACGCTCTGGCACACTGAAGACCACATCCAGCGTATCCAAGGCGCTTAATGTCGCCACCGCCTGGCCTGGGGCCATGACCTGATGGTTACGCGCATTAACATTGGCGATAATGCCATCGAATGGGGCGGTAATAGTGGCGTCACTGAGTTCTTTTTGCGCAATTTCCAACCCCGCACGTGCAGATTCCATCTCAGCGCGGCGAACATCTAGCTCGGCGCGTGAAACAGCTCTTTGCCCTTGCAAGGTATTGAAGCGGTTAAATTGATCTCGTGCCAGGTTAAAGGTGGATTGACGATCCCTGACTCGCAAAGTCAGATCAGTGTCATTCAGCTTGGCGATAACCTGTCCTTTTTTCACCTGCTCACCTTCGCGCACCAATAACTGTTGCAGTTGCCCACTGCGTTTAAAGGAAAGCTGAGTTTCATCACCCGCTTGTAACCGTGCCGGGAAATAACGTGTCCCATTTTGGCCACTGTCTTCCACGATAAATATTTTTACCGGGCGCACACTTTCCACGACTTCTGGGGGAGTTCGGTCGCAAGCTGCGAGCAGAAACGTTAATAGCAAGGTGATGGCTGTTTTTATCTTCACTATAAGATCTCGTATGAGTCAGGTTTTCAAAATTATTGCAGATTAGTTATTCACACTTTTTATCTGTTTTCTGGGCTACTGTTCTGTGACATACAGCGCGCACCAGCATTTTTATGCCCTAAATAATTCGAGTTGCAGGAAGGCGGCGATTAAGCGAGTCCCCCTGAAGCTTACTGACTTTAAGGTCAACGACCAGTAAGTGACTGGGGTGAACGAAAGCAGCCAACACACATGCAGCTTGAAGTATGACGGGTATATCAGTGTGATTAATAATCTCCCTGTAGATATTCCTAAAAGTAGATCAGCACAATTAGTGCTGAAATGGGTAGTGTTATTTACGTGAAAAGTAAAGATAAGTTAACGGAGAAATAGCCAATAGCGAAATAGCATGACTCTGCTACTCACTATCGGCTATTTTTTAATCAAAACTCCCCAATGGCTTCAAGGCCGAAACATATCCCCAAAGTCATTGGAGCCACAGGTAGGCAGCCAGCAAACGCATCCCGATGAATCTATTCATTTAAGGTCAACGACCAGTAAGTGATTCGGGTAAGTACGCGCAGCTAACAACCCAGTGGCTTCAAGGCCGCAGGGGATTAGTAGTCGACGGCATCCCGGGTGATTGGACACGTCATACAGTGACCGCCCCCGCGCCCGCGGCCTAATTCACTGCCGACGATCTCAATCACTTCAACCCCTTCTTTACGTAACTGGGTATTGGTTTTGGTATTACGGTCATAAGCCAGCACCACACCTGGCTCCAGTGCGACCATGTTATTACCGCTGTCCCACTGCTGGCGCTCGGTGTCGTAATCATTCCCTTCAGTTTCAACCACCCGCAGTTTTTTCAGGTTCAATGCCCCCGCCACCGCCTCGACAAAGGTGCCTTTATCGCGGCTTAATTTAATGCCGGTCGGGCCATTGTCTGGGCGCAGTGAGAAGGTTTGAATCTGATTAACAATCGCCGGATAGAGGGTCACTACATCGCGGTCACAGAAAGTGAATACGGTATCTAAGTGCATGGCAGCACGCAGTTTTGGCATGGCGGCAATCATCACGCGCTCAACTTGCCCTGCGCTATCTTTAAATAACGATTGAGCTAACTGAGTAATGGCTTGATGAGACGTGCGCTCACTCATCCCGATTAATACAGTTTTATTGCCAATCGGCATTACATCGCCCCCTTCCAGGGTCGCGCTACCGTGATGCTGCGTTGGATCCCCCCACCACACTTTCACATTGGCGTCGCCAAAATCGGGGTGGAATTTATAGATAGCCGTGGTCAGGATAGTTTCTTCATGACGCGCAGGCCAATACAGAGGGTTCAGCGTCACACCACCATAAATCCAACATGTGGTATCGCGGGTGTAAAGGGTATTTGGTAGCGGCGGCAACAGGTATTCCGTGATACCCACGGCTTCGCGGATCAACTTCAGTTCTTCTTTATCGCATTTGCCGTCTTTATGCAGCTCGGTGGTCGATAGGCCGCCAATCAGCACTTCAGCTAATACTCGTGGCTCCAGACTTTCCAAATAGCTGCGAGTTTCTTGCAGAATGCCCAGTGATACTTCATTTGGCACAATTTGCTGATCCAGAATCCACTTTTTTGCGGCCGGAATAGCCACAGTTTCGGCCAGCAGATTATGCATCTCAACCACATCAACACCGCGTTCGCGCATTTTGGTCATAAAATCAAAATGGTCGCGTTTGGCTCTTTCTACCCATAGAACATCATCAAATAATAATTCATCACAATTACTTGGGGTCAGGCGGTTATGAGCACGTCCCGGTGCGCAAACCATCACTTTATGCAACTTTCCAACTTCAGAGTGAACGCCGAATTTGGTCTTGCCGTGAGTTTTCTTAGATTTATCTGACATAAGAGCTCCAATCAATTATATGGTGATAATTCCGGTGGCAATGCTATAAATCGCCGCGACCGCAGCCACAATCAGAACAATAAACAGGATTCTTTCGTAGCTATTAAACGCTTTTTGATGCTGTTCACGTTTAGCAATCAGATACAAAATCGTGCCTGGGCCGTAAATAATGGCCGACAGCAGCAAGTATTTCATACCACCTGCGTAAATCATCAGTGCTGAGTAGAAAGTGGCGATAATGGCAAAGATTAAATCTTTTCTATGGCCCTTCTTGTCGGTTTCATAAGTTTCACCAGTCCATGCCAATTTCAGGCCATAAGCCCCCACCAGCAGATAAGGGATCAACGTTAATGAGCTGGTTAATTCTAATGCGAGCTGGAAAGCATAATCGGTAAACAGTGTCAGAATTAAGAACACTTGAATAAAGATATTGGTCAACCATACTGCCGCGGAAGGAACAGAATTACTGTTTTCAGTCGCAAACACTTTCGGCATGCTTTTACTCTTAGCTGCTGAGAATAGCACTTCGGCTGCCAGCAGTGACCAAGATAAATAAGCACCTAATACAGAGATAATCAGACCCACACTAATGAAGATCGCCCCCCAGCGCCCCACAATCGCTTCCAGTACACCGGCCATGGATGGCTGGCGCAATGCCGCCAAGTCAGGGCGGAGCAGTACACCGTAAGACAACATGGTGATCAACACCAACAGGCACAGTACACCAATAAAGCCCAGAACAGTGGCGATACCGACATGACTACGTTCTTTGGCATAACGCGAATAAACGCTCGCGCCTTCAATACCTAAGAACACAAATACTGTCACCAACATGGTGCTACGAACTTGTGAGAATAACGATTCTGGTTCAGTCACCGCTGGCATCACTGCCGCAGCATGACCAACATAGCCGTAGTCATTCAGATGGGATAAATCAACACTCTTAACCACATCTGGCGTACCCCAGAAATTCAGTGCAAACACATCACCTTTAAAGGCGAAAATCAGCACGATGACAAAAATGAAGATAGGAATTATTTTTGCGAAGGTAGCAATGGTATTAATCGCCGCAGCTTCTTTAACACCTCGCAATATCAGAATATGGAATCCCCAGAGAATAACGGAGGCCACTAATACCGCTGGAATAGTATTACCGTCACCAAATATAGGGAAAAATGCCCCTAAGGTTGATTTGATCAGCACAAAGTAAGAAACGTTACCAATACAAGTACCGGCCCAAAAACCTAATGCTGCGGCAAAACCAAGATAATCCCCGAAGCCCTCTTTTGCATAAATGAATACACCGGAATCCAGATTAGGTTTACGTTGCGCTAATGTTTGAAAAACAAACGCCAGCATTAACATACCACCACCAGCGATACACCAGGCGATAAGCGCACCAAACCCACCAGTTGCCCGCCCGAAAGTTGCTGGTAATGAAAATATGCCGGCACCGATCATTGAACCAACCACTAAAGACGTTAGGGCCGGTAGAGATAATTTATTCGTAGATGAATTGGCCATGATGTTCTCAATGACGTTGGATAAATTAAGTTAAATGTCGATTCTGTTTACCCTAAAAACAGATTCACCTGAACCCGCTTACCGATATAAATACATATTTATCATAGCTTCCTTTAAAACTATTGCATAATACTCGAAAAGTAGACCAAAGCTTAAAATGTGTAAATTCCTGAAAAAATTATCACATACATCAGAATTATCTAATAGTGATCTAAGTCATCCTTTCACATATTCAAAGAAAAGCTCCCCAGTTTAATTCACTGAATAAAAGCTATTCCATTAGCATACAAATCTGTTTTCTTTAAATACATCATTTAGGACAATTCCAATAGGGGCAAACTTTCAATTCTGTAGGTAGGAATATAATTAATGCTATCTTGCTCTCGATAATGCCATAGTCTAAGATTAGTAATTAACCTTAAAAAAAATAATTAAATAACCATTTATATTCAATTGGTTACAAAACATCCCCGCTGTGAAAAATAGTCCATTTCTTGGAAGATTTTTCTGCATTTTTGCATTTCAGGCCTAATAGAAACCCTTTTTAATCACACCCAAAAACCCAACAGTGACCGGTTTTATAACCTGTAGTTTGTTTTTTATAAAATAACGTCTTATACCTTTTTCATCACCACAGCGCATAGCCATTCCGACCTGAAAAATCAATAAAATCTGTGATGAGATACTCATTACTTAGATTCCATTTAGGATTCATTTATATTTCCCCTTGTGGTTGCCGTTAATTTTTACATTTCCCTTAAAAGAAATCACAGAAATCTAACGCCACTAAAAAACAAAAAATAAGTTTTTTACTTTTAAAAAATTAAATAAATAAGAATAAAACACTGTAGATTAAGATCGGTTTTAATAAAGAAAAACAGATTTTTCTCCATGATTATATTAGAAGAAATGATGTCTTGCGTTGAAAAATCTGACAAGCGACAAGACTATACTAATGAAAATATTGTAGGAATTATCCCCCGTCAGGACTCATTATTCTCATAGCATAAAAAATAACATCAATAAAACTGGTTGATTTAGCTTGTAAACTCACACTTCATTAAATAATCCACCATTCCAATATACATCTTGGCGATCTCAATAAAGAAATATCCTAGATTTTAGAATCTCTATCAGGACCTAATCCATGATAACGACAGTGGCAAAAAAACGGCCCCCATAGGGAGCCGTGAGTTAGTCAGTAATACCGAATGTGATTATCACTCTGTCAGTCGTTTATCCGAACCGTGCTGAGGACTTGTTGCTACAGAATACCCCGCCAGAATGGCGACAAAAATCATAAATAGATGGCCTTCCGAAGAGTCCAGCAAAAATGAATTAAAGAAGTTACACGCCATATAGCTGGTCAATACAGCCAATAAAACATTACGCAGAGCCGGTATCTGTTGCCAAATAACACGGTAACAGCAAACAATCCAGGCCAGGAAAATAATCAAACCAACCACACCGGACTGGATGGTTTCCAACAGATATTGGTTATGTGGGTTGTTGATTTTGTAATTTATTTTTGGATCTTCATAATAGAAACCACCGGCTCCGTGGCCCAAAATCGGCGCTTCTTTAATTAACCTGACAGCCTCAATAGCAAATTCCGAGCGTTGCCCCATCGACGTGCGACAAGCGCCGGTGACATTACCTGCTGGCGCGGCCATGCAGACTTTAATCTCATCAATGCCCTGAGTTATCCGCTGTGTGGCTTTATTAGGAATCAGCAGCACTGCAACAAATGCAATAGCCCCCAATACCACTAATAGCCAGCGTTGGCGGCGACCCAACGAAAAGAACAGCCACACGCCTAACCCAACAACCAGTGCGACATATCCTGTTCGGCCCAAGACCAAAAATAGAACACTGTAGCAAGCGGCTACCACCAGCAGGCCATAGCCCCAGCGTTTCCAGCCCTGACTTTTGAAGGCCAACATCAACCACAGTATCGTCGACAAGGCCAGAAAGAAGTTCTGGGTAATTTGCAGTTTAAACAAAGTGGGATTGGCGGGGTCGATATGCCCTATTGGAATGTGTAATACCCCAACAGCCAATGTCCCCACCAACACCACAGCATTAGCGGCCAGGAAGCCGATACAAAATAGTTTTACCCGCTGTGGTTGGTTAATAAAGAACAGGGCCAGCGGCAAGATATAAAGAAATTTCTTATCCTTACTCACCATTTCTGGGCCATAGCTGTTGTGATGAAACAACAATGACAATGCCAATAGCGCAAACATGGCGGCAGGCAGGTAGACCAATGGATTCGTCAGTAAAGGTTTTAATTGCAGTGATTTACGGTTAATAATTAGGCTGATAAGGATTAAAACCAGCGCTATATTAATCAGTGGATTAGAGGTCGGTAGGGCAATACCTAACAGCAATGCAGCAAAGCCGCTCAGTATTTCACTGCGCAGGGAAGCCGGGGAAGTACCCGGCGCAGAAGTCGTTGGGGTTATCATAATTTTCTCAGCTTAAGCTGGTTGGAGGCCAAAAATTGGCTGACACAAATTCGTTATTAACACCAATTGGCTATTAGCTCATCAGTGGCTTCGAGTACGCCAATCATCAACAGCATCTATGACATCCTTCACTGGGATAGCGTTCAAATAACGATCGGTAGTATCAGTATCTATCTCATTAGGGTGTGGCAAAGTGCGGTAATGTCCGGCCCATAGCAGGGTATGAGGAGCCTGCCAGGGATGCCATTGGTCAAGGTTGCTCGGGCCAAATAGCACCACTGCCGGGGTTTGTAATGCCGCCGCCATATGCATTGCTACAGAATCTACGCCAATAAAGAGCTTAGCGTTATCTATTAAGACAGCAAGTTCCGGCAGTGCCAACAGGCCCGCTAAATTAACGACTTTTTCAGGCTGTGTACAACCTGCAATGATGTCAGCGATATAATCCAGCTCAGCTTTGTCTTTACCGCCAGTTAACAACACAGTTTCACCTTGCTCGGTGAGATGGTTTATCAATTGGCTGAATGATTCACTGGCCCAGGTTTTGAACTTCCAGCGGGCGGAGGGTTGAATCAAGAGATAATCAGCAATGTTATGTTGCTGACACAGTTGTTTTACCCGCTCAATATCGTGCTGGCCATAAGCCATCGTGACGTCAGTACTGATATCCGTGAGTTGTAATGGCGCGAGAATGTCCAAATTATTAAGAACAGTGTGCCGCTCGGCTGCATGGGGAATGTCGACTAATGTGGAATGGCAGTAACGCCATAGCCAGGTATCGCGTTTCGGATAATGAAAACCAATACTGAATCCCGGTTTTAATAAACGACAATAGGCAGCGGCCCGCCATTGATCAGATAAATTGAGGATCAAATCATAATGTTGTGATTTCAATGCATTGAACAGCGCTTTTTCACCGCTAATTTGCGCCTTTAAGCCCGCATGTTTAAGGCCACGATCGACAATAAATGCATGGTTAACTGTTTTGTTCTCTCGCAACATTTCTTGCGTTCCGCCATACAGCAGCACGTCGATTTTCGCCTGTGGATAGTTAGCTTTCAACGTATTAAGCAAAGGAGTTGTCAGGAGAACATCGCCGAAATGGCGTAATTTAATCACTAAAATGCGCTTAACATTCTCTTTCTCCCGCAGTATGGCCGGTAAGTTATCGGCACTAAAGTGCACAGGAGCAGAAAGTTGCCCGGCAGGTGATTCTGTCTTATTTGATGTATTCATCATAGGATGCGCCATCATCGGCAACGAAAGAGGGGCTGTAATGCTATATCAGCCGTTTACTGCATGGCAATTCTTTTATATCCGTCATACTTCAAGCTGCATGTGCGTTGGCTGCCTTCGCTCACCCCAGTCACTTACTTCAGTAAGCTCCTGGGGATTTACTCAGTTGCCGCCTTCTTGCAACTCGAATTATTTAGGCTATATCACGCCAATATCTTTCTTATTTAACTCTGTAGATCCGCGAATGATTATTCTGCCCCAAAGCTCAAGCTGACAAGTAAGATAGCCAATTTTAGAGGCCGGGGGCTTTCCACAGGGAGGTCGTCAGCCCGCTGTCTACTAGCGTCAGTTGATCGGTATACACCGCTTGCCAGTTAGTTTTGGCCGCCTGATAAAGTGCTTTATGTTCAATATTGGGCTGATACTCCCGCTCCCAGCGCACCAGCCGCTCGCCGGTTTTATCAAGCGCTTCATATAGCCCGACACCAACACCCGCTGCGATCGCACACCCCAGCGCAGTGGCTTCTTTAACCACAGGGACTCGGACAGGAATGCCGGTTACATCAGCCAGAATCTGGCTCCACAATTTGCCTTTTGAACCGCCACCGGCAAATACCACTGATGAGGCTTTGACGCCAGAAAACTCCGCAATTTGTGCCAGATTACAGGCTGATACTATTGCGGCGTTCTCTTCCAGTGCACGGAATAAGGTGGCTTTGTTGCATTTTTCAGGGTCGAGCGACAGGTTAATAAAGGAAGGCGCGGCGTGATACCAGGATTTAAAGCGCATGACATCAGAGAAAATCGGCATCACCCCGTAAGCACCTGCGGGCACTCGCGCCGCCATATCTTCCAGCAAGCTGTAGGTATCAATCCCCAACCGCTCGGCGAGTAATTTCTCTTCGGCGCAAAATGCATCACGGAACCAGCGCATCGTCAGGCCGGTAAAGAAGCTAATGGATTCCGCTTGCACCATGCCGGGAATAACATGCGGGTTAATGCGCGTATTCATATTGGGGTCAGTAATGGGCTGGGGCAAGTTAACCACTTGCTGCCAGAAAGTGCCGCCCAATACGGCGGTCTGGCCCGGTTGTACCACGCCGAGCCCCAAGCAGCCGAGTTGCACGTCGCCGCCGCCCATAACTACTGGCGTCCCAATCTGCAAACCACACTCTTCTGCGGCTTGCGCGGTGACATGCCCGAGCAACGTGCCCGTCTCTTTGACCGGCGATAAGATATCGGCGCGTAATCCAGCCATTTCCAACAAATTCGGCTGCCAGTTGCGAGTGACTAAATCCAACATGCCGGTAGTGCCCGCATTGGAGGGGTCCACCGCCAGTTCGCCACTGAGCATATTCGCCAGCCAGTCACTTATCATGGTTAATGTGCCAGCCTGACGATAAATATCTGGGCGATAATGCGCCAACCACAGTAACCGCGGCATAGCACTCAAGGCCAATGTCTGACCAGAGCACTGATAGACTTCAAGTTCAAAGCCATTGTTGTGTAACTCTTTTAATTCGCTGACTTCGCGGCTGGCACGCGCATCTACATTAGCACAGGCCCAGATAGGCTTGCCGCTGCGGTCATAGAGCACAATCCCCTCGCGCATTGAGCATGCCGCTACCGCGCGGATAGCACTGGCGGGTAGGTTAGCCTGATGCAGCGCCTGACGGATGCACTGACAGGTCAACTTCCAGTTGGTGGCTAAGTCAAACTCCATCGACCCTGGGACATCAGGTACCGGCAGATGCAACCATTCAGCCTGTCCGGCGGCTATCTGATGACCATTAAGATCAAATATCACCGCCCGGACACTCCCGGTGCCGGCATCCAGTGCCATCAGATACTCACCCGATGGGGTGGTCGTAGAGAATTGACTCATTACGCTATCCTCTTTTTGTTTATATGAATTTATGTATAAATCTGTCCTCTACTGCTTTTTCTCGAAAAATAAAAACTATTGCCGTTATTGTCATAGTCAGATTAAATGCTGTCAGCGCGTAGGGGCCGGAGCATACACATAGTATGTGACAGTCACGAGCACTGCCTGATCGCAAACTGGCAAGTAAAATAGCTCATTAAATCAGTTTGATGGTGGAACGAGCGGTCAGCTCATCCGTCACTAACGCATTCACATATTTGCCCTGCAATGCGGCCACAATGGCTTCTGATTTTTCCACCCCACCCGCCACCCCAATTACTGTCGGGATGTGGGTCAAATCTGTCAGCGAAATACCGATTAACTCCTGATGAATCTGCATATCCGGCACCAATGCGCCGTCTGCCTGCATAAAGTAGCCGAGGATATCGCCGACGGCACCTTTGCGGCTGAACATCAGTTGTTCACCTTCACTGATATAACCGGAGCGCAAAATAGTGGCTTCTTTTTGCTGATTTACCGAGCCAATCCCCACCACGGCGACATCCGCCGCACACGCCGCCAGCATGACATCGCGCACACTGTTTTCCTGGCGGAATGTTTCAGCGACTTTAGCGCTGGAAGCCCGCAACGGCGCAGGGATAATACTGACCTGACAGGCCGCATCAAGCTGCCCAATCCCAGTCATATAAGAGCCAACTCCACCGGAAAGGGTGACCAAACGTACCTGCTGTGAGGCAATAAAGCCGCTCAAATGCTGCAAGGCACACATGGTGGTTTCACCAAAACCCACCGCCAATAACTGCTGTGGCTGTATCAATGCCATCAATAAATGTGCCGCGCCAATCCCCAACCGGCTGCTAATACTGAGGTCAGCCAGTGACGGCAAAATGCGGATATGCTTGAGGCCAAAATGCTGTTGCAGCGCGTTTTCCAGTTCCAGACACCCCTCATAGCGCGAATTGATCTGTACCCGAATAACTCCAGACTGACGGCCTTTCTCCAGCAATCTGGAGACCTTCAATCGGGTCAGCCCCAGCAGTTCGCCAATATCCCCTTGTGTTAAGCCATCGTGATAATAAAACCACGCAATGCGAGCGAGCAGTTCCTCTTCACTCATGCTATTACCCGGATATTTGTATTCATCGTTGGACGACATAAGTTTTTCTTTCATCATTAGCCGCGATCCCTATTGCCGCTTTTCCATTCTTCATTGATTCATCATCGATCAGAAATCCACGGTCTTAATTGATAACTACGCTAACAGCTTAAACCACACATTTGAACATATTTTAATTTAAATTTTTTTATTCACGATTTTGTGATCTTGATTACGCCATGAATGGGATTATGCGGCTATCTTTTTTGAACACTTTTAATTTTAATTTATTTTTGTTCACATCGCGGGAGCTACTGATGCCACAGATTAATCCGTCCCCCCTGCTCCAGGTTCGTGGTATCAGCAAGCAGTTTTCTGGCGTTGTGGTATTGAAAAGTATCGATTTTACTCTGCTACCGGGTCAGGTTCATGCCCTGCTCGGCGGAAATGGCGCGGGGAAATCGACACTGATGAAGATCATCGCCGGTGTGCTGCCTCCCGACAGCGGCACTATTGAAATAGATGGGCAACTTTGTTCCAACCTCACGCCAGCCAAGGCCCACCAGCTCGGTATTTATCTGGTGCCACAGGAACCCATGCTGTTCGCTAATTTGTCGGTTCAGGAAAACATTCTGTTCCGCTTGCCGAAACATCAGGCTGATAAAAAGAAAATGGCGCAGTTGCTGCACAGTTTGGGCTGCCATTTAGATTTGTCGGTCAGTGCCGGTTCGCTGGATGTGGCTGACCAGCAGTTAGTCGAGATCATGCGCGGCCTGATGCGCGACTCGCGCATTTTGATTTTGGATGAACCCACCGCCTCGCTAACACCAGCGGAAACTCACCGGTTATTTAGCCAAATTAAAATGTTATTGCAGCAAGGGGTCGGGGTGGTGTTTATCTCCCACAAACTGCCGGAAATCCGCCAATTGGCAGATTGGGTGAGTGTGATGCGCGATGGCGGGATTGCGCTAAGTGGCGCGACCACCGATTTCTCCACCGAGGCCATTATTCAGGCGATTACCCCGCAAGCTAAAAACGGTGAGTTAACCGATACCCAGAAGTTATGGCTCGAGCTGCCTGGTAACCGCCGCTCGCAAGCACGGGCGCAATCCAATCAGCCAGTGATACAAGTAAACGACCTGAGCGGCGAGGGCTTTGCCCATATCACTTTTGAGGTGCGCGCCGGTGAAATTCTCGGGCTGGCAGGGGTGGTCGGCGCGGGCAGAACCGAACTGGCCGAAACACTCTATGGATTGCGGCCCGCCAGCGGTGGCCGTGTCATGTTGGAAGAGCTGGATATCACCGCCATGAAAACCGTCCATCGGCTGGCAACCGGGCTGGTTTATCTGCCAGAAGACCGACAAGCCTCCGGCCTCTATCTGGATGCCCCGCTGAGCTGGAATGTCTGTTCGCTCACTCAGGGCCACCAAGGGATATGGACTCATCCGGCGCAAGAAGCCGCTATTTTGGAGCGCTATCGCCGTGCGCTAAACATCAAATTCAGCCACCTCGAACAACCGGTTCGCACCTTATCCGGTGGGAATCAACAAAAGCTGCTGATTGCTAAATGTCTGGAAGCCAACCCCCTGCTGCTGATTATTGATGAGCCGACCCGTGGCGTGGATGTTTCAGCCCGCAATGATATTTATCAATTGATCCGCAGCATTGCCTCGCAGCATGTGGCGATCATTTTTATCTCATCGGATCTGGAAGAAGTGGTGCAAATGGCGGATCGCGTGTTGGTCATGCATCAGGGGGAAATCAGTGGCGCGCTGGAGGGCGGTGCAATGAATGTCGACACCATTATGCACTTATCTTTTGGTGAACAAATGGCCGCCGGTGAACATCAGACCGACGCCCACCCGTCTGCTGAAAATGAGGGCGCATCATGTTGAAATTTATTCAAAACAATCGCGAAGGCACCGCCCTACTGGCGATCCTCGCCCTGTTTGCCCTGCTTGGTGTGATTGATCGTAATTACTTCAATTTGCAAACTTTCACCATGATCTTCGGTAGCGCGCAGATCCTGATCCTGCTGGCGATCGGCGCCACCATGGTGATGCTGACCCGCAATATTGATGTCTCCGTCGGTTCCATCACCGGCTTGTGTGCGGTGACGGTCGGTATGGCGCTCAATGCCGGTTTCGGGCTGGCGGTATCTTGCTTGTTTGCTTTGCTGGTCGGCATGGTGGCCGGTTTGTTTAATGGCATCCTGGTGACTTGGCTGCGCATCCCGGCGATTGTCGCCACACTGGGTACATTGGGGTTGTATCGCGGCCTGATGCTGTTGCTGACCGGCGGTAAATGGATTGAGGGGCTACCCGCTGACCTCAAAAGCCTATCGACGCCAATTCTGTTTTCCATCTCGCCCATTGGCTGGCTGATTATGTTGTTGATTGTGTCAATGGCCTTACTGCTGGGCAAAACCGCCTTTGGCCGCAGCTTCTATGCGACCGGCGATAACTTGCAGGGCGCACGCCAATTGGGGATCCGCACTGATAGCATTCGTATTTTTGCTTTCTCAATGAATGGCGTGATGGCGGCGCTGGCGGGGATTATATTCGCCTCACAAATTGGTTTTATCCCCAATCAAACCGGCAGTGGCTTGGAAATGAAAGCCATTGCCGCCTGTGTTCTCGGCGGCATCAGCTTGCTCGGCGGCACCGGCACCATTATTGGTGCCATTCTTGGGGCTTATTTACTGACACAAATCGACAGCGTGCTGGTGCTGCTGCGCCTACCGGCGTGGTGGAATGACTTTATCGCCGGCTTGGTGCTGTTGGCGGTGCTGGTATTCGATGGCCGCCTGCGTTGCGCCGTCGAGCGCAATATTCGCCAACAGAAATATGCCCGCTTTACCGCCCGCCCGGTTGCTCCGGATAAGAAAGTGAAACCGAACAATAACAAAGCACCGAGTAGTAAATCATTCACCAAGAAGGAGGCGGCACGATGAATATTTACCGGCGTTATGGATGGGAGCTGGCATTAGCCGCCTTGTTAGTGCTGGAAATCGGGCTGTTTGGTTTATCCAATTCGCGCATGTGGGACATTAATGTGCTGCTGTTCAGTACCAGTGATTTTATCTGCATCGGCATAGTCGCCCTGCCGCTCACCATGGTGATTGTCAGTGGCGGCATTGATATCTCATTTGGCTCCACTATTGGCTTGTGCTCAATATTCCTCGGGGTGATGTTTCAAGCGGGCGTCCCGATGAGCCTCGCTATCCCATTGACGCTGGTGGTGGGCGCACTCTGCGGTTTGATTAATGCCGGGCTGATTCTGTATACCGGCGTCAACCCGCTGGTCATCACCCTCGGCACTATGTACCTGTTCGGCGGCAGCGCCTTGCTGTTATCCGGTATTTCCGGCGCGACCGGCTATGAAGGCATTGGCGGCTTCCCAACCGCCTTTACCGATTTCGCCAATCAAACTTTATTCGGCCTGCCGGTGCCGCTGGTGATCTTTATGGTCTGCGTGTTGCTGTTCTGGTTGCTGATGCACCGCACCCACAGTGGCCGTAACGTTTTTCTTATCGGGCAAAATAGCCGGGTGGCACGATACAGCGCCCTGCCCGTCGCACGTACCTTGTGCATCTTGTATGCCTTGACTGGCGTGGCCTCCGCCATTGCCGCAGTCCTGTTGGTTTCTTACTTCGGCTCGGCACGATCTGATTTAGGGGCATCATTTCTGATGCCTGCTATCACCGCCGTGGTGTTGGGCGGGGCCAATATCTATGGCGGCTCCGGCTCCATCCTCGGCACGGCACTGGCGGTATTACTGGTGGGTTACTTGCAACAAGGCCTGCAAATGATTGGCACGCCCAACCAGATATCCAGTGCGCTGTCTGGCGCATTGCTGATTCTGGTGGTGGTCGGGCGCTCCATTAGCCTGCATCGGCATTTGATTTATGAATGGCTGCAACGTCGCAGAAATACGGTTAATTAACCTGTTGTTTTTATTTAAATTGCCAACACCTCGATCCCATATCGGAGATAGCCATGAAAACACCAAGATTAAAAAAGCTGGCGCTGATTTGTGCCCTCGGATTTGCCGGTATCACTTTTAGCGCTATAAATGCCGCGCAAGCCGCGGAACGCATCGCATTTATCCCGAAATTAGTCGGGGTGGGCTTCTTTACCAGCGGCGGTAAAGGTGCCGTCGATGCCGGGAAAGAGCTGGGGGTGGATGTCACCTATGATGGCCCGACCGAACCGAGTGTCTCCGGTCAGGTTCAGTTAATTAATAACTTTGTTAATCAGGGCTATAACGCCATTGTGGTCTCTGCGGTTTCACCCGATGGCCTGTGTCCGGCATTAAAACGCGCTATGCAGCGGGGGGTCAAAATCCTGACCTGGGACTCTGACACCAAACCCGAATGTCGCTCGCTGTATATCAACCAGGGAACGCCCAATCAACTGGGATCAATGCTGGTTGATATGGCGGCCAATCAGGTGAAAAAAGACAAAGCCAAAGTCGCATTTTTCTATTCCAGCCCGACAGTCACCGACCAAAACCAATGGGTGAATGAGGCGAAAAAGAAAATCCAGCAAGAACACCCCGGCTGGGAAATTGTCACCACCCAGTTTGGCTATAACGACGCCACCAAATCACTGCAAACCGCTGAGGGTATTTTGAAAGCCTATAGCGATTTGGATGCGATTATTGCCCCAGATGCCAACGCCCTGCCCGCTGCGGCGCAAGCAGCAGAAAACCTCAAACGCGACAATGTGACGATTGTCGGCTTCAGCACCCCAAATGTGATGCGCCCTTATGTTCAACGCGGCACGGTCAAAGAATTCGGCCTGTGGGACGTGGTTAACCAAGGCAAAATCTCGGTGTATGTCGCCAATGAGATGCTGAAAAAAGGCGACCTGAATGTCGGCGATAAAATTGATATCCCGAACATTGGTGTGGTCGAGGTGGTGCCCAACAGTGTTCAGGGCTATGACCATGAAGCTAAAGGCAACGGCATTGTGTTACTGCCACAGCGGGTCATTTTCACCAAAGAGAACATCGACAAATACGATTTCTAATCTCGGCGGCCCGCCCCTACCGGCGGGCCTAAACAGACCTAAGGGAGTTATGACAGATGGCTGATTTAGACGATATCAAAGACGGTAAGGATTTCGGTATTGGCGTACCCCAGCAAAATCCTGCATTTACACTTAAAGGCTGCGGTTCGCTGGATTGGGGGATGCAATCTCGTCTGGCGCGGATTTTTAATCCGAAAACTAACCGCACAGTGATGCTGGCATTTGACCACGGCTATTTTCAGGGGCCGACCACCGGTCTGGAGCGGATTGATATTAACATCGCCCCGCTGTTTGAATATGCCGATGTCTTAATGTGTACTCGTGGCATTTTGCGCAGCATCGTGCCCGCCGCGGCCAATCGCCCGATTGTACTGCGCGCCTCTGGCGCAAACTCAATTCTGACGGATTTATCCAATGAAGCGGTGGCGGTGGCAATGGAAGATGCCCTACGGCTCAACTCCTGCGCCGTGGCAGCACAGGTTTACATTGGCACTGAGCACGAGCATCAATCTATCAAAAATATCATCCAGTTAGTCGACCAGGGCATTCGCTACGGAATGCCGACCATGGCAGTGACGGGGGTGGGTAAAGATATGGCGCGCGACCAGCGTTATTTCTCTCTGGCTACCCGTATCGCCGCAGAAATGGGCGCTCAGGTGATTAAAACTTATTATGTCGACAGTGGCTTTGAGCGCATTGCTGCCGGTTGCCCGGTGCCTATCGTGATAGCGGGTGGTAAAAAACTCCCGGAACGGGATGCGCTGGAAATGTGCTATCAGGCGATTGATCAGGGCGCATCTGGGGTGGATATGGGCCGCAATATCTTCCAATCAGACGCCCCGATTGCCATGCTGAAAGCGGTTCATGCCGTGGTGCATAAAAATGAAAATGCAGAAACGGCCTATAAGCTGTTTTTACATGAAAAAGGTTGAGTCAGCTGGCCGTTAACTGGCCCATGATGACAAGGAGAAAGGTATGCATGTCACCCTCGTCGAAATTAATGTTAAAGATGGCAAAGTTGAGCAGTTTATTGCGGTTTTCCGCGCTAATCATCAAGGTTCTATCCTTGAGCCGGGGAATCTGCGTTTTGATGTCTTGCAGGATGCATCTATCCCAACACGCTTTTATATCTACGAAGCTTATGTTGATGAACACGCGGTCGCCGCTCATAAGAAAACGGCCCATTATCTAAAATGTGTCGAAGAGCTGGAGGGGTTGATGACCGGCCCGCGCAAGAAAACGGTCTTTAATTGCCTGATGCCTTAATCCATCCGGGCAGCTGCTCCCTCTCGCTGCCCTTTTTCTTGTTTCTTGCCCAATAAAAAAGCCCTGCTCAATAAAATTGCTTAATTTGCGCTATGATTTTTTGAATCATTTCGCAGGATATTAAGCATGAAAAATACTCTGGCCCTTTTGAGCGCCCTGCTCTTTTATGGTAGTGCCACGTATGCCGCCGGGCTACCTGTCGGCAGGGGTAGCTTTGATTTTACTGTGCCGCAAACCACTAAAAAAATTAAGGTTTTCAGTTATCAACCGCCTGATGCAAATACCCATACGCCCATAGTCTTTGTGCTGACCGGGCTGAACCGCGATGCCGATACATATCGTGATGCCTGGGTGGAGAATGCCCGAAAAAATAAACTGATGGTGATTGCCCCGCATTTTAGTCAACAAGAGTACCCCGGCAGTGATGGCTATAATCTGGGGAATTTGATCAATCGCCAAACCGGTAAACTGAATCCGACCAGCGAATGGGCATTTACTGTCATCAACAGTCTATTTACTGATATGCAAAAACAGGGTATTACCCAGCAAAAAAACTATTATTTATTCGGCAATAGCGCCGGTTGCCAGTTTGTTCACCGCATGCTGACATTAACGCCACAGCCAAATGTCAAAGCCGCAATTTGCGCAGCGGCAGGTTGGTGGACCATGCCGAATAACCAAACCCCGTGGCCATATGGTTTAGGTAATGCCCCGATTGCAGTCAACCAACAGCAATTAATACATTATTTTTCCCTGCCAGTGCTTATTACTGTTGGCAGCAAAGATAATAATCCTAACCATCCATTGCTGCGGCGTTCCCCGCAAGCCATAGCCCAAGGAAATAGCCGTTTACAGCGTGCTAAAAATTATTTTATGACCGCAGAACAGCTCGCCCAACAGGATAAAGTGCCGTTTAACTGGCAATTTACCACCTTACCGAAGGTAGGCCACAGTGGTAGCAAAATGTCAGCGTATGCCGCTGATCAATTTGCCGAATTTGAGCAACACGGTAAATTTAACATTCAGGGCCGTCGAGCGCGGCAATGACACAACGCAATCAGATAACACCTATCATTAAAATGTTTCCTTTAAGCTATTCTTAGCGCCGAAGATAATGATTACGCCCCGATGCTGTGATCCCCACTGTAAAACAGGAGTTTCTATGAATACAACTCATCGCCTGGTGCTGGCTTTGGCCTTTTCCACCACACTGCTGACCGGTTCTGCTCACGCAAACAGCTTATTAGATTCTGTCAAAAGTGCCGCAGATCAGTACAGTAAATCAGGTGATAGCTCATCTTCATTGTCATCACTGACCGGTTTACTCAATGGCAGCGATAAAGCCCTCAGCGCCAGCACCATGACCAATGCTGCCGGTATTTTGCAATATTGTGTGCAAAATAATGTATTGTCGGCCAATGGCACTACGGCGATTAAAGATCAATTGATGAGTAAATTGGGCATCACCAGCACTGAGAATGCCAAGAGCCAGGACTATCAGGAAGGCCTGGGGGGTTTGCTGAAAACCGGTGAAGGGAAAAAGCTGGATTTGAATAACCTGGGTAGCGAGCAAATCACGGAAAAAATTAAAACTAAAGCCTGCGATTTAGTGCTGAAACAGGGTCAGTCATTCTTGTTGAAATAACGGGATGAGGAATAACCGAGCGCAGCTTGCGGCTGCGCTTTTTTTATACTGATAGAGCGGCTAATAAGAGAGAATGACGGTTTTATTTTTGCGCAATCTTAGGATGAGTATTTTTACCCGATGATATTTTCGATAACCATACCCCAGCAATAATCAGTATCGCCCCGCTAAGTTGCATAACCAGTGAGCTATTTAACTGCATAAACTGGTCAATAACCACCCCGGTTAGCATCTGGCCACTGATCACTAATAATGCGCTTTGTGTTGATCCTATTCGAGCCAATACATAACTGTTTATCGCAACAAATAATGCTCCCATGGCACCGCCAAGATAGGCAATGAAAGGTGCGGACTGCTGAAACCCGCCACTCAAGCCGCCCATGACCACCAGAATCAGGGTCAGAAATAGAAACCCCACCAAATGATTCCAGAAAGAAGCATAGAAAATATTGGTATCCATCCCGAGACGGCCGTTAATTGTCCGGCTTAAGCTGACAAAAACACCATTACATAACGCCAGCACAATATAGATTGTCATCGTTATGACCTCGCAAAAATTAATATAGCGCTACCGGTGAGAACCAACACCACAGCAATGAAATCTCGGCTAACGAAAGAATGCTTTATTACACCAAACCAACCCCGTGAATCCGATAGCAGGCCAAAAAGAAGCTGCCCGGCTAACATTAATGCCAGTGTTCCCGATAATGCCAACGGACTATTAACAGTAATCGCGGCCAGTAATACCGTGAGTGCCCCCGGTATTCCGCCAAAATAACGCCACCAAGGCCCGGATGATGCCGTCCCCTGCTTAGGCTTAACTCGCCGCCGTGACATCACTATCATTAGAGATATCCAGGCAACAATTGCGCCACTGCCATGCGCCAGCCACGAAGCAAATAAGGGCGAGTTATAGCGAGCTAAATAGCTGTTAACCATAATCATGGTCGTTAACAAAGCACCAGCAGCAAGAGCAAGCACTAATACCCGGGTATTCATAGACATAAAATCTGACTCCAATAAACATCTCTGGAGTATTCTAAAAAATGTCTCTTCGGTTTAATATCGGGCATTCAGAAACAGATTGTTTACCCAAGGTTGACAATATTGATGGCAAGCTTCTCATATATCCCAATATTTATTGCTGTGGTTGATGCCGGAAGCTTTTCTGGGGCGGCGATAAAATTAAACATTACTAAATCTGCCGTCAGTAAACGTATCAGTCAGTTTGAAGAGGAATTAGGTGTCAGGTTATTGCACAGAACGACCCGTCGCCTGAGCTTGACGCAAGCAGGTCTTAAATATTATGACTATGCGCGCAGCGCGCTACAGCTAGCCAAAGAGGGTGAAGATGCTATTACTCAGATGCAGGATAAACCACAGGGAATACTGCGCCTGAGTGCGCCAATGGCATTCGGCAGACTTCATATTTCGCCATTAATTCCCCCGTTTCTCAGTCAAAACCCTGGTGTGGAAATCAATATGGTGATGGATGACCGCGTGGTAAATCTGGTTGAAGGGGGCTTTGATATGGGTATTCGTATTGGTCAGCTTGCAGATTCCACCATGATAGCCCGGCCATTAGCCCCTTGTACCAGTGTGCTATGTGCGTCGCCAGAGTATCTTCGCCGCCATGGTACACCGCAGTCACCCCATGACCTGAGCCAACATAATTGCCTGTTTTATAGCTATTTTCTGGGCGGAACCGAATGGATTTTCAATAGCCACGAGGGGGTCAGCCGTTTTCTGCCCAAGGGTAATTATCAGGTCAATAATAGTGAGGCGCTGTATGATGCGCTGCTGGCAGGACTGGGGATTTGTCAGATGCCGAAATTCATTGTCGGCCCCGCGCTGGCGGATGGCCGCTTGGTGTCATTATTACCTAACTATCGGCTACCCAAGCATTCTATCTATGCCATCTACCCGCAACGCCTGCATGTCCCGGCTAAAATGCGCACGTTTCTGGATTATCTATTAGTATATTTTGGTGAGAACTCGTTATATCGCCAGTGTTATGAAAACTAATTAAAGAGTGAATAATGAATATAAGGTTAGCAATAGGGTACGCCATCCTGCTGTCGGCATTCAGTTTTCAAGCTTGCGCCGACACCTTTCCTAGTGACAAACAAGTGGCAAACATGTGCTATCAAGGGGTTTGGAAACTATCAGCTTACCCTGACTACACCACATTGAAGCCGCAAACCAAGGTCAAGTTTGAGAAAGCCATTAACATGAAAGAGATGCACTTTCGGCTTAAGGTGAACAGCCCATACAACGTGCCAATGGATGATAACGTGCGCTGCCGAGTTGATCAGAATGGCAAAGTTTGGCTTGGGTAAAGGGTTATATATTTAACAGATACTTATCTACCACTTAAGAAAATATTTTGGCGGTGATAGGCCATCTGCCCCTCATCAGGAAAAAACTGAACCGGTAACCGCAGTTTTCGCCCTTCATATTTAGCGAAATTCTCTTCACTGATACTGCTTTTGAGTTTTTTGATCTGGGGAGATAACACCATTTCCAAATGCTCATTAAAGGTTATTAATCCCTGATCAAAAGCCCGGTCATGTAAACTTGACAGACATAAGCCATTACTGGGATTAAGTCGATGCTCTGCACTGTGGCTCCAAGGGCGAATATGGCTGGCAACTAATAATGTAGGTTCTTCTAACTCTGTAATACAGCAGCGATTTTCATAAACCTGCAATACGTTTTTGCGAAATAGCTGTTGACCAACCCGTGCCTTAATAATGGTGGTTCTTTCTTTGCCACTGAAATCTTTAATACCGCTATCAAAGAGCTTAATCACTGGTTTTTCTAACTGGCTCATTGCCTGCTGGCATTGCTGCTCAAAAACTTCAGAATTTTCATTCAGTTCCAGCCATAAGGCACGGTCTGCATTAGAAGCACCGCTAAGCCCTTTGCGGCCTGAATCAATAATAAAGGGGTCCAGACTGGCGATATTAACTAATTTCATCGCCAATGCCGACGGCGTTCGGCCAATTAATGCGGCGTAATGAATAATATCGGGATTCTTGGAATGTAATTTGCCAAAGGGGATTTGGCTATACAACGTAAATGCCACTAACAGTTGATCCCGCGTCCAGTGATTTGCCGCCGCCATGCATCGCCATCCAGAATGAGTGAGTCGCCTTATTGAATGAGTTAACTATGCCAGGTGTCGGGGGGAATGGGTATGGGTATGGGTATGGGTATGGGGTGATTATGATTTTATCTATCATGTTTCCAACATTGTCTCGTAAATTATCCGCGTTACAACCGGACTTAAAAATATCTACATATTATCAACATTAAAAGGGCATCTGATTTATACGTTACTTTCCTGCAAGGAACACTTATGCTAAAAAATGAACAAGTATAAAATTCAATTGGTTATAAATAAAAAACATGATACTTTGTAATTTGATTTTTATGGATAAATCCAATTACAAGTCTGATTATTGTTACTTTCAAAACCTCCGGATAATCGTCATGCTTAATAAAAATATCAAAAAGCTAATAGATGACCACCTAAATGGCATAAACTTGGATATCAGGCAATCTGGTTATTCCCGTTTCATGGATCAAAAGTGCACTGCTGACATGTTAACTGCTGTCGCAGAAATAATATTAGAGTACATAGATGGCGATAAAGGTAAGGCTTTTACAATAAGAGATATTTGGTCAACAGAATTTGCAAATGAAATAATGACGAATAGCTTCAGAAAGCCCGATGTAAATAATCCAGCAGCTAGAAATGAATATGATAAAGTATTTTCGCAACCGATCAAACTCTTACAGTATGCACAAATAATAAATTTTAGTCACAAAGAGAAAAACAAGAACTATTACATTGTACATAGAGAGGATATTCTTGATTACATTGCTATTAGTGACAATAAATCCTTGGAATTTTTAACAATCTATCTCCAGAAAGTACTAATCGATAGCGATATATATTGTTTTTTTGAAAACTTCTTTAAAAATCAAACCAAACAATCTTTCAATGAATTAAAAGAGAACTATACTAATTTCATTATAGAAAACACACCTATAAATGGAAAAACTGAGGTATATAGAATATTTACTAAAATACTAAACCCTCTAGCTTTTAAGAATAAAAAAAGAGGTACGAATGGTGGTAACATCTCAGACTTCTCTATTCAATATAATGAATTATTTTATAATAGAATAAATTTTAGAGATATTGAAAAACCTAAAGATAAAACCAGAAGTGAGTATTTAGAACTACTTGGAGAATCAGGCCCAGCAGAATTATATCAAATAGATAAAGCCAAAAGACAAATAAAAAAATATCATTGTAATAAAAAAAGTGAAATACATAAATTAATGCATGAAAATGCCACACATGTACATCATATCTTTACAAAAAGTGAATTTCCTGAGTTATCAGACACTTTAGAGAATTTAATATTACTCACACCGACACAACATCTTTCATTCGCACATACTGCCAATAATACAAATAGCATATCCAAACCTTATCAATTAATATGTTTGCTTTATAAATTAGATAGTATTGAAGAGTCTGAGTACTCTGCAGATGAATTCTATTCATTAAATCAATTTAAAAATATAGTCAATAGTGGACTAGGAAAAGAAATTCTAACCCCCCCAATGACATTTCAAGATATAAAGAATAGCTTAGCCATAGAATATTGTTCTTAAAATAAGATCAATTTTAGGTGAGATAAAATCTCACCTAAATATAATTATTTTTTTATACCAAAATAGCAAACTGAAACACTATCAATGTTCATGGAACGAGTTCCATAGTTTCTAGCAACTCTATAAAAATCATTAAACTCCTCACTTGAGAAATAGAGTATATCATCATCACTAACTTCATAATCACCATACAAAATTGCTGCTGAACCATCGGCAATACAATTTTCAGGTAACCTAGCAGCTCTCGGATTATAAGTTAAATTTGGCACCAAAATCACACTCGTATTTAGAAATTTCGCTACAGACAGACCAGTAAGCTCATTTACATATCTATCATAGCCCTCTATATTTATGATTTTCCCATTAGCTATATTCCTAGATTTTATCACCCGATATTTACCCGAAGTAATGGTGTTTTTTTGTGTCAATTGCCTATCTCTGAAAACTTTAAATTTACCAAATATTAATGTACTAGATACATTATCGAAATGGCTATCCCTATATAATAGCCATGATGAAAATGGAGTATTAACAATATATTCTTGATATTGATAGAAATAAGTTTTTCTTAAATATGATGTTATCGAAACCCTATTTTCTTTATTTATTTTACCATTTGTTTCTAATAAGAATGAGATAGTCTCAATTTTTACATCAAATGCTTTTTCGTTATAATCATTGATATGTAAAAGGTTATATCTGCTTATTTTATTTCTTGTTATTTCATACTCTGGTGAATTTAATAATGCTTTAGGAACAATAAGAGATACAAAACACCCCAAAGAAATGGCTTTTTCTACAAAAAATGAAAAAATATTCGATGTGCTTTTATTTTCAGCATTACTTTGATATAGAAAAAGCTTTTCCTTTTCTATAACTTTCATGTAAGGAGGGTTGCCAATGACTAAATCATATTTTTCCTGAGGGAATCTATCATATAAAAGAAAATCACTTTCTATATAGTTTATGATAATATTACCAGATATGAATTTTTCAGATAACAGCCTGCATAAAGCTAGCGATTCAGGATTAATATCAATACAGTCTATTATTATTTTTTTCTCTTCATATCTTTTAGCTAAAATTGGTAAAAAATTACCAACACCAACCGATGGCTCCAAAATTCTAATAGTATCTTTTTTAAAATCAGGGAGTTTTTCTAATACAGAAAAACAAATATCTTTCGAAGTATAAAATGCTGCTGTCTCTAACCTTTCAGCATTTGACAGTTCACAAATCTTATAAATATCCTCTCTATTTATAACATCCCAATTACCTTTAACGAAAGTAATAAGGTTATCCATATTAGTTAGATTATATTGATTTATTATTTCGTGAATATTTTTACTAGAAAGAATCTTCCTTTTACTAAAAAATTTTATTTTGTTCGCTATATTTGTAATAACTTGGGTCGGGATCGCTTCACCAATACACTGCCGGATATTAAATTCGTACTTTTTCCTGAACTTTTCTTTATCACAAAAAGGTGCAGAGTTAGATGGCAACTCTTTATCTTCGACCCATTTAAATGAAGCTGGAATAGTCATCAGTAACATTAGCTCTCTGATACTGAAAACTCGATGATCCTCTGGATGTACTGTATTTTGACTTGGAAGGCAGTCATTTCTAGTATGTATACAGGGCCCAACCTTATCCCATAGCTGGCGTTGGTACTTATCCCCATTTTTACTTTGGTTTACGACTAACTTTCCATCGATTATTTTATGGGGTTTAAGCTCGTCAGATTGATTATCAAATGCACTTTTGCCATAGGGCGTAGCTGCAATCCAAGGATACATTGACTCCTTGTAAGGTCTAAAAGAATGATAAATATCGTCTGGAGCGAACTCCCCCATATGTTTCAAGCGAGGTAACATCCCAATAACTTCTGATAACATCTTCTCTTGAATAAAATCAGGGAATAAATCTAACGGGATTATTTCCTTTTGATCTCTTCTTACACCAATAACTATTGTACGTGTTCTACTTGAATTTGAACCATAATTTTTTAAATTTATAACTTTACTTTGAATATAGTGTGAGGAATTTAAGTTCAAATCTATTGCTTCACCAATTGATTTATTTACACCATCAATGTCGGTACAAATAGACTTCATAAATGCACTTACATTCTCAAAAATAAAGAACTTAGGTTGTAACTCCCTGACAATTTTAATTGACTCTACAACCAATGAATTACGCACTAATTCGTGGTTTTTCTTATGATTAGCAACACTCATGCCTTGACAAGGAGGTGTAGCAATTACCAGATCCAAATCAGATATTTTTTCTTTATCTTTAAATGAGTTAATCTCATCATAAAGTTTTTTATGTACAACGGGATCAGTAAGATCTCCTGATATATACCCTGTCTCATACTTGCATTTATTATTATATCTTTGAATATTAAGTCTTTTCTCAAGAAGCTCGGCCGTTGCAACACAGTTAAAACCTGCGCTTTTAAGACCGTAGCAACCTATTCCTGCAGAGCTAAATAAACTTATATAATTGAGCACGCCACATTCTACCTATAAACCACGAATCAAACCATTCTACATCAAGAAGAATGGTTTGAGAAGGTCTGGAGATAAATATTATCCAGCGTTATTTACACCGGTATCAAAGGAAACTATCCCACTTAGTGGTACGGTCCCACGGATATTATTAATATTAACATTTCCATTAATAGTGAATTGATGATTTTCAACGATAAATATCATATATTCATTACAATTTATTCTCCCTATACATCCTTTATTTCCGGCAGTAACTTTATTTTTATAATATTTTCTAAAAAGAACATCATGATTGTAAATATTAATTCTATATTCTGGACCCCATGCTCCTTGCTCATGATTGTTTTCAAGTGTAATTCTGCATATTCCCAACGCAACTGCTTTAGCAAGAAAACCTAGCGCCTCAAAAAAATTATCTTCTGAATCAAATAATAAGAAAGGTTTTCTGTTACCATATTCAAGTTTCAAGATTATAATCCTTAATAAAAAATAGTTATATTTATAAAAGAAAAATGAAAATTCACTTCTCACCTCAAGATACATTAATGTTTTTATACAACCATGATATGTATCAAGTATCTAACACTAAATCTTAGCTTAGCTCCCCCAAATATCCTGTTTTGGGCTATTTTTACATGTGCCAGATAATCACCAAAACACATCACATGGAGAGATAAACGTTATGGATAAACAAGACTGGCATCCGGCAGATATTATTGCGGCGTTGAAAAAGCGCGGCACGACAATGGCGGCGCTTTCGCGAGAGTCAGGGCTGGCCTCTTCGACACTGGCGAATACGTTGTTGCGTCATTGGCCGAAAGGCGAAAAATTGATTGCGGCGGTACTGGAAGTTGAGCCAGCGGAGATCTGGCCCTCACGTTATCTAAAACCTAAAAAGCCTCGAAAAACAGTACCAATAAAATAAGTGAAACCAAGAGGATTCCTCTTCCCAGCATTAAAAGGAGGGAAGTGGGATCATTAAATCTTGAGTAAAACCATCACCCTACCGCCATCTCGCAGGAAAATATATTCGAGCCAATATGATATGCAGCCTCAAGTACCGATTCAGGGCCACCTAAATCGGGCAGCAATAACATGGTTGAGCTCCTCACCGGCGCACCACAGAAATCGAAAATACCATGCTCAATCTGCGTTTTCATAGCGTCGGCAAAGCCATGATTGATATAAGTTTTATTCTGTGCCGCTCCCACTCCGATGATATGCACGGGCAAATGCGTCAGCTTTTTGACCAGTTCTCCGGCATCATCATAGGCCCAGCCATTGGAAAACACGCGATCTATCCATCCCTTTAATAAAGCGGGCATCGACCACCAATAGATCGGGAATACCAGCACTAGCGCATCGGCCCGCTCGATTCTTTGCTGCTCGGCCAGCACATCATCGGGTAGCGAAGCTTGTCGATTAAAAGCGGCAATATCTACCGCGGTAAATCTTGGATCAAAACCTTCTGTGGCAATGTCCGCAATCTCATAAGTGTGCGCAGAATCCGATGCCATCAACCCGGCCGCGACTTGCCGTGCCACGCTGTTAGTCAGTGATTGATGAAGCGGATGTGAAGTAACAATAAGTGAATGCATAGTCTGGCTCCTGATTGCCATTATTAAGTTGCTAGCGTAATCTATATACCATTAGTAAGTTACTGTTGGTAAGTTACCTTTGGTATATAATTATGTCAACTAGCAAAAACAATGAGATTTCATCGCCCCGGCTTCGCCTTTCACGCGAGGAACGTTATCAACAGCTCATGGCGACGGCATGGCAACTGGTGCGCGAAGAAGGCACTGAAGCCCTGACTCTGGGCCGGCTCGCGGAACGGGCTGGTGTCACCAAACCGGTGGTTTATGACCATTTCGGTACCCGAGCCGGGCTTTTCGCCGAACTTTATCAAGATTTTGATCGCCGCCAAAATGCGCGGATGAATGATGCTATTGCACAATGTGAGCCGACGCTCACTGCCATCGCCACTGTGATGGCCTCCTCGTATATTGATTGTGTGCTGACTCAGGGGCAGGAAATACCCGGTGTGATCGCGGCATTGAAGGGCACGCCAGAGCTTGATGACATGAAGCGCGAATACTCCAAAACGTATATTCACAGCTGCCGCAATATACTCGCCCCCTATACAAAAGAGAGTGTGATTTCAGATGCCAGTTTGTGGGCGTTATTAGGAGCGGCAGAAGGTTTGTCCTATTCTGCCGCCAGCGGCGAGATTACTGCTGAACAGGCGAAATCTGAACTATTTGAGTTAATTGTGGCGATAGTGGAAAGAAGTATCAGTCAGACGAGCCGCAATTAAGAATTGTAAATAATATCATTAATTGATTATTACTAAAGCCCTCCCCCGCACGTCGAGGGGAGGATTTGTATTATTCACCGCAACATTAAACCGTTTCTTTCGACTCAAGTGGTTTTTGATTACGGCTAACCGCCACTTTGAACGCCCAATAGATAAAGCTGGCAGCAACCAGTGAGTTGATGGTTGGAATCCCCCACTCGGTCACCAATCCAACAATACTGCCGACTATACTGGCAATAATCGCGACCCAGCCAATAACCGGAGTTTGTGCGTCATCAGGTAATTTCCCTTCCTGCCGGGTCTTATCCAGAATTTTGCGATGGGTGCGCAATATATAATAATCCACCAGCATGATGCCAATAATCGGTGGGAAGACTACGCCGAGCACCGTCAGGAAATCGACAAACCGGTCGAGTATCCCCAGCACTGATAATGTCGTCCCCAGCACACCAATAACCAGTGTGGTGGATATATATTTCAGTTTTTTGCCCGTTAACCCCTCGACCGCATTAACAATACCGAGTGAAGAAGAGTACAAATTAAGGTCATTCACCCTTAAGGTAGAGAACACCACGACCAGCAAACCTGCGCCACCTGCGGCTTGAGACATGATCGTCACGACATCTGCCGTCCCCAAGGTTTTCGCAATCAGGATGGCCAACCCATTAACCACAAACTCGCCCGCAACAATGGTGAAAATCGTTACACCAAGAACATGTTTGCCATTTTTGGAATAACGCGTCAGGTCAGGTGTCATCAGGCTGGCCACAATAGCCCCCCCAACCACGATAGTAATCCCCGCGCTGATAGACAAAGATTCACCCGGCGGGATCAACTGAATGATTTCATTCAAATTATGGCCAGATAATGTGCTAATGGAGATATAAGCTACCAATAAAATAAACATCGGCACGGCAATTCGCGCCGCAATACGCAATGCCTTAAAACCAAAAGCAACCAAGATGGTCAATAAGCTCCCCGATAGCGCAGCCGCTAATCCGAATCCCAGTTTATGACCAAGGGCGAAATCGAGTGATTTGGCAAAAATAGCGTTTTGAATGCCAAACCAACCCAGCAAACTGACCGCCACAACAATCCCAATCAGTACCGATCCCAAGCGACCAAAACCACACCAACGGGCCAGTAAACTGCCGGAAATCCCTTCGCGCATCCCCGCCAGCCCTAAACCATAAGTCACCACACCGAATATAATGCTGCCGATAAGAATGGCGGTAAACGCATCAGTCAGCGTCATAGAATTACCGAGCACAGCGCCGAGCATAAATTGATCTAGCGCGGTCAGCATACCCATATGAACAATAGCGACACTTAGAAATGAAACTCTTTTATCTTGTGGTACCCGGCTTAATGGATAATCTTCAATTTTGATCACGATGAGGTGTGCCTTGTTGTTCAAATAGCTTATTGTTCAGATAAATTGGATTCCTTTTGCCACCAGGCGATCAGGAATATAATTATCCAAATGCGCAAGTTTGCAAAACTCTTCAAACTGTTGCAGCGTGTGGACATCAGCTTTCTGATAAATTGTATATATTCTGTTTTCTATCGTTTTAGTGCTGATGTTATATATCTTTGCAATCTCTTTAACAGAGAATCTTTGCAACATTAAAAATATAACATCAAGCTCAGCTCGAGTGAAAATACTGTTATTAATTTCAGTTGTCAGAATACTGGGTTTTTGTTGATTGATATATTTTAGTGGGGATAAGGTATTAAGTGGCTTAGCATTCCACATCACTCCAATAACTTCTTTTCTATCGTTATAGACAGGAAGTTTCTCGCTGATATACGGAGTCAGAGTATTTTTCCCATACCAATAGTGGGTTTCTATCACTGTCACCCGATCCTGTGATTCCTCTGTCTGTTTATCGTGCTCTATCAGGTCGAGAGAAAATTCAGTCCAATCTCCTGGAAAATCATGGTCCATCTTCCCCTCAACCTCAAAATCCAAGGGTGTATTGGTATAGAGGTAAGCGGCCTTATTCATATAAATATGGCGGGAGTGCAGATCTTTAATGCCCCATGGTTCACTTAAGTGTTCCATCATAGCAATAAGGCCCTTGAAATAAATTTCATTATTTTTATCGGGCAAATCCATGGCAACCTCGCCGATGAAGAATGGGTTAAATTTCTTTTGCCAGATAGTGTCGCGTATGCTTTTTGGCATACCCGCCTAAATTGCCATATGCACGATAGCCTAATTTTTCATAAAATCCTTTGGCCTGAAAATCGAAAGTATCTACATAAGCCATGTGACACTCACGCTTCAAAGCTTCTTCTTCAGCTTTTTCCATTAGCTGACGGCCATAACCGCTTTTACGATATTCGTCACTGACCCAAAGATACTGAATTTCAAGCCCACCCCACCAAGTTCTGGCAACTAATCCCGCCACGATTTTGCCGTCATTATCCGTCACGGTTAAGAACAGCGGGTGAATATCTACCGGCTGTGTTTTATCATTGTGAGCCCAAAGACCATCAATAACGAACTCTTCATCCTGTGGGTTTGGTTTATCGGTAACGTTGATATTCATTTTCGGAACATACCTTCCTATTTCAGTAATTAAAACATTGAGCACAACTGCTTGTAATATCATTTTCCTTAAAGTGTTACAAGAGTGGTTTTCACCCGTTCCCGTCACCATCCCAAGTGTTTATATTTATTGTGACGGAGCTAAAAAATACCAATGCGCTTTGTAATGGTAATCTTTCTTTCTTGCTCTGTCTGCAAATGCTGATATTGCCTCACCAGGGCCTCATCGGGGAAATCTATCCATAATTTACGGCTCCACCCACAGAGCAAGAGTCACTTGCCATAGGGGGAGCCGCTCATCTCTCTTCTAATCCATTAAGTTTATTACTTAATATTGACTCTTTAGCCAAGAATGAATTTTGCGGAGTAAGAGCTAAAAAAAGCCACCTTACGGTGACTTT
Source organism: Yersinia kristensenii (assembly GCF_900460525.1). Lineage (NCBI taxonomy): Bacteria > Pseudomonadati > Pseudomonadota > Gammaproteobacteria > Enterobacterales > Yersiniaceae > Yersinia > Yersinia kristensenii. The sequence continues at coordinate 721,346 of NZ_UHIY01000001.1, forward strand.
ATTTTCATATTTAGCATGCAGAAATCATACTCTCTAGTTAATTCCAATTAATTGAATTATAAACATTATCTAGCTCAATAATTGAGTTTACCAGAGGATGCTCGTGGCTAATGACTGATAACGATTTTCCCTACATGCTGGCGTGAATCAAAACGCTGCCAGGCCTGTTTAGCTTCGGCAAAAGGAAAAACGCTATCAATGACGGGTATAATTTTATGCTGCACTAACGCCCGATTCATTTGTTCGAAATCTTCACGTGAGCCCACACTGATCGTCCGAAAACGGGCTGCACTTTTAAACAGGCTGAAGAAATCTATTGCCACTGCATCCCGCGCGACAAAGCCGATCAGCGCCAGCTCACCACCAATGCAGATAGAGCGAATGGACTGATTCAGCGTTCCAGGGCCACCGACCTCGACCACCCGATTAACCCCTTGCCCAGCAGTTAAGCGCAGAACTTCCTCACTCCATTCAGGATGTTGAACATAATTGATGACTTCATCAGCACCCAGTGCTTTCAACTGTGCGCTTTTAGCTTCACTCGAGGTGGTGCCGATAACCCTTGCTCCCATTGCTTTTGCGAGCTGGATAGCAAACAGTGAAACGCCACCAGAACCTAAGGTTAACACCGTCTCACCCGCTTTAACCGGCCTGTCGCCGTTCAATGCCGCCCACGCGGTCACTGCCGCACAGGGAAGTGTTGCTCCCTGCTCGAAGCTGAGATAGTCGGGTAGTGATAATAGCGATTCCTCACTCACCACTTTATATTCAGTTAGCCATCCGTCGCGGTCACTACCATAAAGTTCATCGTATGCTGAAGCTTGAAAAGCACCACCAAACCAGCGAGGCATAAAGGTATTCACCACCCGATCGCCGACCTTAAAACGCTCAACCCGCTTACCAACTTGAATCACTTCACCGGCGGCATCGGATAGCGGAATATACCCTGGGCTGGACGGTAAGGTGTATTCACCATGCATAATGGCCAGATCGCGATAATTCAGCGAGGTGGCACGCACCCGAATGAGCACTTCTCTGGCCTCAGGTATCGGCATATCTTCCTGTTGAAGCTCTAAGTGTTCAAGATTGCCAAACTGTTTGAAACGATAACTTTGCATATGGGTATTTCCTATTGAGATAAATGTGATGTTTATAATCAGGCGAGCTTTCCATCTCGGTCAGAGGCATGGCCTTGGAAAAATGCGTTCAAAACAATCAGTGAGAAATTCTAGACAAAGCTGATTAATGAAACTAGATTGATAAATTCAATCTTAAATTCCAAAAATGAAATTATGCTGGATGAATTAGCCCTATTTGTGAGCATTGTAGAAACAGGAAGTTTGCGGGCAGCAGCGGAGAAAGCCGCGATTCCGGCTTCGACACTGACGCGCCGCTTACAGAAGTTAGAGCAACATTTAGGTTGTCGCTTGCTGCATCGCAGCGCCCGGCGCATGACGCCGACGAGTGAAGGTTGGCAATATTACGAACAGTGTCGCCCGCTGGTGCATTCTTTACAGCAAGCAACAGCAAAGCTGGACGTGACATTGCATCAGATCAGTGGCCTGATCCGGATATTGGCTCCGGCGGATTTAGCCAATGACAATCTGGCTCCTGCCTGGCTATCATTTTTGACGCGCTACCCCGAAGTTCGGCTCGAGTTGGAGCTGAGCAATTACACGCAGGATTTGATTGGTAGCGGCGCTGACGTGGCGATCCGCGTGGGCGCTCAGCCGGATTCATTACTCAATATGCGAAAATTGGGGCAAAGCAAGGAAATCCTGTTGGTCGCCTCACCTGATTACTTGGCAAAAAACGGCATTCCTGAATCTATGGATGAGCTGAGGCTACGCGATTTGGTGATCAGTGCGCCATTATCAACCTGGGTGATACAACACAACCAGAATGGAGAGACCGTGCGCTGGCAACCACAGGGGAAATTGTGTGTGAACGGCATTTATCTGGCGTTACAGGCGGCACTCGCCGGATTAGGGATCCTGTTCTGCCCATTAAGTTTGTGCCATAACCCACTCCAGCGCGGCGAACTGGTCAGAATATTACCGGAGTGGCAGGGTGCCCCCCGGGAAATTTATGCAGTATGGTCGCAGCAACGGTACGTTCCGGCCAGAGTACGGGCTCTAATTGATCATCTGGCCGACTTTTGTCAGCAAGACCCTCAGTTAATGATATGAGTCTTTTTCTTCAGAAAAGTATCTCGATTGGCAGCTATCGAGATACTTTGCCGAACCCTATTATTCTCAGCAAACTTAATGGTTGGCCTGATATTCAAGTGCTTTAGCCAATTTAGAATCTGGTTTCGCCAACTTATTTAAACGCTTTTCATCAATGCTATTCATCTGGCCTAAAGCTGCCGCCGTTTGGCCGGAATGCCCTATTAGCTGTTGCTTAGGTACATTGACCATCAATGCTGCTGCATCTTTCAGCGCCTTGATATAATCATCCTGCTTGTGCAGGTTATAATGTTTTAAATCCATTTTGCTCTGTAATAGCTGGCCCCAATAAAACTCGAGGAAAGGAATTGCCGGATAAGGCTTACCGGTTTCAGGATTGAGATTTTTATCTGACTTATCGTAAGAGATACCGCGTAAATAATAAAGCATTGAGCGATACGGATCGTCCTGAAAACCACTCATGCCTAGGGTATTAGGCAATTGAGAGAAAGTGATTGGTTTTCCCTCTGCATCAATAGGAAGAAAGTGTTTAAGTTCAGTCATCTTTTGTTCGAACTGAGCTTGAGTCAGCGCCTTTCCGTTGCTGTCACGGCTGACATTCTGCCCCACCAGGACACTTAAAGTCACATCAGCACCGCCACCGGGCATATCCCAAAAACTGTTAAATGCATGATGCCCATCAGTCAGATAAAGCTTCCCCGTTGGCCCAATATCGACCGTGTTTATATCCGTTTTTTTAGTGCCAATAGCCAGTTTACACCTATATGAGGAGGGATCTTTTGGTGTTGATGATGCATTCATTTCAGCCAGCTTCCCGGCGCCTTGAACTTTACATAACTCATTGAATAGACGCTTAGAATCGTGGGCATAATCAGCCAACTCGCCCGCAATCTGGAGTTTACCGACTGCAATTTGGGTCGGATGCAACTCACTGAGTTTGATTTGAATAATATCGCCAGATTTAGCCTGTAAGTTATTCTGAGAAAGGGATTGTGCCGCATGCAGATTAACTGAATAGAGCATCGGCCCAGAAAGCAGCAGAATGAAAATTGAAAATAACCCACTACCTAACCTTGCTTGGATTGGCCCTGCCGGACATAAATCAATCTTATTCAAATACACATTTCACTCCTCGAATCGGCATCAATGCTTTTCACCGTCTTATTGGCTGATTAATTAACCGTAAGATAGCACTAATTTACAAGGTTTTATCATTATCAGAAGTGTAACAATGGATGCTCGTGAGGTTAGAATTTATGTGGCGAGAAAAAGCAAGAAGCACCTCGCAGGAACTGGATTTTAGACATAAAAAAGACGTCCGTAGATGTCTCTTTACATACTAATGGTGCGAAGGCCGGACTCGCTAATATCATACAACCTACTGATATCAATATTATTTATTTTTAACACTAAGAGCTTGTACCCGCACTTGTACCCACAAACACCATTTCGTACAAAAATTGAGCCATTTCAAACTATTGTTGATAAGAGCCCAAGACTCAAGATTATACTATTTTTTACCGACAAGTCATCGTCTGAAGGATTAACTCCTCTCTGCTAACATCCCCGGATAGTGTTTGGCGATAATGCCATTCATCTTGTCAATCAACTCAGGCTTCCTAAACGTCAGATGTGCAGAACCTTTCATGAAGTACTTTATCAAAAAGTAATCATCTTGATAGTCCTTTGCCATGTGCGAATTGGCGTGAATATGCTCAGACAACCGGCTTGTCACATCGCCCCGGTTGTCTGGGATCGCTTTACCGTCCAGCAAGTGCAACATGCGCTCTAGGTCTGCCAACTGGTCTCGCCGGTAACCCTGGTTCAGGGTAAAGCCCCATTGGTTGCAACTGACCAGATTGCTGATGATCAGCTTTTTACCAAATCGGCATGGGCTATTGGTTTTATAGTGCCAAGACAACCCTTTGAATAAATTGATGACGCCGCGTTCAAATACCTCGTCTTTCTGCTGGTGAAGTTGCTCAAAGGTACTGAGTATGTTGGCTTCGCTGACGGCAGGAATATTATCTCCCTCAAGGTTTCTGTACCACTGGTCACGGGCTTGGGCATCCATCAGGCTCAGCATCCCTGATTTTTTCATCAGGTCTCGCCATATACCACGATCGAGATTGCAGGTAATCACTTTCATGGCTGTTTCTGCTTTCTCCATGAACCAGCAGCCAGTACGGAAGTCTTGCCGCATGGCCCAGTCCTTTGCAATTCCGCCGCCGATGCTGCTGGTAATGGCTGAAATATCCTCAAGCTGGTGGATAAGCGCGTCAATCTGCACCAGTGCGGTATTACGTGCGGTGATGATACGTTCAATGCTGGTGGAGCAAATCACATCGGTGTGGCCGGTTAGAACCTGCGGCTCGTCGATAACTGCGTTGAGTGAAGTAGACATCGTAGGAACTCCATAAAAGCAAAACGCCAACGATTGTTGTTGGCGTCGAGGAAGAGGGATGTTTTAGGTGCCAGAATCTGCCGTTCAAGACAGTTCCTGATACACCGCGATATAGACATAACCGTGACTGCCCAGCGTATCCGCTTCACAGACAAATTCTCCATGCCGAACCGTAATGCCTTGCTGACGGCGTGGATCCAGCGCCCCGGACAGCAGCTGCGACTCCAGTTTGGTTATCAGCGCGGGGAATGCCACATCAAGAGACTGAGTGGTTTGAGGGGAAAAGGTGCCGACAATATTGGCTCTGTCACTCAGAAAGTGCAGGTGTGTTCCCTCCTGTACCAGCCTGGCTCCCAAACGTGGCGTAATGTCACGTTTCAGGCCCCATGTTGGGGAAGTAGTCATGTGGTTATTCATGTTAACGGACTCTGTGGAATAGGATTGAGGGGTTCGGTTGGGTGCAGCAAGGTGGGCGGAAAATGTGCACGCCACAAGCCAGCAGCCTGGCGAGCCCGCACGATATCGCCCTTGCTCAACATCGGGTCTTGCGCCAGTGCGCTGAACCCGTTACGACCAATTCGCACTAATGCATATTTCTCAACCAGTGTGTTTATGGTGTCGCCGACTGAAATCCCTTGTTCAATCTGTTGTGCAATCGCCTGTTCATCGTGATAGGGCGTATCGTTGAGGCTCAGGCCGTAGTGATGCTCCAGCAGGAAAGCGAGCAGTTGTTGATAAATAACGGGCACGGGCAATGCGCCCTGTGGGGTGGGTCGTGGTTTCATGGGGATGTTCTCAATATGGATAATGCGGGATTACGTCAGGAGACGAGCAGTGTTACCACTTAGTTTGATGTACGTTTTGTCTCACCAGTCGAACGTGGCGAAACCGGGCAACATATCGCCCAGAGCATCAATATGCAGGTAGGTTAGCCCATGATGTTTCATTAATTTAGTAACCAGCCGCGTTCAGCAAATGACACGATATCCAGACCACCCACAACCAGATGATCCAGCACTCTCACATCAACCAGGCCCAGCGCGTTGACCAGCCTGTCGGTGATCTGTCGATCGGCCTGACTGGGCTCGGCCAACTGGGACGGATGGTTGTGCGCCAGTACGGCACTCGCCGCATTGTGCTTCATGGCCGACTTCACCAACTCACGCGGGTGAACGGTAGTACTGTTGATAGTGCCAGTAAACAACGTCTCTTGAGCCAGCAGACGGTTTTGATTGTCGAGCCACAGCACGATGAAGACTTCGCGCTCGAGCCCGGTCAGATGCAGGCGCAGCCAGTCGCGGGTCACGTGGGTGGAGGTAAATGCGACACCCGGCTCCCGCAACTGTTTTGCCAGCAGGTTCAGGGCACGTCGGATAGTGCGTTGTTCGCCGGGTGACATTTCTGCCACTGTTGGAGATAACGTTATTTTCATGGTGAGAGGTCCTTGTTGCTCAGTCAATCAGGGAGAAAATGGCATGACTTTCTGGATGATGCAGAGCGTAAGCACGCAACCGATAGAAGTGTTCGGTCATAAGCTCATTTTCAGTACGGCAGGCATGGTGACTGTAAGTCATCAGGCAGGCGGTAATACCCGCAGCTTCACGACTGACGGTGGCTCCGTTGCCATTGAGTTCGTTAAACAACGCGTAGTCTTGCTCCGTACCCGGCACAATAAATGCGCCGCCGTCGCTGAGCGTATAGTAGTCCCAGAAGTCGCCGCGATAGTCGTCACACAATCGGTCCAGCCAACCAAACACCTGTGGTTCAATCAAAATCCATTGCGGTATCTCACCAAAATGGTCTGGCCAGAAGTGAATGCGCTGAGAGTCGGTAACCGGCGTGGCGGTTAGTGTATCCATCTGAGTTGTCGTTGGGATATTCATGAGTAATGTCCTTCTTTAATAAAGATAAATAGCAAAACAGGCCCTCCGGGAAGACCGGGGAGCCTGTTTATTTTATGGGTTAAGAATTTGATTCAATATTTAAAGTCGTGAGTGAAGATAGGACGTGGGGAGAGGCAGGACCTCTTAGATTAAAAACCCGTTATCGTCGGGATAACGGGCGGTGGTTTTCCCTGAATATTGGCATAACGCCTGTGCCTGACTGCTGTTTTGAATACATTTTGCTGACAGGTAACCCTATCAATTTTATCGATGGGTAAAGAGAAAAGATAATGGGTTGTGCAGATCAATAACGCGAAACCGATCGTTGAAATCGATCGTCACTGGAGGTGTGAAACAACATCAGAGCACAGCCTGCTTAAGCTGTTCAGCCATGACCCACAGTGCCCGATTGAGTTTGATGTCACCATCGATACCACTGATAGCACGGGTCCGGGCACGTTTTCCTCCAGTGCTCTTACCCGATAGCCCGCCTTTGGTCAGATTCTCCTGCACACGCTGAAATGTTGTCCAGAGGTCATCTTTTTTATCTTCCCAGCGACGAGGCATCAGGATTTGCGACTCAGTGACCGGATGGTGCTCCTCACCGTAACGGTAGGTCAATGCAGCATGGGCCAGTGCATGTTGGTGCTCCGCAGATAGCGTCAATGACTGCATGCTTTCACGACTTTCTTCTATCTGGTCAAATATCCCCAGTACTTCGTAGGCTCCTTCAATTACCTTTTCCACCACATCCCCTTTATGCGGTACACGAATTTCGCCAAAACTCTGACCACAAACCAGACCGTTGCTGCAAATTTCACGGAACATACCCGGCAGCATTTGATAGCTACTGGAGCCATCATGGCTGTTGAGCAGAACAATCTCCTGCACTTCTCTCTGCGTGATTTGCCCTGTTCGGCGTAACCGCACCATATGCTTGGTATGCTCACGTTTATCCAAATCTCGTACCCGGGTCTGGCAGGCAAAGAACGGCACAAACCCTTCTTCGCGCAATTTATCTAATAACGTAATAGTCGGAATATACGTGTATCGGGCGCTGCGGGAGGCATGTTTATCTTCACCAAACACACTGGGCACATAGTAGGCCAGTTCATCATGGGTCAGGGGGCGGTCGCGGCGAACGGAGTTCACCCGGCCAAAGCGGGAGGCTAAACGGGTCATGATTCATTCCTTAACAAAAAGTGGGCATAAAAAAGGCCACCCCGAAGGATGGCCCTGATTTAATGACAAAATTGTTTACGGTATCGCGGGAGGTAAAATCGGTTGGGCAATGTGTTCCTTATCAGGCAACGCTGCAGGCTCTTCAGCACGGTTTCTTTCATCCCGATAAAGCTGCAGTTTCACCAGAAGCGGTGTCTTACGCGACTGCAGGTAGCTCAAACACCATTCCCGCTTTACCACCATTCTTACTGGTGCAGGTAAAAGCTCATAGGCTTTGCTGAAGACAGATTCAACAAAAATATCGTCGTTTAATTTATCTTCAGCAATATTCAACAGCCCATTGATAACGATATTTTCAAGCAACGGTTTATATTTTGATAAGCGAGAAACCGACGGTTCAACAGCGCTGTCCCGTTTAGGCTCTTCAACTGTTTCAATTGGTATATCGACAGGAGACGTCTTTCGGGCAAAGCTTAATTTATCTTTCAGCCTGCCGAGTTTCCCTTTGGTATTTTCAGGCATATGACTATTATCCTCCAGGCCAGCAGGTCGGGTGTTCAGGCCGATATGGCGAGTTTTTTGACAATCCGGATTAGGTGTAACGTCGTGAGCGCTGCCCCCATACTTTTGATTGTTATAGAGTCGCTGCGCATTAAAGTGATCCCTGTAACGACCAACACAACAGGCCAGGTAACGTCCGGCATTTCAGGTTTGCAGGTGTCTTTCGGCATAAAGAGTTCCTTTCTATATACTGCTCTGCGGATTGAGGCATTGTTTCCAGGAGATCCCCTTTAACAGTTCAGATAAGCCATGACTGGAAAAACTCCCGTATTCATGACCCATTTGTAATACAACGATTTTACTGCTGGGTGGAAGGTGGCTGAGTGATTCAAAGAATATCTGGTCCGGGCTAAATTCATCTGCTCCGACCTTCAGACTCAGCGGTGACATAGGACCTGAAGACGTCCAGTGACCTTCTGTTCCATATCGGACTGCAAAATCACCATTTTCACCACAGGCCAGTTCAAGTTGTGTACCGGATTCATTTTCTGTCGTGAATATTATTGAGCTTTCATTGCGGGCCATTTTCCAGGCACTACTTTGTGTCGATGTGGCGGAAGGTTGATTATTAGTGGGATCCTCAATGTCCACGGCATCAAAACTATCGCCATCTTTAAAACGAATTAAAGTCGTACCGCGATAGGTCAGCTTGACAGGCCATTGCACTCGCCAGCCAGTACCTGCTTCCGCATAATCAATTTCGTAAGATCTGATACCCTCGCGATCCATGCCTTTCCCTGTAACCACTTCAATCACTGAGCCACACTGAGGGGGAGATTGCTTATATTTGTTGATGATTGCGCAGCCATTGGCTTTCAGGTCGGCAACGACTTTGCTCACAATTGCCGGATCAGTTTCCTTTGGTGCCGGTTCGGGAAGAGCTTGTGGTTTTGGCGGATGTACTGGAACGAAATTAACAGAATCATCCCGCACAGTGGGATCGTCGTTCTGCAGAGTCAGATAGACAGGGCAATCATTGTCACCCACACGGCAAGACTTGGCTATTGCACTGCGCAACGGCCACCCGTTGAAGCCAATGTATTCGGCACCCACTTCATCCTTGCACCAGGTTCTTTCCATTGTGATATGACGGCTAGCGTGTGGGACCGTGACAGTGGACATCAGGCAAGTCACTGCTTTTACAGGTTGATCGTCGTCACGTACCGTCGATTTCTGGATACTCTCAGGGACAAACGATGCAATTCCGACCGAGTCATATCCTTCTTTCTGCAAATTACTCATGTTCAGGGCATCCTGCATATTACCAGGACGAACCTTGCCAATAGCGCTGACCATCTTATTATTTAAACGCTTTAAATTGTCACCGCCTTTATCATTGAGAAAAAAGGTATAGCGTTCAGGATGAATTTCCCCATAGACATCCAGCGCTGAAGATACGGCGGGAATAAGCAACGTTACGCTGCTGAGTGATAACATAATGAATCTACGCATGAGATTTCCTTTCAATTAATTAATGGCTGGTGCAATCCTGCCAGGTGATGTCCTGCAGAGCCTCTTTCAGGCCCTGAGCACTGAAGGGGGCTGATTCCCCACTCTGACGCGAGGAGAAAGTGATATTGTCTTTTGCGCTGCTGTGTTTGAGTGCGGAGAAGGCTGAACTGTTTAGGCTGTACGCCTTCTTGCCTATTAGCAATTGGACATCATTAAGGCCTTCGCTATTGACACGGTAATGTCCTTTCGTATCTTCATAAGTCACTGCCAATTGACTATCACTGCAACGCAGCGTCAGGGTTTCTCCTGCTTTATTATTCGTGTTCAACGCAAACTCCATGACATCGATATTGCCGTACCATTTCCCCCACTGCTGCTCCCCGACGACGGCTTGTGTTGTTGCGCTAAAGAGCGTCATTCCTGCAAGTAGCAGTCCTGCACGTATAGTTTGAGTCATTGAGTCTCCTTAAAACCCCGTTTAATGGGAGCATGTTGTCGATAGGCTCGATGGCCTAATGTAATGAAAATCAGAATATTCTTTTGATAGATACAGAGAATGCTTCTGTGCAATCGTATTCATTTTTCGGGAGATGGGATAATCGTTAGTGCAGATCAATAAGCTGAAACCGATCGTCATAACCTATTGATTATAACGATCGACTTGTAATAATTGATAGGTATTACCTATTTATGCGTGGTGTTTCGATCGGTGTGTTAGATCAATGAGTTACAAATATCTGGCTAATAAATTACTCAGATAGCATCACCTAAGTGATATAGAACTGAAAAAAACTGAGTTCGCTTTATTAAAAATTCATAGCACAAAGAAAAATAGATATACAAAATAGTATTATTTTCCCTTCTTCTTTTTCCTCTTACGTTTGGAAACTTTACTTCTAATTACAATTTCATTTTCTCTAACTGTAGAATCGGTAGAAGCACTTTCATTAATATGATCAAGCACATCAGGAATATCATGTAAATCAGTAGAGCTTAATATTTTTGGAGTAATTTTCTTTTTATTGATACTGATGAGTTTCCTGCTCTTATGGACCTCCCATGCTTTTTTGAATCGCTTAATAAAAAAATCATCTGCTACATAATTAAAGATATACATGAATTTTATGGCCATGTATTTTTCATAAGACCCTGATGGTCTAAAAATAGACAATAATTCGCCATGATGAGTGGGCGGTGAATTATATATTGCGGATGGAGTGCCATCCAATGTTCTTTTTTGTTTTGTATTCAGCCTGCTCCTGTCCTTCTGTATATAATTCCATGCCCATTCACATTTTTTCTTCTCTTTTGTTGATAACGGAAAGTTAACGTTTAAAGTATAGCGTCGCTCCCATTCCAGCCGGATTAATTTCATAAAATCAAGTTTTGCGCGTAAATTAGTAGGTACTCTGTCAAAAAAATCTATAACAGCTTGTGTGCGCTCTTTGTTATTAACTGGGTATTGAGTAAGTTGAAGTTTGCTGTAAATAAAATCGTGATCTTCTAAGTATGTGCCAGGTCTTAATTTAGAAACAATATTTATATCAGGGAGTAATAATGAATTTTGTTCATGAGGTATGGTTTTTATATAGACCCATGCAAAGTAACATGCGTCTGGACATTTTTTAATCCATGAAAATTCACTTTCTGGCACTTTAAGATTTTTGAAGATATCAAATAAAACGGTGTAAATTGCTTTTACTGATTTGTCCTTTATGGTTATTAAAGCCTGATTAATTGCATTTTCCGCAAGTTCAAAATCCTGCCCGAACACATCATTAACATCATAAACCCCCTTAAGATCGGAAAGTATATTGAAGATTATAGCTTTGTCTTTATCGGATAAATACCAGAGAAATAATCTAAGATCTCTTTTGTTATTAATTCTCGCACTATGAATTGACTGAGTCATATCTATCTACCTTCACTATCCGGATTGCTCTTTACACTAAAAATTTAGTGTAATAGCTAGTTAATTAAGTAGTCAATTTTTTAGTGTTTTTATAGGCTAAATTGTAGTGCTTGATATCATTGAGTGACCTGTTTCTTCTGGCTTATCAGCTCTTTTATGAATTCATAATTTCAGTGTTTAATGAAATTCTTCTACGCTCCTTCAATTCGATTCATATGTGCAGTCTATAAGCTAGCCACACGTAATGAGATTATGTAAAACTAAACATATTCAACCCATGACATGAAAGGATGCCGTCGGCGTCCTCCTGAATTACACTGGGACCTCTCATGAGCATGATTGATATTTATAACGACAAAATGGTCGACATGGCTTTTATCGTCAACTTCACTGGTATGACTGATAAATGGTTTTATAAACTTATCCAGGATGGTAAGTTCCCTGCACCTATTAAAATGGGGCGTAGTTCTCGCTGGCTGGAAAGTGAAGTAGTAAACTGGTTTAAAGAAAGAATTAACGAATCCCGTGTTGAATAAACTTACTCTTTATATCCTGCAGTAATAGTCACTAACTTTATACATACCTTTTAGTCTCTCAAGCCTTTCTCTTTCGGGATAAATACCTTATTTCAATTGAGGCTCTTATTTTATTGGTATTATCATTATTCATAATTGACATCATAGTAGGGTTATAATTACACATTACTATTGTTATCACTATTTATTTCATAGTAGTAATAGCGATTAACCCATTAATTCAATCGTTACTTAACCGTTCAGTTAAATTACCAGAAAAACAATATAAAGATGCAAGTGTGTATAAATACGTATAATCCTTACCACAATCACCCAGGTGTATTGTGGCTATATCACGGATATAAAAAGCATGAGTAAATCAAAAGATATATTCCTAAACTGCTCTGAGTTCCATAATGAAAACAACTCAACGGTAGTATCCTTAACAGATAACAGTATTAACATTGAAAAGCTCCATCACGTATATACGTTACTAAAAACGATAATACGTAAAAAGACATTGCCCTTTAAAATATTGCTTAATAACTCGAATTATAAACAAATCAATCATGCTATCGATGTATTGGATGTTATGCGTCTGCTTGACCAGATACCGGATACGTTCCTGCAGTTTCGTAAGCTTCATCCATTAATTACCTGTTTCCAACAAGTACGTAAACGCTATGATTTTTATTGCAGAGTTTACAATGGCGTGATGATCAATTCAGATACGACTAATACCGCTATCATGCTGAATAAGCTGGTAACCGAATATCGTGATGAAGTGAGTAAGTCTGCTTTCAGGCAAGACCTCAGGAAATACCAGAGAAATTCAATTAAGAATCTGAAGGGGGTAACGAATTATATTCAGCATCTTTTTAATCAACATGCACGGTTGCTGGTTATTCGTCTGGACCTGTCATGGGCAAAAATACATTCAGGCAGTATTACGCCAGAAATAGCAAAGCAACAACGTCAGCAGTTGCTTCGCAATATGAAAAGAAAGCGACTATTCAAACATGTACTGGGAATGGTATGGAAACTGGAATATGGGTTAGACAGAGGTTTCCATTATCACACCCTGTTCTTCCTCGATGGTAATAAAGCTCGGCAAGATATCAGTATCTGTAAACAGTTTGGTGAGTATTGGACGTCGGTTATTACAGAAGGCAAAGGCACGTACTTCAACTGTAATGCACAGCCTGAACGTTATGTGAAGCCAGGTATAGGAATGGTGAAACATGACGATATCGATAAGCAGGAAGGACTACAGCGTGCCGTGGGATATCTGACAAAGATAGATACGTTCGCTCGTCTGGCATTACCTGGCAACATGCGAACTTTTGGCAGAGGTGAAGTGAAAGCACTCAACAAAACTACCAGGCCCGGCAGGAAGCGTGCTCAATCTTCGTAATACCTCTACAGACCACACCCCCCCACATACCAACATGATGCCTGCGGTTCTCGTGGGCATTTTTCATTCAATGACGGAGTTCATCATGTCTGAATTTGTATTTGCGCCACACGCCATCACGCGCCACGGAGAATGGGTTACCCCCTTAACCACAGCGCAGGAAGATTACGATATTCTGTTTTGTGAATATTGCAGACTGAAAATAAGCGTTGTTATTGATGAGCTTACCGGTGTGAAAAGTTTTGTTCATACACCTGGCAGTTTGGACGGTGTAAAGCGGTTGACTACCTGTTGCTTCAGTTCCGCAAATGACCGTCAGAAATCTAAGGCCGGTGAAAATGCCCAACAAACTGAGAGGGGGATAATCAAACCCCGTCGACTTCCCTGTAATACCCTCAAACGACGCTGGAAATGCTGCTGGTGCAATCATCACTGGCACGGGACCAAGCAGTGCCCCAAGTGCCAAGATTGGTTGTACGCGTTACCTGCGTGATGAGAGTTTGCCTTCAGACAGTTCTGTCATAGAGATCAATAATCTCCCACAGTTTGATACCTACACAGGTAGCTGAAAATAATTTGTCAGTGAACAATATGACTGGGAAATGAAAACTCTATGTAGGCAAGTAGCCCCCTTATTGTATTATGAAAACTCAGCCCGAACGCTTTGTGGGCCTCACTGTGCGCAGGTGAAATAGTCATCACCGTCTCTTAGAGTAAAAATTCAAAGAAATGCATATTTTAAGACCAATATTACATGTGGGGGTTATAATCCAGATTAATTCACTTATAATCCAATGTAATTCATTGAATTATAACCTTCAAGAATCCTCTGGTATTTAATATTACTTCTTCCACATCAGATCGTTACACAAACAGGCTACCGTTAGCCTTTCATTTCATCAATTGCAGTCGTTCCGCTAATCGATATAATACGCCAAAATAATAAATCCACTAAAAACTGGAATGGATGCCATGTCTAAATATTTACAGATAGCAGCGGTTTGGCTGTGTCTTTCATTACCATTTTCTGCTTACGCTAATATGTTGAGCCCAGCGGATAGAAATACTATTCAGCAGCAGCAGCGCGATATTTTGGAACAAAACCAGCGTCAGCGCCAAGAATTACAACGTAGTTTAAGCCCCGAGTTTGTTGCGCCAAAACCGCTAACAGCACCGACTGGGGCCTGTTTTGAGATTAATACTATTCAACTGCAAGGCGCTGATCATTTACCTGCTCGGGATAAACATAATTTACTTCAGCCTTATCTGAATAAATGTCTGGGCTTAAATCAGATTCAGACATTAATACAAGAAATATCTGATTGGTATATTTCGCGTGGTTATATTACCAGTCGAGTCTTTCTTATTGAACAGGATTTATCACAAGGCACCCTACAACTGGTTGTGCTGGAAGGTAAACTACAAAAAATAGAGTTAGACGGCAAAACTTCGCGTCAATTAAAAATGGCATTCCCAGGACTTGAGGGGAAAATTCTTAATCTGCGCGATATTGAACAGGGCATGGAGCAAATTAACCGTTTACGCCAAACTCCGGTGCAAATTGAAATATTGCCAGGCACCGAAGCGGGTTATTCCATCGTCAATCTCACTGCAACACCTGAATTCCCTCTGAATATTGGTGTCGGTTTTGATAATAGTGGGCAAAAGAGTACCGGGACTGGCCAGAACAATGGCTCACTGACGGCTAATAATCTGCTTGGCTTAGCTGATCAGTGGTTTGTTTCCGGTTCGCGTAGTAGCGATTTTGCCAGCAGCCATAATGCCCGCAGTGTGCAGACGGGGGTCAGTGTTCCCTATGGTTACTGGCTGGCGGATTACAATTACTCCTACAGCGATTATCTCTCTACCGTGACTAACCGTGGCTTTGATTGGCTCTCCAGTGGCGATAGCCAGACGCACCGTTTCGCCATTTCGCGTGTGGTGTACCGGGACAGTGATATGAAGACTGGCCTGTCGCTCGGCCTCACTCATCGCCTTAATCGCAATTATCTCAATGACAGTTTTTTGCCAAGTAGCAGCCGCAAATTATCCAGTGTCGTATTGGGGGTTAATCACAGCCAGAAACTCTGGGGTGGCTATAGCACCTTGAACCCCGCTTACAGTCGCGGTGTCCCCTGGTTGGGGGCCGAGGATGATAATGGCAAAAATAGCAGCGCACCCAAAGCCGAATTCAATAAGTGGACATTGTCTGGCAGTTATTACCTGCCTCTGGCGCAAGACTGGAGCTGGCTCACTAGTTTCTATGGGCAATGGACACCGGATAATTTATACGGCAGCGAGCGACTGACTATTGGTGGTGAAACCTCAGTGCGCGGCTTTAAAGAGCAGTATCTGTCTGGCGATAAAGGCGGTTATTGGCGTAACGAAGTGAACTGGTCACTGGCCACTCTGCCGTTACTGGGCAATATCACTGCACTGGCAGCCATTGACGGGGGCTATCTGCGCCATGACACCGCTGACAGTTATGCTTCGGGCAAGTTGTGGGGCGGCGCTATCGGTGTGGGTAATCGCCATCGCTATTTCAGTAGCCAGTTTACCGTCGGCTGGCCGTTAGCCTATCCCGACTGGCTGGAGCCAGATCGTGTTTCTGTTTACTACCGCATCAATTTCGTTATTTAACTTTTTGTATATATAGGGTTATCAGGGATGAATAATAATAACGAGTCAACCATCAAAACTCATCATCAATTGCTGAGCTATACCCTGTGCGCCCTGTTGGTGTTGCAACCGGTTATGCCCGCACTGGCGGCGGAGGTGAGTGTTGCCGGGGGCAATACACAGCTAGATAAAGCCGGTAATGGTGTGCCGGTGGTGAACATCGCGACACCTAATCAGTCCGGAATTTCCCACAACCAATATAACGACTTCAATGTGGGTAAAGAGGGACTGATCCTCAATAATGCTACTGGTCAGTTGACGCAATCTCAACTGGGTGGATTGATTCAAAACAACCCTAATTTGCAAACAGGTCACGAAGCCAAAGCCATTATCAATGAAGTGGTGGGTGCTAACCGTTCACAGTTGCAAGGCTATCTGGAAGTGGCCGGTAAGCAAGCCAGTGTCATGGTGGCAAACCCTTACGGTATCACCTGCGATGGTTGCGGATTTATTAATACCCCGAATGTGACACTGACCACCGGCAAGCCAATGATGGATGCCAACGGTAAATTGCAGGCGTTAGAAGTCACCCAAGGGGCCATCTCCATTCAGGGCAAAGGCCTCGATGCCAGCAAAAGCGGTGCACTGTCAATTATCAGCCGTGCCACTGAGATTAACGCCCAACTTTATGCACAAGACCTCACTCTGATTGCCGGTAGTAACCGGGTGGATGCGGCCGGTCATGTCAGCGCGTTGCAAGGCAAAGGTAATGTGCCCAAAGTGGCGGTTGATACCGGCGCATTGGGTGGGATGTATGCCAATCGCATCCGTCTGGTGTCCAGTGAGAAAGGGGTGGGTGTTAACCTCGGTAACCTCAATGCCCGTCAGGGGGATATCCAACTGGATAGCAGCGGCAAGCTGACCCTCAATAATTCGCTGGCACAGGGCAACCTGAATGTCAGCGCGACTGAAATGGCTCTGGGTGGCAGCCACAAATCCGGGCAGGATATGGTGTTGAACAGCCAGGGCAAGCTGACGGTGAACAACGCTTCGCTCAATTCGGACCAGCAACTGGCACTCAAAGGCAGCGATTTGGTACTGGAGCAATCCACGATCAGTGCGGCCAAAGCCGTGACTCTGGATTCGGCAGGCAAGTTGCGTACAGCCAACAGTACGATACTGGCGGGTAGCGACGTTCAAGGCAAATTGGTCGGCGGGCAAACGCTGACGCTGAAAGGCACCGAGCAACAGTGGTTGAATAGCCAGCTCGGGGCTGGAACCGTGCTTGCGACAGCGCAAAACAACCTAATTCTGGATGAGGGTTCCACGCTAACGGGTCTGGATGGTGTGACCTTACAAGGTGGCACCCTGAATTTGGCGGGTAAAACCAGCTCTGGCGGTGATGCCACTCTACAAGGTACTGACCTGCAAAGTACCCGCAACAGCCTGTTCAGTGCACAGGGCGATATTCATCTCACTTTCAGTGGTAATGCAAATTGGCAGGGGCAGCTTACCGCCGGGCGGGATCTTACACTACAGGCTGACACACTGGATAACAGTGGACAACTTGCAGCCAATCGCCACAACCAAATAACGGCACAAAGCCTCAATAATAGCGGGCTGATGCAAGCTCAGGGTTCCCAAAACCTAGATGTCAGACAACTCGACAATCGTGGTCAACTGCAATCAGCTGGCGCATTGACATTGAATGCCGATACGGTGAATAACCGCGGTCTGATTGGCTCAGAACAGCAGTTAACCCTGACGGTGCGTGATACCTTGAATGTCGATGGGGCGCTGTACGCCGAAGGGCCACTGAACGTGCGAGCAGGTGAGTTCCTGCTGGCGGGACGGGCGACCGGGAAGCAGGGTCTCGCTATCAACAGCAACCTGACGGCCACTGAAGGCTCGGCGCTACTCAGTTCCGGCGATATTCACCTACAAGGGGAAACATTGCTGCTGAGTGGGTTATTGTCTGGCGATCGCGCCCTGACCGTGGCGGGAGAACAGTTCACCACCGGTAACCGTGCGCAAATTCAGGCCAAAGATAGCATTACATTGAATACTGAGAAGAATGCCCAGCTTGCCGGTATTTTTACTACGTTGGGTGACCTGAATCTTGTCTCTGGAACCACTGAAAACCGGGCAGATATAGTCGCACGTAATATTGATTGGCGTAGTGACAGCCTTATCCAGCAAGGGCGTATGCAGGCTGACCACGATTTGATGCTGACGGTTAATCAGCTCAATCAGCACGGAACCTTGCAAGCAGGACAAAAGTTGGCGCTGCGTGGTGAGCAATTGGTCAACAGTGGACGGATTGGCGCTCCGCAGCTCGAATTGGCCTTTACCCGTAGTCTGGACAACAGCGGCTCACTGATGGCTAGTCAGGGATTAACGCTGGAAGTTCCCTCATTGAGCAACAGCGGCACCTTGGCAGCAAACGCATTGGCATTGAAAACCCACAATCTGGATAACAGCGGGCTAGTGCAGGCCGACGTCAATGCCATTATTGATGCACAAACATTAACCAATAGAGATACCGGACGTTTGCTGGCAGGTAACGCTCTGACTTTACAAGGTGTGCAACTGAACAATGCCGGTAAACTGCAAGCCAACCGCCTGAATATTGAAACACAAACCTGGGATAACACCGGCAGTGCATTAGGTATCAGCCAACTCACAGCAAACGCCACACAAAAGCTCACCAACCGCGGGCAATTATTGAGTCAGGGCCCTCTCACGCTAAATACGAAGTCATTGACCAATAATGGGAAAATACTCAGTGAGAACCAGCTCAACCTCAATGCACAGCAATTTATCAACCAGGGTGAAGCGCAAGGTACCACTACACAGTTAAATGCTGAGCAGTTAACTAACAGTGGTCATCTGATTGGTGTCGAGCGTCTGGTGTTGCAATTGCAACAGGACTTGAACAATGCCACCGGCGGTAAGTTACTGAGCGGCGGTGATCTGAAGGTGAATGCAGCGGCTGTTAGCAATGCCGGGACGTGGCAAGGCGAGCAGATTATTTTGGCGGCACGCCAGCTGGATAACACCGGGATTTTACAGGCGAATAACCGCATCCAACTCGATCTCACCGGTAATGTTAACAGCGGTGTAGGTAGTCAAATAGTCACCCTCGGTGAAGCAACGATTAACGCGCTGGCGTTGGTTAACCACGGCAATTGGCAGGCGGCTTCGCTGTTCCTGAAAGGCGATTCGCTGCTCAACAATGGTGTCATCGCCGGGGTTAATCAGCTTAAGTCTGAAATAAGTCGCGACATCACCCAACAAAAAAGCGGTGAGATGCTGAGCAATGGCTTACTAACCCTGAATGCCACCCAAGTCGATAATCAGGGGCGTATACAGGCCAATTCTCTGGCGCTACACGCGGTAGACATGACCAATAACGGGGTGATGCAAGGCCAGGATGTATTCAATGCCCAACTGAGTGGCGTGTTCCATAACCTTGCCAGTGGCGATCTTCGCAGCCAAAACGGGTTGAAGCTGAATGCTGCGGGGTTAGATAACGCGGGTAACATTCAGAGCACCGAAGCCAGCACATTCGTGTTGACGACGCCGATGCTTAACACAGGCAAAATTGTTGTCGGGGGAGATTTAGATATTGGCGCTCTCGCCCTCAACAATAGCGGCTGGCTGCAAGCGAATAACATCACTTTTAACGGTACGCGACTGGATAACTCCGGTACGCTGATAGCGGCGGGCGATAACCGGCTGACACTCGATATTTTCAACAATCGGGGAACAGTACAGGGCGACAACCTGCAACTGAAGATTGGCAGCCTGAATAATGCTGGCACCCTGCTGGCCACTCGCCAGATGAGCGTACAGGCGCAACAAATTGATAATCAACAGGATGCTAAGTTATTCAGCGCAGGCGACCTGACTGTCGTCAGTGGCGGGTTTAGCCTGTTTGGGCAATTGGTGGCCTTGGGCAATCTTTCCCTGACCCTCAATGATGCCCTCACACAGCATGGCACACTGGCCGCAGGCAAAATGCTCAACCTGTCCAGTCACGGGGATATCACTCTCACGGGCACTACACAGGGTCAAAGCCTGTCTATCCATAGTCTGGGGCAGTTTACTCACAGCGGAACACTGCGCGGGGGTAACGGCGATGTCCGTATTGAGGCCATGGGTATCACACAAAATGATACGGCCAGTCTACAAGCTGGAGGCCGCATACAACTGCTGAGTAGTAGCACTATCAGCAACAACGGCTTTATTGGTACCGCAGGCGACCTGCTATTAAACGCCGCCAGTCAATTGTTTAACAGCGGCATGTTGTACAGCGGTGGCAATATGCAACTGCTGGCCGACCAGATAACCAACCACTACGGCGATATTTTAGCGGACAACAGTCTGTGGATGCAGAAAGATACCACCGGCAGTGCCAACAGCGAGGTTATTAACACCTCCGGCACCATTGAGACGGGGCACGGTGATATCACCATCAATACCAACCATTTGCTGAATCAGCGTGATGGATTGAGTGTGACCCGCACAGACAAGGATCTGACTAATGAATATCCTTGGTTAAATGGTGCAATAGTAAAAGTGCCACTGAGTTTCTTCGAAGAAGGCGAGGTGGGTTACTACACGATAAAAATCACCCAGCAAGAAGCCGGGGATGATGCCAATCAAGTGAGTCATACAGAAACCTATGCCGCCCCCTTTGAGAAAACGCGAGAGCTGGCATTATCTGTTTCTACCCTTTCAGTCACCAGCAAGGGAGCGGCTGGACGTATATCTTCCGGTAAAGATCTGGTCGTAACCGCTCAAACGCTCGATAACCTGGCTAGCGATATCCTCTCTAATGGTGATATCTCTCTTACGGGTAATACGCTGAATAACCAGTCCTGGTTGGCGGGGACAGAAACACGCTATCAAACCTACCGCACAGGGGAACTCCCTGAATCCAGATACTGGTATGAAGTGTCCAAATTACAGCCCCTTAATATCTATGCATTGGGGCAAATCGAGGACCAATCTGTTACCTACGCCGCTGATGGGGATATTCGTACTGAACGCAGTGAAGACAGCCAGCTCTATCGCTCCGTCATTCAAGCCGGTGGCGCAGTTAATGCTCATTTCACTGGCGATATCAGTAACACCACAGCCACGCCAAATGCAGGCGGAGTGAGCCATACACTGGCGGCCCCTAAGCTGGATTTACAATCACAACCAGATAATATCGGCACTGCTCAGGCACAAGATCTGACGGACGACCAATATATCACCGTGGGGACGCCAGTCTGGAAAGATAACTTGCAGAACGCGCTGGGTTCCTTGGGCAATAATGCCACGGAGTTGGCGGATTATCCGTTGCCGAATAGCAACAATGGCCACTTTGTGCTGGCCCCTGACCCAAGCAGCCCGTATCTGATCACCACCAACCCCAAACTGAATGAATTAGGGCAACTCGATAACAGCCTGTTTGACGGTTTGTACGCCATGCTGGGCCAGCAGCCGGGAGCCGCACCACAGGAAAATAACAGCCAGTTTACTGACCAAAAACAGTTCCTCGGCTCAGCCTATTTCCTCGATCGCTTAAACCTAAAACCCGATTATGACTATCGCTTCCTCGGCGATGCAGCTTTCGACACCCGCTATATCAGTAATGCGGTCCTGAGCCAAACTGGTCAGCGTTACCTCAATGGCCTTGGCTCTGATTTAGCCCAGATGCAATACCTTATCGACAACGCGGCACAAGCCCAAAGCGGGCTGGGGCTAACACTGGGTGTCAGCTTGACAGCGGAACAGGTTGCTGCCCTGAACAAAAGTATTGTCTGGTGGGAAGAGATTAATGTTAACGGCCAGACTGTTTTAGCTCCCAAATTGTATTTGGCGAAAGCGGATAGCGCCTCGCTAAACGGCAGCGTTATCAGTGGTAATCAGGTCAATCTCGCGGCAGGCAAGGTCATTAACGCGGGAAGTACCCTCAAGGCCGACCAATTATTGGCGGTGAATAGTCAAATCACCCTCAGCAACCTGCAAGGCGGGAAAATCACGTCCGGCGGTGATCTGCAACTGAGTGCTATCGGTGATATCAGTAATATTGGCTCCAGCATCGCCGGTCAGCGAGTGGCACTGGAGAGCCTTGATGGCAATATTATCAATCAAACACTCAGCCAACAGTGGACAGCAACGACGGCCGGTAATGGCCGCTGGAATAGCGAGTCCTTGTCATTAACCCGCACAGAAATTGGCGATACCTCCACTATCAGCGCTGGGGACTCTCTCAGCCTGAATGCAGGAAAAGACATTTTAGTCACCGGTGCCAAGGTGTCTGCTGGTGGTAACCTGGATATGCAAGCGGGGGGAGATATTGCCATTACGGCTAATACCACGCTCAGCAATAATGAACATAATCTACAGCGTGATCGTCGCAACGGTTATCAACAAAGTGAGCAGCGCGACAGCCTGAGCAGTGAAATCAGTGCTGGCGGCGATCTGACACTCAATGCAGGTAACGATGTGTCACTGACAGCCAGTGAACTGGCTGCGAAAGGGAATGTGGGGCTGTCCGCAGGGCGTGATATTTCGCTGGAAACAGCGGAGAAAAATAGCCAACAAAAAACCAATAACAGTGAAAACCGCACCACTGATGCCACCCGCTCAGTGATAACCAGTGGCAATAATCTGACATTGGATGCCGGGCGTGATATCAACTCCCAGGCAGCAGCGCTGGTGTCAGATAACGCCACCACCCTCAAAGCTGGCCGTGACGTCAATCTTAATGCCCAGCAAAGCAGCACCTACAGCGAAAACCACGGTGATCGCAAACAGCAAATTAATGAGTCCATCCGTCAGCAAGGGACTGAAATCGTCAGCGGTGGGGATACCACCATTCTGGCCGGTCATGACATTAATCTGCAGGCCACACAGGCGCAGGCCAGTGGTGATATTGCGCTGAAAGCCGGTCATGACATTAATGTGACCACGGCGACAGAAAGTGATTATTCCTTCTTTGAAGAAACTACCGTTAAGAAGAAAAGGCTGTCGAAGACCACCACCCACGTGGTCTCTGAAGATTACGCCACACAGGAACAAGGCTCGCTGCTCAGTGGTAAAAATGTCTCATTATCTGCCGGTAATGACTTACTGGTGAAAGGTTCTGCGGTTGTCGGTGACAATAATGTCGCACTGACTGCGGGCAACAATGTGGATATTGTGGCGGCCACCGAAGAACAATCCAGTTACCGCTTGTCTGAACAGAAAAAAAGCGGCATGTTCAGTGGCGGCGGCATCGGGGTCACTATTGGCAGCACCTCATCACGCCAACAAAGCCGTGATTCCGGGACGACACAAAGCCAAAGCGCCAGCACTATTGGTAGCACGGGCGGCGATGTCACCATCAACGCTGGCGGCACTGCCCATATTGGTGGCGCGGATATTCTGGCCAATAAAAACCTGAATGTCACCGGGGATAGTGTCGTCATTGAACCGGGTCAGGACAAACGCAGCAGCGATCAACTTTATGAACAAAAAAGCAGTGGCTTGACACTCGCCCTTTCCGGCGCGGTAGGTTCAGCGTTGAACACGGCGGTGACAACCGTACAAGAGGCAAAAGACGAAACCAATGGCCGTCTGGCAGCATTAAAAGGCACCAAAGCGGCTCTGACAGGAATATCGGCTAAACAGGCCGTGGATCTGGCTCAGGCACAGGGCAATAGCGATACCGGCAGCCTGTTTGGTGTCAGCGTGTCGTTAGGCTCACAAAAATCGACCTCGCAACAACATCAGGAACAGCAGGCGGTCAGCGGCTCAACCCTGACCGCGGGCAATGACCTCAATATCACCGCCACCGGTAAAGGCCAGAGTACCAACAGCGGCGATATCATTATTGGCGGGAGCCAGCTCAAAGCCGGTCACGACACCACATTGGATGCCGATCGCGACCTGTTTCTACTCGGTGCAGCCAATACCCAGAAAACCGAAGGCAGCAACAGCAGCAGTGGTGGCAGTATTGGGGCCAGTATCAGTTTGGGTAAAGAAAGCGGGCTGAGTATCTTTGCCAATGCCAATAAATCCAAAGGTAATGACAGTGGTAATGGCACCTCCTGGTCTGAAACTACCCTCGACAGTGGCAACACCTTGTCTCTCACCAGTGGCCGCGATACCACCCTGCTGGGCGCACAACTCAGTGGCGACAAAGTCGAAGCGGATGTCGGCCGCAATCTGACCCTGCAAAGCCAGCAAGACAGTGACCGTTACGATTCCAAACAGCAGAGTATCAGCGGCGGTGTCAGTGCTGTGATTATGGGTACCGGCGGCGGTTCAGCCAATCTGAGTGCCACTCAAGACAAAATGCACAGCAACTTTGATTCGGTGCAAGAGCAGACGGGTATCTTTGCGGGCAAAGGTGGCTTTGATATTACCGTCGGGGAACACACCCAGCTTAATGGTGCAGTGATTGGCTCTACGGCAACGGCAGATAAGAACAAGCTGGATACCGGCACACTGGGCTTTAGCAATATTGACAATAAAGCCGAGTTCAAAACCGAGCATCAGGGGGGCAGTATCAGCACCGGCGGTAGCGTGGCGGATAACTTCCTCGGCAACATGGGCAATCTGGTGTTGGTTGGAGCCAATAATGATGGCAACGCACAGAGTACCACCCATGCAGCCGTGTCTGATGGCACCATCATTATTCGTGATACGGACAAACAACAGCAAAATGTCGATGACCTGAGCCGCGACGTCGAGCATGCCAATAATGCCCTCACCCCTATCTTTGATAAAGAGAAAGAGCAAAATCGCCTGAAAGAAGCGCAATTGATTGGTGAGATTGGCGGGCAGGTGTTTGATGTTATTAGCACGCAGGGGCAGATACAGGCCACCACCGCGGCGAAAGATGCACTGGCAAAAAGCGGTCATCTCAACCCGACTCAAAAAGAGATAGAAGCGTCGCCAGTCTATAAAGAAGCCATGAAGGATTACGGCATCGGTGGCACTTACCAGAAAATTGCGCAAGCCGCCACCGCCGCCCTGCAAGGGTTGGCGGGTGGGGACATGACCAAAGCACTGGCCGGTGCATCAGCGCCCTATCTGGCACAGATGATTAAAGATGTCGCCGGTGAAGATAATGAAGCGGCACGCATTGGCGCACATGCGGTGTTGGGTGCAGTGCTCTCTCATCTGCAAGGCAACAGCGCCGCCGCCGGTGGTGCCGGAGCTTTAAGTGGTGAACTGGCCGCCATCTACATCAAAAACAGTCTGTACCCCAATATCGAGACCAAAGACCTGACCGAAGCACAAAAGCAGGTTATTGTTAACCTCAGCTCCCTGGCTGCGGGATTGTCTGGTGGCCTGGTCGGTGATAGCACGGGCAGTGCCGTTGCCGGTGCGCAGGCCGGGAAGAACGCGGTGGAGAATAACTCCATGAGTGGAGATCAAGCCCGCGAGTCTGTTAAGCAGGTTACGAGCAACCTGAAAGATCATGTAAGAGACAAACTGGGTGAAGGTACTCTCTCCGCTATCGTTAACAGTATAATTAATGCGACGGCTGACACAGGTGATGCGATATTAGGCGGAGCAGATTACGGCGCTGATGCGGCGATGGCGCTCACCTCATGTGCCATGGGAGACAGTTACTGCACTCAGGCATTAAACGATCTGGCGGATAAAAATCAGGCTGCGGCAGATACGCTG
Source organism: Yersinia kristensenii (assembly GCF_900460525.1). NCBI lineage: Bacteria > Pseudomonadati > Pseudomonadota > Gammaproteobacteria > Enterobacterales > Yersiniaceae > Yersinia > Yersinia kristensenii. The sequence continues at coordinate 747,155 of NZ_UHIY01000001.1, forward strand.
AAAGCCCTGATGAAGAGTGAAACCTGGTCAGCGGTTGCAGGACAGGTGAAAGAAGCGGCTCAAGGTAACCAGCTTGCGCTTGAAGCAACAGGCGGAATGCTGGCGAGTATGTTCCTGCCGGGCAAAAAAATACCTGATATTGAGGCTGCTAAGTTACCAAGCGGACCGAGTAGCTCAATAGTTCCTGGTGGGGGATTAGCTGCTCATGAAGCGGCAGGTGGACACCTAATCGATAGGCATGTTGGAAAAACAGAAGCGGAGCTATTAAATAGAGTGTCAACGGGTAATGTTAAATCAGCGTCCTCATTTACAGATAGGACTACTGCTGAAGCAGTCACAAGCAAGGCAATTGATAGTAATCAGGCTAAAATCGATAGTTATCTTTCTGGTAGCCAGAAAGGATATTTAGAGATTGATTATCAATCCAATGTACCGATTGGTATTAGTGTCTCTCGTGGTTCTACAAATGTCTCTTCAGTGACGAATGCTAGAATTATCATTGCGAGAGATCCTTCAATGCCAACAGGGTATAAAATCATTACTGGATATCCAACACCATGATTATTAACGAAAAATATCCTTATTTGTCATATCTACTAAGGTGTTACTTTAACCAGGATTTTGAAGTGCTATTTGGTAATGCTGATGAAACATTGGCAGCTTATAAAGCAACTGAGACTGCGGAAGAGCGGTTGCAGATGAAGGCTGAAATAGATTATCTGCTGGCACTTTCTCTGCCAGATGATGAATTACAGGACATCCTGCTTAACAAACTTGATTGTAGTTATTATTATCCTAATGAATGGTCTTCATCTGAGGAATGGTTGAAACATATATATAAACAAATGAACTGAAAGATCCCGGCCAGTTGGCCGGGATCTTTGATAGCCTCCAAAAAACGGGTCGCTGTGCCATGATATAAGAGCTCAGGGGGCATCTTCTCTTTAAAGCTAATATCTACTTGTTGCGTTGAATGTCCTTGAACAGCTCGGATGCAGAGTCCATCTTCTGAAATAGCGAACCGTTTTTTATCACTACTCTCAACAACAGCTTGGATAATCTGTTGATCAAGCCTCTGATTTTCCTTGCTAGCACAGGCAATCAATGAGTTGATATCCGCCCAACCTTCACTATCTAATGTTAAGCCAATTGATTCAGGTTGATGGCGTAGGACGTAACTTAAGAACTTGCTTACTTCGGTATGTTTTTTGCTCATGGTGAAAACTCGAATAAATCCTGCCGCATTTTTACGCCACGTATAAAAAGTGGCATCAGAGATGCCCAGTTTACGGTACGTGGCACCGGGCTCCAATGAATATGGTGATTCATCGCATTGACTTTGGTACGCCGAACACCGATACCGTCCGAAATTACTAGCCTTCATTTTATAACTGACGCTGCTCTAGGCTGGTATAAATCGTTTTAATTTCACCTGTTAAGCTCTCACCACGGTACACCATCGACGTATCGTACCGTTGATACTTCTCTTCTCTCGCGGCGCTGAACCAGTTAAACGACCCTAACCAACGGCATAGCGTTATGTTCATTACACCATTCTGCATTCGACATGGGTGTGATAGGGCTTGATGGCCGCATGAAGCTACTGGTCTCAGAAGGCGTAAACGGCAGCCAAATGGTTGAACGGTTATTCTGGGATTTCGCAGGGCATACAATTTTACTGCCCAAAAGCGCTGAACATTATCCACATGAACAGTTTGTAGAATGGCATCGGGGGCAAGTGTTTAAACGTTAGTGACATTCAGATGAGATATAAAAGTGCAGCAAGCTGTACTAATGTGATTAGCTATTGGCATCCACCATATCAATAATATTGTGCAATCTCAGCTCCGGTATAAGCTGGTCTTGCAAGGTATCAAAAACACGTTCAATACACCATTTGCTGGTCAGCTGGCAAAGATGATTTCGATAGCCTAATCCGCCGTCAGTACTGCGAATCTCAGAGTTTCAATGAGGGGACATTTAAGCACTAGCCTTCCCAGACAAAGACTAAAAATAATCCCACGCCCGGCCAGCTAAAAACTCAACCCCCTTTCAACATATCAAAGACCACCCGCGCAAACCCTTTTGCAAGTTCTGGGTTAGACAGATACTGCATCATCATTTCATGCTGAGCATCATTGCTATCCATTACCGCGTCATCAATAGCTTTAGGGAAATCCCCCAGCATGGCTTGTTCGCGGGTATTGTTGGCAATTTGCGTCATGACTGCCTGGTTTTCCGATAACTTATCACGCACGGTAAAAGCATAGTTAATCATGTCCTTATCACTGAGATTGTCAGTAATAAACAGGTCATTTAGACGTGCCAGAATATTCGACAGGAACTCTTCTTTCTTATCTTTCGGCTTGGCGGTGCCGATGTCGTTGCCTGGTTCAATTTTGTATTCTCCGGCATCTTCCTGCAGCTTGAGATGCTGCTCGTGGATTTTCGATAAGCGGTAATGGCTCATCTCCACATTGCTTAAATCAATCTCATCTTCTTCAACGTGCTGTTCATGCAGCAGCGGGCGAAGATGGCGGGCAAAAAGACTAAGTTTCTCCAGTTCTTTGTCATCATAGTCAACGAGTTGCGACATAAACTCGTAGAAACGAACAAAACTGCCGAGGTCCTTCTTGAAGATATCCAGCTTGTCTTTCTCTTGTTTGCACTCTTTAAAACTGTTTTCGGCGTTGGTGATAAGCACCACATCATTGGTTTTTTTGGTTCGCTCAAAAATCTCTTTTGCCAGCACATAGGCATCGATAGCCGAGGTATAACGTTTCTTCCAGCGCTCAACGGCCGGTTTACAGATATTACTGATCGCCGCGTTGGATTTGTTTTTAGTGAAAAATGCCTCGCAGAATTGCTCGACTTCACTCCACAGGAAAATACCGCCAGTGCGAAGTTTCTGGAACAACTCGAAGACTAGCTGTGGATCACTGACATCTGTCAACTCAGCGGTTTGATAGTAAGGCTGGAAGGCCGCCAGAATATCATCGGGTTCGTTATAGAAATCGAGCACGAAAGTGCCCGATTGTGCTTTACCCGGATAGGTGCGATTCAGCCGCGAGAGCGTCTGTACACACTCCACCCCGCCCAGAGCTTTATCCACATACATGGCGCATAATTTCGGCTGATCAAAACCGGTCTGGAATTTATTCGCCACCAACATCACCTGATAATCATCACTATCAAAGGCTTTGCGCATATCCCGACCTTTCAGCCCTGGATTCATATTGATTTCGGTGAACTTCTGATTGAGCAGCGCCAGACTGTTGTGGTCACTCTCAACAAATTCCACCTCGCCAGAAAACGCCACCATCGTGTTAATCTTCGGATAGTTTTTTTCCGCGATATATTGATCAAATGCCAGCTTATAACGCACCGCAGCTTTACGCGAACTGGTGACCACCATCGCTTTGGCTTGCCCACCCAGTAAATGCATCACATGTTTGCGGTAGTGCTCAACAATCACTTTTACCTTTTGCGCGACATTATGATCGTGCAATGTCACCCACTGGTTAAGTTTGATTTTGGCTTTTTTACTGTCAACTTCCCGGTCTGCATCTGCCAGTTTTTGTAGCAGCTGATAGGCCACTTTGTAGTTGGTATAGTTCTTCAGGACATCAAGAATAAAGCCCTCTTCAATCGCCTGACGCATGGAGTAAACATGAAAGGCTTCGGGCTTATTGGTTTTCGATGCGGGCTCTAGCGGGTTAGGACGACGACCAAATAGCTCAAGGGTTTTCGCTTTAGGTGTGGCGGTAAATGCATAATAGTTAAGGTTACTGCTGCCTTTACGCGCCGCGATAGTGGCATCGAGAATGTCCTCCGATGACAACACCACATCGTCATCTACCTCGTCAGTCATCAACACTTCTTTAAGCTGACGCGCCGTAGAACCGCTCTGCGATGAGTGCGCTTCATCGGCTATCACCGCATATTTACGCTGTTTGAGGCTGACGCTATTTTCGATGGCTTTCAGCACGAACGGGAAGGTCTGAATGGTGACAATAATAATCGGCTGGGAGTTTTCCAGCGCACTGGCAAGCTTTTCTGATTTGGAGCCATCACCTTCTTTATTATTGATACGCCCAACGACGCCATCCGCATGTTCAAACTGGTAAATAGTGTCCTGTAGCTGATCGTCCAATACCGTGCGGTCTGTGACCACAATTACCGAATGGAACTGCTTTTCGCCCTGCTCATCGTAGAGTGTTGAAAGCTGGTGGGCAGTCCAGGCAATCGAGTTAGATTTGCCGGAACCCGCGCTGTGCTGGATAAGATATTTATGACCCGTACCTTCAACTGTGGCGGCGTTAATCAGCTTATTCACCACATCCCACTGGTGATAGCGTGGGAAAATCAGGCTCTCTCTCTTGCCTTTCAGCCCGTTCCACGTTTCTTTTTCTTCAATTTGCAGATGCACAAAACTGGCTAGAATTTTCAGCAGGTTATCTGGCAGTAGAACTTCATTCCACAAGTAGCTGGTGGCGTACTCGTTTTCATTTTCGGGGATATCATTTCCTGCGCCGCCATCTTTGGTGCCTTTGTTAAACGGTAGGAAGAAGGTGTCATCGCCAGCCAGTTTGGTCGCCATAAACACCTCATACTGGCTGACGGCAAAATGCACCAGCGCGCCCCGTTTAAAGGTGAGTAGCGGCTCGGGTTTATGGGTTATTGGGTCTTTGGGCAAACGCGTTTTTTTATATTGTTTGATGGCGTTTTGCACCGCCTGCTTGAATTCAGATTTCAGTTCAAGTGTTGCCACCGGCAGGCCGTTAATAAACAGCACCAGATCGATACGCCATTTCTTAGCTTTTACGCCAGCCTCTTCAAATGCGGCTTTGGTGGCATAGGGGCTATAAACCAGCTCTGGCACCACCCGGCAAATATTCTGTTGATAACGCGCCAGCGTTTCCGGGTTGAGATTATGTTCGGGCTTAAATTGGCATAATGAAAAGCGCGCATTGTGGCTTTTAATACCATGACGTAATACGCCGAGCGTACCGTAAGTGCGCGACAATATATCGGTAGCATTGTTATCGGCTTTTTTAAGTTGCGCTACCAGCACATCAAGAAAATGGCGTTCAGTATCGGTTGGGTAAATTCTGGCAAATTTTTCCCATTCCTGCGGCTGGCTGTTTTGTACAAAAGCAATGGCATCTTGCGAGAACAGCGCGCGTTCGCGGTCATAGCCATCTGATTTGCCACAAACCCAACCTTTGGCAACCATTTGAGCAATGATTTCATTCTGGAAAATCAGCTCGTTAGTAGTATCCATACTCATGCGGTGACCTCCTGTAATACCTCAACTTCGTGAGTGTCTGGTGCAACCCAATCGCGTACGTCTATTTTGCCGGTAACGGCGGCGGAAATAAGGGCGGTGCGGCGTTCTTTAAGTAACTTGATTGCAGATTCGCTCTTAGACTCTAGAAGATCAAAACTATAATTATACTTTTGAATATGTCCTGAGATTTCTACTTGTTCAATTAATGGTGGACATGCATATTTGAAATCCAACATATCTGTAATATTGAGACTAGCCTGATTTGCAGTTCCATGAGCATGCAGGTCTAAATGATCGCGGTATACATTCGTTTGAATAAGGAAAAAAAGATATGATTGATTCAACACATCAGGCCGAGAAGAAAATACTACTGTATTTTGATTTAATAGCGATCCATTTAGATTTTGAGGCACAAGACCAATTTGCCCAACGGCACTATTTTTTACATCTGGAGTGCTGCCTACTGTACTTAAAACTATATCACCAGAATTAAGAATAGCCTTAGGGTAATTCAAAGCAAAAAGCTCTGGTAAAAAAACATCTGAAGTTTGAATGCTTTTTTGCTTAATATCGCTCGCTTTTACAACACGCACACCATAATGACAGAAATCTGTAGATTTAAAAGCTATACCCTTACGGGTAAAAACGTGAATTTTCAACGGAGACACAATCCAATGCTCCGGCACTTCCCCCAACCACTCAACACCAGAATCTTTCATTGGCACATCAGGGTTTAGCCCTTTAGTCACCGCATGGCTAATCACCGCCTGACGTTTTTCTTTTAACAGTTCAATTAGTTGCTGCTGTTTTTCGATCAGCTTATCTATTTTTGCGGTTTCGTGATCCAAAAAGGCAGCCACTCTTGATTGTTCATATAATGAACAGTTCGGGATGGGAATGTTAACTAAATCTGATGCATTTATTGCTGGATAACTCACTCCCACAGAACGAGCTACAACTTCTTTTATAAAACCACTAGCACGCAGACAATAGGCAGCAAAGCCTTTATCAAGATTTAATAGAGGCCGAATTACTGCAAACCCGGTGGAAACGACCATATTATTTGGAGGATTAATTATTGGAGCAATAGCTTCTAGGTATGTTCGAACTGTAGAGATAATGACATCACCATCTTTAACCAGCCGTCTAGCTCTTGAAGGAGCATTCGAAAATATCATATTTTCTGTTTTTGTTATCCCCTGCGATGAAGACACGCTGCCAATATCAACATACTCAAGTTCATAATCTTTTTCTGTTGAATCAGAAATTACTTGATCATTACAGGTGCAAAGAAATTTCAGAGGCTTAGAACCCCAATGAACAGGTATATCCCCCAACCACTCAACCCCAGAATCCTTATATTCTGGATAAGCCTTATATTTAGCCATCAGGAATGTACCTCCTGCAATAACTTCATAATCTCGGCGCTTACGGCATCCAGATCGGCATCAATCTCTTCTAACGGGCGTGGCGGCTGATAGACATAGAAATGGCGGTTAAATGGAATTTCATAACCAACAATGCCTATTTCACCGTCTTTCGCATCGCGCTTATCGGCGTTAATCCAGGCATCGGCAACGTGCGGTAGCACTTCGGCTTTAAAGTAATTTTCAATTAAATCACTGGTGGCGATAGCCGGGTTTAACGGCACATTTTCATTATCACGCAGCTCGCCATCCTGTTCGAACTCCACCACTTTGCCTTGGTATTCAAATGCTCCATACAGCGGCTGGACGGCTTCTTTTAGAATTTTTTTCACCACCGGCTCGGCATCCGGGTTTTTAGTGGTGATAGCATCAATAAATTGTTTATTTTCTTTGGTATCCAGCTTAACGCCCGCAGTTTTAATCGCGCCTTTTAAGGTGAGTTGGAACTCATTAAAGTCATCACTAACTTGTGTTTTGCCACCGGCTTTCGCACCCAATGCAGTTTGGATCTGTTGCGCTTTATCCATTAATGCGCGCTGGGCCAGCCACAGTTTACGGTCTAACAGATCTTTAATTTGCTTCTCTTTCAGCTCGGCAAATTCAGCTTTGATGATGGCGCGAGCTTCAACTTCCAGCCCGGTAAAATCGCCGTAATTATCGTCTTGCCACTGCCCTGCGAACTCGCCATATAAGCGCTCCATCGGCGCGCTAAACGGCTTCGGCGCAAAGCGCAATGTGGCAATCGCTTCATCAGTAACTTGAGCAGACAAGCGCAGCGGGCGCTCGATGGTCAGGCGGCGGTAGCCAAAATCCGTGCTGTTAAAGATTTTGCTGGCGAAGGTTTTCGGTGCTTCGATTTTAGCCGTTGCAGACTGGCGGCCCCGGTTAGATTTTTGCTCTGGTGCTTTCTCCAGCCCTAATGCTTCAAGCGTGGTCGTCTCCACCACTTCAAAATCGCCAAAGGTGCGAGTGATAAGCTTAATATCATCCTCGCCCATGATGTTACGTTTGGAACCTAAAGACTTACGCATCTTGCCGCACAGATTGGTGCCATCAATCAGTTGGACTTTGTCCTTACGCTCCGGTGTTTTTTTGTTCGACAAAATCCACACATAGGTGGCGATGCCGGTGTTGTAGAACATATCCGTCGGCAGCGCGACAATCCCTTCCAACAAATCAGCTTCCAGAATATAACGACGGATTTCACTCTCACCGCTGCCCGCCCCGCCGGTAAACAGCGGTGAGCCGTTAAGAATAATGCCAATCCGACCGCCGTTACTCACCGAGCCATCGAGGTTATGGTTATCGCGCATTTTGCTGATCAGATGCATCAGAAACAGCAGTGAACCATCAGAAACGCGTGGCAGACCGGGGCCAAAACGCCCATTAAAACCTTTCAGCTGATGCTCGTCGTTAATCTCGCCTTCAATCTTTTTCCAGTCCACACCAAATGGTGGGTTAGAAAGCATGTAGTCGAACTGGTCTTGCGGGAGCTGATCGTTGGAAAGGGTGTTACCCAGTTTAATGCGGCTAACGTCCTGCCCTTTGATCAGCATATCGGCTTTACAGATGGCGTAGGACTCGGGATTCAGTTCCTGCCCAAAAGCACGCATCACCGCATTCGGGTTAAGTTCGTGCACATACTCCATACCGGAGGAGAGGAAACCGCCCGTACCGGCCGTTGGGTCATAAATGGTGCGAATAATGCCATCTTTCGACAACGCATCATTATCTTCCATAAACACCAGCGAGGTGGTTAAACGCACGATATCGCGTGGAGTAAAGTGCTCACCCGCCGTTTCATTCGAGCTTTCCGCAAAACGGCGAATCAGCTCTTCAAACACCAGCCCCATTTCATAGTTGGAAATAGCATTCGGGCTCAGGTCAGTGGTGGCGAATTTCTTAACGATTTTGAACAGCAGGTTGGCATCATCCAACAGGCCAACAAACTCAGTAAATTTGAAGTGCTCAAAAATTTCCCGCGCATCCTTTGAGAAACATTGAACATAGTTATCCAAGTTGGCTCGAATGTCGTTCTGACCAATCTTGCCAAGATCCATTGGTGAGGTATTAAAGAACGACAGCCCTTTGGTGGCACGTAATAGAAACTTCTCCCGCCCTTCTTCCGGCAACGGGCTGGTCTTCAACTTTTCAGCCTCTGCCACCACCGCATCTTTGGTTGGCGCTAACACACACTCAAGGCGGCGCAACAAAGTAAAAGGCAGAATCACACGCCCGTACTGAGATTGCTTAAAATCACCGCGAAGCAGATCAGCTACCGACCAGATAAAGGCAGCTGTTTGAGAGAAGTTAGTGTTAGTCATGAAAATCCTCAGGATAAATCGCAGCTATAGAGCAAATGTGCCCAAGCAAAAATGCAGTTTTGGAATGCAATTCGCAAAATAATACCCGTAACGAAAACTATCGCAAACGATACAGGGCATAGAAATGAATACCGAGACTAAATAATCACTTAACTTCGACCATTACAACTTAAATAGCCTGGTATCCCTCAAAGCCTGACGTACGGTTGCTAAGGGCTATCACAGGACCGCATTTATAACAGCCGTAAGCCCGAACATGATTTTATACTTTAATAGAATGTTGAGCTTTCGTTATATAAAGCTCATTGCTCTACCGTGGCTAACATACTGATGTGAATACATTCGGACAGTAGTAATGACAAAAAAAGACATGGCATTCCCCACCTGCTTCAAAAGGCTAGTGAAGAACACCACTTATGTGAGACTTTTCAGAAAAAATGCTGGAAAAGAAAAGTTCCTCTTTTATCTTAAACGATTATTAATCTTCCCAAAATCAAACGGACTAACCCCCTTCTCTCGATTCGCATCCAGATAATCTGCCCACCACTGGATCATCAGTCTGCGCTCATCTAAGTGCTCGGCTTTATGAATATAAGCCGCACGTACAGAGTTACGCTCCTGATGGCTCATCTGTCGTTCTACGGCATCCCTAGACCACAATCCCGATTCAATCAATGAGCTACATGCCATGGTTCTAAAACCGTGACCACAAACATCAACTTTAGTATCGTAGCCCATAACACGCAGGGCTTTGTTTACCGTGTTTTCACTCATTGGTTTACGTGGGTCATGATCACCGATAAAGATCAACTCACGATTTCCACTCATGCTTTTGATCTTTTCCAGAATGGCGAGCGCCTGGCGGGATAAGGGGACAAGATGGGGAGTGCGCATTTTGGAGCCTCGATGCGAATGCTTAACACCTTCCAGTGGTTCACGTTCTCCAGGGATGGTCCACATGGCGGTTTCAAAATCTACTTCTGACCAACGGGCAAAGCGCAATTCACTGGAACGGATAAAGACCAATAAAGTCAATTCTACCGCTAGCCGAGTGAGTGGCCTGCCACTGTAGTAATCGATGCGATGAAGTAACTCTGAAACGCGGTTTAACTCAAGTGCCGCACGGTGCTTTCTTTTACCGGTAGCAACAGCGCCCGCCATCTCCTGCGCGGGGTTGTAATCAATTAAACCGCTTTGTACTGCATAGCGCATTATCGCTGTGGTTCGTTGTTGCAGGCGGGAAGCTACCTCAAGACGTCCAGACATCTCCACGGCTTTAATGGGAGGTAAAAGATCACGGGTTCCGAGGTCTGTGATATTCCGTTTGCCTATGGCTTGAAAGAGATTGTCCTCTAAGCTTTTGAGCACTCGAGCACTGTGAGCTTCTGACCATTGACGATTACTGGCATGCCACTCTCTGGCTACCACTTCAAAAGTTATCGCTTCTTGCTCCTGCTCTACCTTAACGGCTTTCTTGCTCTCACTTGGGTCCACACCAGTTAGCTAACAGCTTACGAGCTTCGTCACGCCGTGCCCTGGCATCAGCCAGTGATATTTCAGGGTACTTTCCCAACGCCAACATCTTTTCTTTACCGCCAAAGCGATAACGTAGCCGCCAATATTTGGAACCATTAGGATGAACAAGCAAAACCATGCCTTCTCCGTCAGTGAGCTTATAGGCTTTTGCTTCTGGCTTGGCCGTACGAACCTTCACATCACTCAGAGCCATGTTGAGTATCCTTTCAAGGGTTCTGTGTGGGTACGAACATTATCGAACCGGGATATACCCGCATTTGTACCCACATCAGTAAGTTGATGTAGATTGAATCAGGTTGACTTATGTTGACTGAAAAAGCGAGAGGAGCCTTGCGGGGACTGGATTTTAGGCATAAAAAAAGACCTCAGTTGAGGTCTCTTTACATACTAATGGTGCCGAAGGCCGGAATCGAACCGGCATGCCTCGCGGCGGTTGATTTTGAATCAACTGCGTCTACCGATTTCGCCACTTCGGCACTGAAGTAGTATGCGGAGAACGAGGTGAATTATACCTACCCGAAGTCCGCATGCAACTGTTATCCCACTAAGTTTAGTCTAAGTGTTGAAAAAAACGCCATCAACGCCGTTTTAGCAGCAAATAAACGCTGATTAGGAGAAAAAGTATACTCGGTAACAGCGCGCCGATGACCGGAGGGATGCTGTAAACCAAGCTAAGCGGGCCAAAAATCTGATCCAATACATAGAAAACAAAACCAAAGAAGATACCGGTAACCACCCGAACTCCCATTGGTACGCTTCGTAATGGGCCAAAAATAAATGACAGCGCCATCAGCATCATCACGGCCACCGAGAATGGTGCAAATATCTTGCCCCACATATTCAGTTCATATCGGCTCGACTCTTGCCCACTTTGTCGTAGATATTTGCTGTAATCATGCAATCCGCTGATAGAAAGCGAGTCTGGGTTCATGGCAACCACACCCAACTTCTCTGGTGTTAGGTTAGTTTTCCACTCACCGGTTAGTGTCTGTGAGCCAGTCACTTTATTTGGATTGCTTAAATCAGATTCATCAACCTGCGATAAGCGCCACAGATTGCCTTCAAACGTCGCCGTGGCGGCATAACGAACCGAAAGCAGGCGATCCTGTTTATCAAAATGATAAATATTGACCCCGGTTAGCTCGTTATCACCCGACACTCGCTTGATATAAATAAAGTCGGAGCCGTCTTTCGCCCATAAACCAGTTTGCGTCGATAACAATGATCCCCCGTACATCTGCTGTGCACGGAAGTTACGCGCCATCTGCTCACCTTGCGGGGCAACCCATTCACCAATAGCCATGGTCAGTAACACTAATGGAATCGCGGTTTTCATCACCGAAGCGGCAATTTGCATACGGGTAAAACCTGATGCTTGCATCACCACTAATTCACTGCGTGTGGCTAAGGTGCCCAGGCCCAACAATGCACCTAACAGCGCCGCCATCGGAAAGAATATCTCGATATCCTTAGGGATACTTAGCAAAGTGTACATGCCCGCGGAAACCGCAGAGTAATCGCCCTGCCCGACTTTGCGTAACTGATCGACAAACTTGATAATGCCGGACAACGATACCAGCATGAATAAGGTCATCAGGATAGTATTGAGGATAGTCCGTCCGATATAGCGGTCTAATACACCAAACATCAGGCAGCACCTCTCAATCGAGCACGTAACTTACGAGCCGGCAGGCCATCCCACAGGTTCAATATCACCGCGACAGCGAGGTAAACCCCGTTCACCGCCCACATCCAAATCAAGGGGTCCAACTTGCCACCGCTTGCATTAGAACGCAGGGAGCTTTGTAACAAGAAGAAAATCAAATAGAGCAGCATGGCGGGCAACATACTCAAAACACGGCCCTGACGCGGGTTGACGACACTGAGCGGTACCACCAGCAATGCCATAATGATCACCGATACGATAAGTGTCAGACGCCAATGAAACTCTGCACGCGCATCAGGCTTGTTCGAGTCCCACAGCTGTTTCATGGTCATCTGCTCAGCTACGTTATTGTTTTGCTGTACTTCCTGATGACCAATAATAGCCTGGTAATCGACAAAATCGGTGATACGAAAGTCGCGCAACAATGCCGTGCCTTCATAGCGGGTACCTTTGTTTAAGATAACCACTTGTGAACCATCAGGCCGTTCGATCATATGACCGCTGTCTGCTACCACAACAGAGGGGCGTTGATTACCGTTTGGCCGCAATTGTGCCAGAAATACGCGGTTAAACTCTTTGCCCGTCACATTACCGATAAATAAGGCTGAATTGCCATCAGTTGAAGACTTAAACTGCCCACCAGCCAGAGCGGCCAAGCTAGGATTAGCTCTGGCATCGTTCAGCACTTCGTCTTGATGTTTAGAAGACCAAGGGCCAAGCCAGATAGTATTGACCGATGCCAGCGCTGAAGTTATCAGTGCCAGAATCAATGCAGCCATAATCAGGGACTTTTTGCCCATGCCGCAGGCATGCATCACGGTGATTTCACTCTCCGTGTACAATTTACCTAGCGTCATCAATAAGCCAAGGAATAAGCTCAATGGCAAGATAAGTTGTGCCATTTCCGGCACACCGAGCCCTAAAAGGGATAAAACCAAGTTTGTTGGGATTTCACCGTCGACCGCAGCGCCCAATATCCGTACTAACTTCTGACTAAAGAAGATTAATAGCAGGATGAACAGAATCGCAATTTGGCTCTTAAGTGTTTCCCGTACCAGATATCTAATGATGATCACGCTAATACGCCTGTGAAAACTTGTCTTTTTGCAGGAAAATCGATAGTTTCATCGTTAATCCGCCATTTATTCTCATCATATGGCAACCTTCACAGCTAAAATAGTATTACAGCATCTAGCGTTTAGGTGTCCTATAGGAACATGCTTATAGTCGCCAAAACAAAACAACTTATGCCGTTAAGGTTAACACACGTCGTTAACACAACGGAGAGAGATCGTTGCGGAGTGCTACATTCTAGCGGTAGCTCCCGCCTTTGTCTTTAAGATTCAGGAGAGTGCATGGAGTTCAGTGTAAAGAGCGGCAGCCCGGAAAAACAGCGCAGTGCCTGTATTGTAGTCGGCGTTTTCGAACCCCGCCGTCTATCTCCCATTGCCGAACAACTCGACAAAATTAGTGATGGCTACATCAGCGCTTTATTGCGCCGTGGTGAACTTGAAGGCAAAGTCGGGCAGACGCTGTTACTGCACCATGTGCCGAATATTCTCTCCGAGCGCATCTTGTTAATTGGCTGTGGCAAAGAGCGTGAGCTTGATGAGCGCCAGTACAAGCAAGTGATCCAGAAGACCATCAATACCCTTAATGACACCGGGTCAATGGAAGCCGTTTGCTTCCTGACCGAACTGCATGTTAAAGGCCGCAATACTTACTGGAAAGTGCGCCAAGCAGTAGAAACAGCAAAAGAGACGCTTTATACCTTCGATCAGCTTAAAAGCAATAAAACCGAGCCTCGTCGCCCGTTGCGCAAGATGGTGTTCAATGTGCCAACCCGCCGCGAACTGACCAGCGGTGAGCGCGCCATTCAGCATGGTCTGGCAGTCGCGTCCGGCATTAAAGCGGCTAAAGACTTGGGCAACATGCCGCCGAATATTTGTAACGCTGCCTATTTGGCCTCGCAAGCACGCCAGTTGGCCGATGCATTCAGCACCAATATCATCACCCGCGTGATTGGTGAACAGCAAATGAAAGAGCTGGGAATGCACTCTTATCTCGCTGTTGGCCATGGTTCGCAGAATGAATCATTGATGTCAGTAATAGAATATAAGGGTAATCCCAACCCCGACGCTAAGCCAATTGTGCTGGTGGGCAAAGGGTTGACCTTCGATTCTGGCGGTATTTCGATTAAGCCTGCCGAAGGTATGGACGAGATGAAATACGACATGTGCGGCGCTGCCACTGTCTATGGCGTGATGCGCGTAGTGGCTGAGCTGCAATTGCCATTGAACGTGATTGGCGTGCTGGCAGGTTGTGAAAACATGCCGGGTGGCCGCGCTTATCGCCCAGGTGATATCCTCACCACCATGTCTGGCCAGACAGTGGAAGTGTTGAATACCGATGCCGAAGGCCGCCTGGTGCTGTGTGATGCTCTGACCTATGTTGAGCGTTTCGATCCAGAACTGGTGATTGATATCGCGACACTGACTGGCGCTTGCGTTGTGGCCTTGGGCCATCACATCACCGGTTTGATGTCAAATCACAATCCATTGGCTCATGAGCTGATTGGGGCGTCTGAACAGGCTGGTGACCGTGCATGGCGCTTGCCGCTGGGTGATGAGTTCTATGAGCAGCTGGATTCCAATTTTGCCGACATGGCAAATATTGGTGGCCGTGCGGGTGGTGCCATTACTGCAGGTTGCTTCCTGTCGCGCTTTACTCGTAAATATAGCTGGGCGCATCTGGATATTGCGGGTACGGCATGGCGCTCGGGCAAGAACAAAGGTGCAACTGGCCGGCCGGTCGCGTTGTTATCCCAGTTCTTGCTTAATCGCGCTGGGCTAAACGGCGACGATTAATCGTTTTATGTATTCCATTTGATATACACCCAAGCTCATTGGGGTTGCAGGTAGGCGGCAAACGAACTCATCCCGATGAGCTTACATCAGTAAGTGATTCGGGTGAGTGAGTGCAGCCAACACCCCTGCGGCGTCAAGGGCGAAGGGTGCTGAGAATCTATGAAAAACGCCACCTTCTATCTGCTTGAACACGACACGCCCGCGGGTGAGCTGCGCGCTCATGAAGCGTTGGCCTGCGAGATCGCGGCTGAACGTTGGCGGGCAGGCAAACGGGTGCTGATCGCCTGTGAAAATCAAGAGCAAGCCCAGCGGCTAGATGAAGCCCTATGGCAACGGGCACCTGAGCAATTTGTGCCCCATAATCTGGCCGGTGAAGGGCCCAAGTATGGTGCGCCAGTCGAACTGGCGTGGCCGGAACGACGTGGAAATTCCCCTCGCGACCTGCTTATCAGCCTGCTGCCAGAGTTCGCAGGTTTTGCCACCGCTTTCCATGAAGTGGTAGACTTCGTTCCTTACGAAGAAAATTTGAAACAGTTGGCGCGCGACCGATATAAGTCTTATCGCAGCGTCGGCTTCCACTTGATCACGGCAACGCCGCCAACTAATTGAAATAAAAAGAAAATGGAAAACACACCTTCTAATATCGACAAAACTGAGCCGTCCCTCGATAAAACATACAGCCCGCAGGAAATCGAACAGCCGCTGTATGAACACTGGGAAAAACAGGGTTATTTCAAGCCGAACGGCGATACCAGTAAAGAAAGTTACTGCATCATGATCCCGCCGCCGAATGTGACCGGTAGCCTGCACATGGGCCATGCGTTCCAACAAACCATCATGGATACCTTGATTCGCTACCAGCGCATGCAGGGCAAAAATACCTTGTGGCAAGCCGGCACCGACCATGCTGGTATCGCGACCCAGATGGTGGTTGAGCGCAAAATTGCCGCAGAAGAAGGCAAAACTCGCCACGATTACGGCCGTAACGCGTTTATCGACAAAATCTGGCAGTGGAAAGGCGAATCTGGCGGCACCATAACTCGCCAAATGCGCCGTCTGGGCAACTCTGTGGATTGGGAACGCGAGCGTTTCACCATGGACGATGGCCTGTCCAATGCAGTTAAAGAAGTGTTTGTCCGCCTGCATAAAGAAGATCTGATTTACCGTGGCAAACGCCTGGTGAATTGGGATCCGAAACTGCGCACCGCTATTTCTGATTTAGAAGTTGAAAACCGCGAATCCAAAGGCTCAATGTGGCATTTGCGTTATCCGCTGGCCGATGGTGCCAAAACAGCCGAAGGCAAAGATTATTTGGTGGTCGCCACCACCCGTCCGGAAACGGTGCTGGGTGATACCGGCGTCGCGGTAAACCCAGAAGATCCACGTTATAAAGATCTGATTGGTAAAGAAGTGATCCTGCCGCTGGTGGGCCGCCGCATTCCGATCCTCGGTGATGAACACGCCGATATGGAAAAAGGCACCGGTTGTGTGAAAATCACGCCAGCGCACGACTTTAATGACTATGAAGTCGGTAAGCGCCACGCCCTGCCGATGATCAACATTCTGACTTTCGACGGTGATATCCGCGCAGAAGCGGAAGTGTTTGATACTAATGGCGAAGCGACCGATGCTTGCAGTGGCGCAATTCCAGAACAGTTCCAAGGTCTTGAGCGCTTTGCTGCCCGTAAAGCTGTAGTGGCTGAATTCGATAAACTCGGCCTGCTGGAAGAAGTTAAAGCCCATGACCTGACCGTACCTTATGGCGACCGTGGCGGCGTAGTTATCGAGCCGATGCTGACTGACCAATGGTATGTTCGCACCGCACCATTGGCTAAAGTGGCCATCGAAGCGGTTGAAAACGGCGAGATCCAATTCGTCCCGAAACAGTACGAAAACATGTATTACTCATGGATGCGCGACATTCAGGATTGGTGTATCTCCCGTCAGTTATGGTGGGGTCACCGCATTCCGGCCTGGTATGACGAGCAGGGTAAAGTGTACGTCGGCCGTGATGAAGCTGAAGTGCGTCGCGAAAATAATCTGGGCGCCGATGTGGCCTTGCGCCAGGATGAAGACGTGCTGGATACCTGGTTCTCATCTGGCCTGTGGACTTTCTCCACACTGGGCTGGCCTGAGCAAACCGAAGCACTGAAAACCTTCCACCCGACCAGTGTTGTGGTCAGTGGCTTTGATATTATTTTCTTCTGGATTGCCCGCATGATCATGCTGACCATGCACTTTATGAAAGATGAAAATGGTAAGCCGCAAGTGCCGTTTAAAACGGTCTACATGACCGGCCTCATCCGCGATGACGAAGGGCAGAAAATGTCCAAGTCTAAAGGTAACGTTATCGACCCACTGGATATGGTTGACGGTATCTCATTGGAAGAGTTGCTGGAAAAACGGACTGGCAACATGATGCAGCCGCAGCTAGCAGAGAAAATCCGCAAGCGCACCGAGAAGCAGTTCCCGAACGGCATTGAGCCACACGGGACTGACGCCCTGCGCTTTACACTGGCAGCGTTGGCCTCGACGGGCCGTGATATCAACTGGGATATGAAGCGCCTGGAAGGTTATCGCAACTTCTGTAACAAGCTGTGGAACGCCAGCCGTTTCGTGCTGATGAACACCGAAGGCCAAGATTGCGGGCAGAATGGCGGCGAGATGGTGCTGTCACTGGCTGACCGTTGGATTCTGGCTGAATTTAATCAGACGATCAAAGCCTACCGCGAAGCAATGGACACCTACCGCTTCGATTTAGCGGCCGGTATTCTGTATGAATTTACCTGGAACCAGTTCTGTGACTGGTATTTGGAACTGACCAAGCCAGTGATGAACAGCGGTTCTGAAGCTGAATTGCGCGGGACTCGTCATACTCTGATTGAAGTTCTGGAAGCATTGCTGCGTTTGGCACACCCTATCATTCCTTACATCACAGAGACTATCTGGCAGCGGGTTAAAACCCTGAAAGGCATTACTGCGGACACTATTATGTTGCAGCCTTTCCCAGAATATGATGCCAGCCAGGTCGATGAAAAAGCGCTAAGTGATTTGGAATGGATCAAACAGACCATCATCGCAGTGCGTAATATCCGTGCTGAAATGAACATCGCGCCGGGTAAACCGCTGGAAGTGATGCTGCGAGGTGCCAGTGCTGAAGCTCAGCGCCGTGTGCTGGAAAATCAAAGTTTCATCCAGTCGCTGGCCCGTTTGTCTTCTCTCACTCTGTTAGCTGACGGTGATAAAGGCCCGGTATCTGTGACCAAATTGGTTGAAGGTGCAGAGGTGTTGATCCCAATGGCTGGCCTGATTGATAAAGCTACCGAACTGGATCGCTTGGCAAAAGAAGTGGCGAAACTGGAAGCCGAGATTGAGCGCATCGAAGGTAAATTGAGTAATGAAGGTTTTGTGGCGCGTGCGCCAGAAGCCGTAGTGGCCAAAGAGCGCGAAAGAATGGCGGCCTGTGCTGAAGCTAAGCAGAAATTAATTGAACAACAGGCGACTATCGCCGCACTGTAATTCAATCTGACGTGAAGTAAGCACTTACGGGGGGCCATAATAATTTGGCCCCCCGTTTTTACCATTACATTAATTCGGTGTTATACCCTGGCAGGAAGACGGCCCACGCACATACAGCTTGAAGTATGACGGGTATAGATGGTATTACAGATTATTAATAAGTTATTACCTTTGGGTTTATAGAGCATGACCACAGCCACACCTATCCGCCTGTTGGTGCGCCCCATCCTCGCCGCAGACAATTTCGCTATCGCCAATGTCATCCGCGAAGTTTCGGCCGAGTTCGGCTTAACCGCCGATAAAGGCTATACCGTGTCTGACCCTAATTTGGATCACTTGTATGAGCTGTACAGCCAGCCACGCAGTGCTTACTGGGTGATTGAAGTAGATGGAAATATTGCGGGCGGCGGTGGCATAGCACCTTTATCTGGTGGTGAAGCTTCCCTTTGTGAGTTGCAGAAAATGTATTTTCTACCCATATTGCGCGGTCAAGGATTGGCAAAAAAATTGGCATTACAAGCACTTGAGTTTGCCCGCCAGCAGGGTTTTAGTCACTGCTATCTGGAAACGACTGCGAGCCTGACCAGTGCGGTAGGCTTGTACGAAAGATTAGGTTTTGAGCATATCAATGGCCCAATGGGAAATACTGGTCATGTGGATTGCGAAGTGACTATGCTGAAAACGCTTTAATCTCATGTTTTGAAAGGGCGCACTGTTGCGCTCTTTCATTTAAATATAAAAATTTTATTAATAATTTTAAAAAATATAAATATATTTACTTAAAGTAATAGAATTTAAATAAACAAAACATATAATGAATAACAAAAATACATATGTAAACTAAACTTATTAATAAATTAGTAAGTTAGGAAATAATTATGGCGATACATCCTTATGATAAATGGATAGGTCCTGCCCCTGGCTACACACTGGATAATTATCGTTATGGTGATAAAGGTCCATGGCCAAAAATCAATACATTGATCGCAGAACTCCCACCGGTAATTGAAAATATACCGCAAGAACAATTAGATGATTTTAGAATCAATGTCGTGTCTCATTATCGAAAAGTATTAAAGTCAGGTAGAATTAAAATTATTTTAAAAATGCTCGCGGGGGAGCGTCGGCTCCAACCCGCTAGTGATGAGATATTTTCCTATAACCTTTTCTTTGGTATGATTAGCAAGCTACTGATAGCTGAATTTAATCAACAGGACTATGTAGATTTTGATGGTATTATTAATCCAAATAATATGTTTGATGAGAAAGGAGAACCTCGATATTTAAAAATAGACACATTTAGCATGAATAAAGTCATTCCATTATTTGGAATTTACTCAGCACCGACTGTAACAGTATTTCAACGAATAGACAAAAAAACCGGCATTCCATTAGCAATAAAAATCAATGGCTTAATTCTTACCCCCAAAGATGGCGATGCTTGGGTGTTAGCTAAATACTTTGTTTTACAGGGTGCACTCATTATAAGTGTTCAGACTAAACACCCTCAAATTCATTTTCCCATGGATGCCATTAGTGCGATAACATTAAGTAGCCTACCTACCCAGCATCTATTATATAAATTACTTACTCCACATACCCGTATCCAGTTGGCAATGAATCAAGCTGTTATTTTTCTTCCTTATTCAGTTGCCCATAATAACCAGTACCTCCCTTATACACCATTTCCTGGCTAGGGGAATATACCGGTGATTCATAAAAGTATGGGGTGGCCAGGCCTGCTAGAAGATGCATTCTGTGGAATAGAAGGAAATAAAAGTTATCCAGAATATAAATATCCCATGCAGCCCGAAAAAGTCTGGACAGATCTCGACGATTTTCTTAACGCTTATTATGCAGTAATATTTGATTTTGTCAGCGGAGTGGTTCGCCATATGTCTGCCAGCGACCCTATTATTGCCTATTGGAGTGATGCTATTTCCGCTTGGGTTCCGGGCTTTCCCGATAGTCAGAAGATTAAACAGGGAGATAACTTAGCCAGAGCCATTACCACATTTATCTGGGATGTCTCTGTTGCCCATTCTGCTGATCACGGTTCCCTAGGGCAATGTCAGCAGAATATTTTTCCATTACGTATCCGTGTGCCACCACCGGCCAGTAAATCTATTCCCCCCCTCAATCACCGAAAAGTTGTTAATTTCGATGATACATTACGCAGTAGACTCTGTTTCACTATGTATTTCGGACCACCACAGAGTACCGAACATTTATATGATACTTGGTACGGCTTTGACCACCCAACGCTTGATCACTTGAACCGGCTTTTTCTCGAACAACTCGCAGAAACTGAGAAAAACTTAACCTGTCGAAAATTTATTGCCCTCAAAGATATCGCCCGTAGTATCAACTTTTGATCATGGTTTACCAGCATAGACACAAATAAAAAACCCGCACTGAATAAAGTACGGGTTTCATTGATAGAATGATGTAATCAGATATTCGGATTAGTGGCGCTTGCCGTCGTCATCTTCATCCACTAACTCTTCGTCGTCGAGCTCGCCGTCTTCATCATCTTCGGCGTTTGGATCTTCGTAGTAAGTGCCCCAACCGTCGTAATTCACGCCACAGGTTTCTGCCAAGGCAATCAGCTGTTCAACCTGCGCATCAATGATTTCAGCATTTAGAGCAACTTCGCTAATCACATCACAGCACATCACCATTGAGCCGTCTTCTATTTCCAGCTCTTCGGCATCTGTCACTTCATAACCTAGTTTGAATGCTTCAACAGCCGCTTTCTCCAGAACTTCAAATTTCTCAGCAGAAAGATGATGCTCAATGGTGTACAGCGCATCTGGATCGCTACCATCGTCCAGCAGTTCTTCGATGATCAGGCGGGTCTCGTCACGTTGTTCGTCCAGCATTTCGCGGTTTGCCATGCCTTTATCCTCAGTCAATGGGCTTAGTATGGCGCTATTTTCCCACACCCACGCTATTGCCTCCACTATAAACGAGAAAGATTTATTGATTAGGGTTGTATTTGAATATTTATCCGTATAAATTGAATTTAAATTCAGTTTAACTCTTCAGGATGAAAAATATGAACACGATAAGTCAGTTCTATAAACGTCACTTTCTAAGGTTATTAGATTTTACTCCCACCGAGATTATAGCGCTGCTGGATTTGGCTGTTGAACTGAAGCAAGCCAAGAAATCCGGCTGTGAGCAACAAAAACTGGTAGGTAAGAATATCGCGCTCATCTTCGAAAAAGACTCGACTCGTACTCGATGCTCTTTCGAAGTTGCCGCATATGATCAAGGTGCACGCGTGACTTATCTCGGCCCAGGGGGAAGCCAAATTGGGCATAAAGAATCAATTAAAGATACTGCCCGCGTATTAGGCCGCATGTATGACGGCATTCAGTATCGTGGTCACGGCCAAAAGGTGGTTGAAACACTGGCGGAGTTTGCGGGCGTACCGGTATGGAATGGCCTGACAAATGAATTCCACCCAACCCAATTACTGGCCGATTTGCTGACCATGCAGGAGCATTTACCGGGTAAGCCCTTGAGTGAGATGAAGTTTGCTTACCTCGGGGATGCACGCAACAACATGGGTAACACCATGCTAGAGGCGGCTGCACTGGTCGGAATGGATTTGCGTTTAGTCGCGCCAAAAGCATGTTGGCCGGAAGCTGAGCTGGTGGCGGTTTGTCAGGCACAAGCCAAAAAGACCGGCGGTAAAATCACACTGATAGAAGATATTGCCGAAGGTGTGAAAGGCGCTGACTTCCTGTATACCGATGTTTGGGTCTCCATGGGCGAACCGAAAGAAGTGTGGCAAGAACGTGTTGCCCTCTTGAAGCCTTATCAAATCAATATGGATGTAGTGAAACTGACCGGCAACCCGCAGGTTAAATTCCTCCACTGCTTGCCCGCATTCCACGATGACCAAACCACGGTCGGCAAGCAAATGGCAGAACTTTATGACTTACCGGGCGGTATGGAAGTCACCAACGAAGTATTTGAATCTGCGCATAGCATCGTGTTTGATCAAGCAGAAAACCGCCTGCACACCATTAAAGCCGTGATGGTCGCGACATTGGGACAGGTATAAAAACACGCAATTTTTTGCTGATGAATCGCCCCATCAATAGGCGTTATTGGCGCAGATAGTTTGGACGCAACCAGCGCGGAGAAAACGGAGCGTACACGTAGTACGTGAGTATTTCGAGCACTGCTTGCGTCCAAAATAGCAAGTAAAATAGCCTATTTTACCGCTATTTTAACTACGGCTTTGCGCACATTGGTCGGCTCGCCCACTGCACATAATGGTTTATGCACTTCTCCTGGGTAAAACACCACGAAATCACCGGTTTGCATTACAAACTGCTTCTCATCAACCCCTGCCGGTAAAAAGGCGATATCTTTATCTGCTAACCAGTCAATATCAGGTTTGCCAGCAGGTAAGCTACTGAATGTCATCCCCTCGATGCCCGCCAAGATTATCTGAATATCCAAGTACTTAGCATGATATTCCGCTCGGCGATTTTCCAGATAGTCGGTGCTGTCATTGGAGATCAATACAAACATATTATTGCCATCAATATCGTGTTTACCCAATGGGGTTTCTGCGGTGATATGGCTTTTCACATATTCAATAGCTTCTTTTAATTGCGCAGGTAAATAAGGCACTAATTCCAAATGATGAATGTTTCCGGTGATCATACTATTCCCTTTCTTATAAATTAAATGAAATGACGTTTCATTATAACCATTTCATTCTTTATTGAGTGGGAAGTCTCTAACATTTATTTATATCGGCTATTTATTTATACCGATATATGTACACCGCGAATACTCGACGCACCAACAACAGGTTTTAAATCACCTCAGAATCATTACTTTTTTGTAAAATTTTTTTATCACTAATTGTTATAACAAATAACTGTTGAGACTTTGACCACAGACAGCAAAGCTACTATTGTGAGAAAATGCGATGAAATAGTCGTAAAAACAATAATTTGCTATTGGTGTAACTCTTTAGCACCTGCAATAACTTTATTAAAACACGATGGTTTAACCCATTTCAGGGAGCCTCAATGAAAGCTAAAATTCTGTCATTATTGGTTTTGACAGCACTATCTGGCAGTGCTTTTGCAGCAACACCGCCAGATACGCTGGTTGTTGTACAATCCCTGGATGATATCGTTAGCCTTGACCCGGCTGAGAGTAATGAACTCTCCAGTATTCAGACCGTGCCAAGTCTCTATCAACGTCTGGTACAAGCTGATCGTGATAACCCGGCAAAAGTCGTGCCTATTCTTGCTGAAAGTTGGCAGGGCGATGCCGCCGCCAAAACTCTCACAGTGAAATTGCGTCCAGAAGCAGTATTTTCATCCGGTAATCCGGTGAAAGCTGATGACGTGATTTTCTCCTTTACTCGCGCGGTCAAAATGAACCGTTCACCGGCCTTTATCCTGAATGTATTGGGCTGGGATCCGAGTAATATTGATCAACACTTGAAGAAGATCGATAACAATACCGTGCAGCTGAGCTGGAGCGCAGATGTCAGCCCAGCAGTGGCGCTGAATATCTTATCAACGCCGATCGCCTCGATTGTTGATAAAAAAGCCGTCACCGCCAATGTTAAAGACGACGATTACGGCAATGCTTGGTTGAAAATGCACTCAGCCGGTAGTGGCCCATTCAAAATGCGTGTTTATCAGCCGCATCAGGCCATCGTACTGGATGCTAACCCGACATCACCTGGCGATAAGCCGCTGATTAAAAATATCATTATTAAAAATGTGCCCGATCCAAGTGCTCGCCGCTTGCTGATTCAGCAAGGTGATGCCGATATCGCCCGTGAATTAGGGCCAGACCAAACTGCGGCACTGAAAACGCAGGCGGGGGTTAAAGTTGTCGAAATCCCGTCGGCCGAACAAAACTATTTGGTCTTTAACACCGCCAACCCGGCTAATCCGCTGTTAAGCAAACCTGAATTCTGGCAGGCTGCCCGCTATTTGGTTGATTATCAGGGTATTACCAAAGATTTACTGAAAGGTCAGTATTTCGTGCATCAAAGTTTCCTGCCGGTCGGTTTGCCGGGCGCGTTGGAAAACAACCCGTACACCTTTGATCCGGCTAAAGCCAAAGATATTCTGACCAAGGCCGGAATTAAAGATGCCACGCTGACACTGGATGTTGAGAACAAACCGCCATTCATTACCATTGCTCAGTCGCTGCAAGCCAGCTTTGCGCAGGGTGGCGTGAAATTGGTATTACTGCCCGCTGCGGGTAGCCAGGTTTATGGCCGCGTACGTGCCAAACAGCATCAGTCAGCTATCCGTCTGTGGATCCCGGATTATTTTGATGCGCACTCTAACGCCAGCGCCTTTGCCTATAATGACGGCAAGAGCAGCACGGTTGCCGGTTTGAATGGCTGGGTTATTCCTGAGCTGAATAAACAAACACTGGCGGCAGTCGCCGAGTCCGATCCGGCCAAACGTATCGAGCTTTACACTCAGTTGCAGGAAGAGCTGCAAAAGAACTCGCCTTATATCTTTATTGATCAAGCCAAAGCACAAGTTGTGCTGCGAGATAATGTAAAAGGCTATCAACAAGGTCTGAATGCAGATATGGTCTATTATGACCGTGTCAGCAAGTAGCGCTGATCTATCAATAAAGTTTTATGAAATATAGGTAGGTTGCTAGTCGATGTCTGTAGCACTAAATCAAACGCCGGGAACCCTATCCCGGCGTCGTCTTTGGGGGTTTTTACAGGGATTATTGACCCTGGCCCTAACCTTGTTCGGTCTACTGGTTATCACCTTTTTCCTGTCGGCGCTGTCGCCGGTCGACCGGGTGTTGCAAATCGTGGGCGACCACGCCAGTGAGGCCACTTATCAACAAGTTAAACAACAACTTGGGCTGGATAAACCTTTGCCAGTGCAGTTCTGGCATTATCTGGAGCGGCTAGCCCATGGTGATCTGGGGATCGCCAGCGCCAGCGGTCAGCCGGTATTGCAAGATCTGCTAACGGTTTTCCCGGCCTCATTGGAACTGGCAACATTATCGCTGGTGATTGGCGCGGCACTGGGGGTTATCCTCGGCTTGTTGTGCGCCCGCTGGGCCGGTAGCAAACTGGATGCCACTATCCGCTTTATCACATTGCTGGGGAACTCCGTGCCCATCTTCTGGCTCGGTCTATTGATGCTGCTGCTGTTTTATGCACGGCTGCAATGGAGCCCCGGCCCCGGCCGCCTCGATGATATTTATCAATATACCGTGGAAGCAAAAACCGGTTTTGCCCTGATCGACACTTGGCGTTCGGGTGATGCCGGTGCCTTTGGCAATGCTGTCGCCCATTTGATCTTGCCGGTTGCCCTGCTCTCTTACTACGCGCTTGCCAGTATTACTCGCCTGACACGCTCGGCCTGCCTGAGTGAGTTGAATAAAGAGTACATCACTCTGGCAAGAGCCAAAGGCGCGGGTGAGATGCGGATTTTACTGACCCACGTGCTGCCGAATATTCGGGGCACCTTGCTGACAGTGATTGCGCTGGCCTATACCAGCATGTTGGAGGGCGCAGTATTAACCGAAACTGTCTTTGCCTGGCCCGGCATTGGCCGCTACCTCACCAGCGCGCTGTTTGCCGGCGATACCACCGCCATTATGGGGGGGACACTGCTGCTCGGTATGTGCTTTATTTTGATTAACAATGTGACGGATCTGCTGGTCCGCTTGCTGGATCCGAGAACGCGCTGATATGCCAATGACAAAATTCCTCCATGCGCTGAAACGTTCGCCCTCCACCAGCATCGGGCTGTTTATTCTCTCCTCGCTGGTGTTCATCGCGATTTTCGCCCCGTGGCTAGCGCCCTTTGATCCCAACTGGCAGAACGCGGCTGACCGCCTGCTACCGCCGGGTAGCGGCCACTGGCTGGGGACTGACAGCTATGGCCGCGATATGTTGTCGCGCCTGATTTACGGAACGCGCCCAACGCTGGGGCTGGTGCTGCTGGTGACCGTGATAACCCTGCCGCTAGGTTTGCTGGTCGGGGTGCTTTCCGGCTACTACGGCGGCTGGCTCGAACGCATTCTAATGCGCGTCACTGATGTAGTGATGTCAATGCCACGGCTGATTTTGGCTTTTGCCTTCGTCGCCATGCTCGGCCCCGGTTTGATTAACGGCGCACTGGCATTGGCGCTAACTACCTGGCCGGCCTATGCTCGTCAGGCCAGAGCCGAGATTCAATTACTGCGTAAAAGTGATTATCTGGCCGCTGCTGAAATGATGGGAATCAAAGGGTTGCGGTTGCTGTGGGGCCATATTCTGCCTATGTGCCTCCCCTCGGCAGTGGTGCGGCTGGCATTGGATTTAGCCGGAATCATCCTGGCGGCGGCAGGGCTAGGTTTCCTCGGGTTAGGTGCCCGCCCGCCGATGTCTGAATGGGGCTCCATGGTCGCCGACGGTATGCAGGTTATTTTTGACCAATGGTGGATTGCTGCCATTCCGGGCTGCGCTATCTTACTGAGCAGTATGGCATTTAATCTGTTAGGCGACGGCCTGCGCGATATTTTGGACCCTCACCATGACTGATAAAATTTTTGTGGTCGACAATTTATGTGTCGATTTTCAACAACAGCGGGTGGTGGATAATATTTCATTCCAGCTCGGCCACGAGCGGGTGGCACTGGTGGGGGAATCCGGTTCGGGCAAATCCATTACCGCCAGAGCGTTGATGGGGTTAGTGCGAGCACCGGGCAAAGTCAGTGCTAAAAAGCTGAGTTATTATGCTGATAACACCAACGAACAGGGCAATTCTGGCCAAGTTATCGAACACGATTTATTGCAACTGAAACCGAAGCAATGGGGCGCATTACGTGGCAGTGAAATTGCCATGGTGCTGCAAGACCCGCGCTATGCGCTGAATCCGGTACGCACCGTGGGGAAACAAATTGAAGAATCTCTGCTGCTGCATAATGCGCTTTCTGGTGCAGATACACGCGAGCGGGTATTAAATGCGCTCGCCTCGGTGGGATTAAATGCCAGTGCCTATCACAGCTACCCCGGCCAACTTTCGGGTGGCATGGGTCAACGAGCGATGTTAGCCATCGCTTTGGTGAATAACCCACGGGTATTGATTGCTGATGAACCTACTTCCGCATTGGATGCCAAACTACGCAACCAAATATTGGAGTTGATTGTCGAGCAGACTGAGCAGCGCAATATGAGTTTGTTGCTGATAAGCCACGACCTTCCGCTCGTCGCCGAGCATTGCCATCGGGTGTTGGTGATGTATCAGGGGAAATTGGTGGATCAAGGCGCGGCGGCTGACTTACCCTACTCAACTCACCCTTATACCCATACTTTGTGGGCCTGCCGCCCCAATGCCAGCACCTATGGCACTGATTTACCAGTATTAGATCGCAATGCTGATTTCTCTGGAGGTTCCCGTGGCACTGATTGAAGTCAACAATTTGCAGGTCAGTTTTGCCCAGAAGAATCAGCTAAAAACGGCGGTTGAATCGGTCAGTTTTAGCGTTGAAGAGGGTGAGACTTTCAGTCTGATCGGCGCATCTGGCTGTGGTAAATCTACCGTGTTACGCACTCTGGCGGGTTTGCAGCGCGAGTGGCAAGGCGAGATAACCTTGCTGGGCCAACCTTTACAACCCGGGCACCGTTTTACCGGCCAACTGCGCAAAGAGGTGCAGATGGTATTCCAAGACCCTTATGCTTCTCTCCATCCCCAGCATAATATTCAGCGTACACTGGGTGAGCCGCTAAAGATTCATGGCGAGCAACATATTCAGCAGCGAATTGATCAGGCTTTAGAGCAAGTGGGCCTACCGGCTTCGGCGGCACAGCGCTACCCTCATCAATTCTCCGGCGGCCAGCGCCAGCGGATTGCTATCGCCCGCGCCCTGTTATTGCGGCCCAAATTATTGCTGCTGGATGAGCCGACCTCAGCATTAGATATGTCAGTTCAGGCGGAAATTCTCAATTTACTCAATCACTTGAAACGCGAACACGGCATGACCTATTTGTTAGTCAGTCACGACAGTGATGTGGTTGCACATATGTCCGAGCGCGCAGCCATGATGGAGAATGGGAAGATTGTGAGAGAGTTTACGCGGCGGGATCTTGAGTTAGCGGAACATTTTATGGGGTAGCACTTTATAGGACAACCAAGGTCATTCAGTTCCCGGCAAAACCGGGGGCAGGATGCTATCGAAACATCAGGTAGCGGTAAAGAACCCTTTCCAAATCTTGTTTCATACTGACAAAAGCCAGTATTTCCACAGTTTGCCCATCATAGTTATAGATGACGCAGTACTCACTGTCAGGGTCCCGCCGCTCATAGTGCGATAAGCTATCACCCGCACAGTGGAGTATCAAATTTATACTAAATTTGCACACGGCCCTGCTTGGTGCAAAACCCGCATAAAACGTCTATTTTACGGCACCCTGAGCAGGGAGTAAGCTAACGCCGTTTTCTTTGTCCTAAGTCAAACTTGTTTATCACCACCTATATATAGTGCTTATGTTGAGTGAAACACCTATATGTAGTAGTTATCCACAAAATCATCCACACCCCCTCGCAGCCCTTATGTGCTGCGGGTTGCCTTGTGGATAAGATTGTATTGTTGATAATCCTACGCGGCAGGATACAGGAGCGACATTGTGAAAACAGTAGTGATTAAACGGGACGGTTGTCAGGTACCTTTTGATGAGGTGCGAATCAAGGAAGCTGTTGAGCGCGCAGCTTTGGCGGCTGGCGTGGTCGACGCAGATTATTGTGCAACTGTTGCTCGTGTGGTCGCTCAGACGATGGAAAACCAGCCAAAAGTTGATATCCGCGACATCCAAACTGCGGTAGAAAATCAACTGATGGCCGGTCAATACAAGCAGCTCGCCCGAGCCTATATCGAGTATCGCCACGACCGGGATATCTCGCGCGAACTACGTGGTCGCCTGAATCAGGAAATCCGCGGTTTGGTCGAGCAAAGTAACCAAGCGCTGCTGAACGAAAATGCCAATAAAGATAGCAAAGTCATCCCCACTCAGCGGGATCTGCTGGCAGGTATTGTCGCGAAACATTACGCCAAACAACATATTTTGCCACGCGATGTGGTGCTGGCGCATGAACGTGGTGAGATTCATTATCACGATTTAGATTACGCGCCATTCTTCCCCATGTTTAACTGCATGCTGATTGACCTCAATGGCATGCTGACCCAAGGTTTTAAAATGGGTAACGCGGAAATTGAGCCGCCGAAATCCATTTCTACCGCCACCGCCGTGACCGCACAGATTATTGCGCAGGTCGCCAGCCATATTTATGGCGGCACAACCATCAACCGTATTGATGAAGTCCTCGCGCCATTTGTCACAGAAAGCTTTAATAAACATAAAGCTGTGGCCGAAGAGTGGCAAATTCCGGATGCCGCCAGTTATGCTATGTCGCGCACTGAAAAAGAGTGTTATGACGCCTTCCAATCACTGGAATATGAAGTCAATACCTTGCATACCGCTAATGGTCAAACGCCGTTTGTCACTTTCGGCTTTGGGTTGGGCACCAGTTGGCAATCGCGCATGATTCAGCAGGCGATTCTGCGTAATCGCATCGCCGGTTTGGGCAAAAATCGCAAAACCGCGGTGTTCCCGAAACTGGTCTTTGCTATCCGCGATGGGCTGAATCATAAGTTTGGCGATGCCAACTACGATATCAAACAGTTGGCGCTGGAGTGTGCAACCAAGCGCATGTATCCAGATATTCTCAATTATGATCAAGTGGTTAAAGTCACCGGCTCGTTCAAAACCCCGATGGGCTGCCGCAGCTTCTTGGGGGTGTATGAGGAAGATGGCCAGCAGATTCATGATGGCCGTAACAATCTGGGGGTTATCAGCCTTAACCTGCCGCGTATTGCATTGGAAGCCCAAGGCGATGAGGCGAAATTCTGGCAATTGCTGGATGAGCGCCTGTTGTTAGCCAAGAAAGCCTTGATGACCCGCATTGCGCGTCTGGAAGGGATCAAAGCCCGCGTGGCACCTATCCTTTATATGGAGGGAGCCTGTGGGGTGCGCTTGCAAGCAGATGATAATATTTCAGAAATATTTAAAAATGGCCGTGCATCTATCTCTCTGGGCTTCATTGGTATTCATGAAACAGTTAATGCCCTGTTTGGCCATCATGCGCATGTCTTTGATGACCAAAAATTACGTGAAAAAGGCGTGGCTATCGTCGAACGCATGAGACAAGCCACTGATAACTGGAAAGAAGAAACCGGCTACGCCTTTAGCTTATACAGTACGCCGAGTGAAAACCTGTGTGACCGCTTCTGCCGCCTGGATACCGCAGAATTTGGCGTGGTCGAGGGTGTCACCGACAAAGGTTATTACACCAACAGCTTCCATCTGGATGTTGAAAAGAAAGTTAACCCGTATGACAAACTGGATTTCGAAGCACCTTACCCACCATTGGCTAACGGCGGTTTCATCTGTTACGGCGAATACCCGAACTTGCAGCATAACCTCAGGGCGCTGGAGGATGTCTGGGATTACAGTTACAGCCGCGTGCCTTATTACGGCACCAACACGCCGATTGATGAGTGCTATGAATGCGGCTTTACCGGCGAATTCTCCTGCACCAGCAAGGGCTTTACCTGTCCGAAATGTGGTAATCATGAGCCTTCAAAAGTGTCCGTCACCCGTCGGGTGTGCGGCTATTTGGGCAGCCCAGATGCACGGCCATTCAATGCCGGTAAGCAAGAAGAAGTGAAGCGCCGCGTTAAGCATTTGGCAAACGGACAACTGGGCTGATTATCACATTGAATTATCACCAATATTATCCAGTCGATGTTATCAACGGCCCCGGCACCCGCTGCACGCTATTTGTCTCCGGCTGTGTGCACGAGTGTGTGGGCTGTTATAACAAAAGCACCTGGCGACTGAATTCGGGTAAACCCTTTACCCAAGAAATGGAAGATAGGATCATTACGGATCTGAATGACTCCCGTATCCGCCGACAAGGGCTATCCCTTTCCGGCGGTGATCCACTGCATCCGCAAAACCTGTCCGCCATTCTGCAACTGGTAAAACGTGTGCGCCAAGAGTGCGACGGCAAAGATATCTGGCTCTGGACTGGCTACCAACTGGCTGAACTGAGCACCGAACAGCAGCAAGTGGTTGATTTAATTAATGTGCTGGTCGATGGCAAATTTGTGCAAGATCTCAAAGACCCTTCACTTATCTGGCGCGGTAGTGGTAACCAAGTTATTCATCATCTGCGGTAATTTATTGTAGCCATTCTGCGCACTGCCCGAGCCCAGAATGGCACCCCATCTTTCCTCTTAATATCCCCCAAATACACTTTCTCCTGCGAAAATCGCGTTATCAACCCCGAAAAACTTCATCATTCCGCCATCTCAGCTTAACCCTACTGTCATTAAAAATCGCCAGCATAGCGGTGAGAAAACTTACGGGTTATCACCATGACACTCCGCCACCTGCTCATCAATATTGTGACTTTTGTTGCTTCAGTGTGGATGCCTGTCTGGAGTGTGGATGCACAGAGAAGGGTTATTTGCCATGCACTTATCTAGACCACCGACCAGTTATCCCACCCGCTATCAACAAATTGCGGCCCAGTTAGAGCAGGAATTACGCGGCGCTTACCGCTGCGGGGATTATCTGCCCTCCGAACAACAATTGGCCGAGCGCTATCAGGTGAATCGCCATACTCTGCGCCGCGCCGTCGATGAACTGGTCGAGCGCGGCTGGCTGCAACGCCGGCAGGGCATCGGCATTTTGGTGTTGATGCGCCCTTATGACTATCCGCTGCATGCTAATGCGCGTTTTAGCCAAAACTTGCTAGATCAGGGCAGTGACCCCACCAGTGAGCGCTTACTCGCGGTTTTACGCCCCTGTATTGAGCATGTCGCCAAAGCCCTGTCACTGGATGAAGGGACGACAGTGATTCATTTACGCACCTTACGGCGAGTCAATGGTGTTCCGGTCTGCGTTATTGATCACTACCTACCTGATCTAAATTGGTGGCCCGCGTTGCAGCAGTTTAACTCCGGCTCACTGCATCAATTCATCACCCAACATCTACAACAGCCATTAAGCCGTAGCCAAACTCGCATCAGCGCACGCCGTGCTCAAGCCAAAGAGAGCCGCTTGCTCGAAATCGCCACCCACGCCCCACTGCTGTGTGTGCGCACCTTGAATATTCGTGTTGATAGCCAGCAGGTGGCGGAGTACTCCGTCAGTCTGACCCGCGCTGACATGATTGAACTGACCATGGAGCACTAAATGGAAAGTACCTCGAGCACGCGGCAGGGCTGGATGTCAGTGTTAGCCCACAGCCAACCAGCACAACTGCTTGCCCACTGGCAACCTTTGAATCTATCACCGCAATATCAGGTGATTCGCGCCCCCGAGATTGGCTTAAACCAATTACAAGCACGGATGGGGGGCACTGGCCGCCGGTTTATTCTGGGCGATATGACTATCACTCGCGCAGTGATCAAACTCAACGACAGCGCAGATATCTACGGCTACAGCTACATTGCCGGGCGCAATAAGCCCCATGCAGAACTTTGCGCCGTGTTGGATGCGTTATTGCAGATTTCCTGCATTCATGGAAAACCCGCTGGCCTGAGTGAATTGCTGCTAAAAACCGTGATTCACCCGCTGGCGGCGATACAGCAAGAGCGGCGGGAATTACGCGCCCGCGCTATCGCCACCAGCAAAGTTGATTTTTTCACCTTAGTGCGAGGAGAGGATTAATGAGCTTATTAACCCATTTCGACCAGCCGGTTGATGAAGCCCAGCACGCTTTTCGCCGTATTCTCAAGGCATTAAGCGAACCGGGAGTTGTCGTTTCACTGCCCCATAGCAGCGGCTGGCAGCCATTAAATCCCGCTACCACCAGCATCCTGCTGACCCTGGTTGATCAGGAAACGCCGCTCTACCTGGATGAACCGCTCAACAATGATGCCGTGCAACAGAATATACGTTTTCATTGCGGAGCGCCGCTGACAACCAGTATCAGCACATCCCGTTTTGCCTTATTTGATCATGAGATAACAGCAGAGCTGCTGGCGAGCTGCCCAGCGGGCAATGAACTGTCGCCGGAGCACTCCACCACGGTCATTATTCAGCTCGAAAATCTGCATCTGGGTGTCCCTCTACGCCTACGCGGGCCGGGCATTGAACATGACCGCATGGTCGCGCCGCAATTGCCCTCTGCGGTACTGAATGACTTGCTTAACCGCCCCGCCGCATTCCCTGCGGGCATCGATTTTCTACTGACCTGTGGCGAGAACCTGATGGCAATCCCACGCACGACTCATGTGGAGGTGTGCTGATGTACGTTGCCGTCAAAGGGGGCGAAAAAGCGATTGCCGCCGCCCATCAATTACTGGAATACCAGCGCCGTGGCGCTACACAGATCCCGGCAGTCGATTGCGAACAGATTGAGCAACAACTCGGGCTGGCAGTGGATCGGGTGATGACCGAGGGCGGCATCTATGATCGCGAATTAGCGGCATTGGCCATCAAACAGGCCAGCGGTGATTTGGTGGAGGCGATTTTCCTGCTGCGCGCCTACCGCACCACCTTACCGCGTCTGGCGGTCAGCCAACCGCTGACCACCGGCAATATGCGGCTGGAGCGGCGCATCTCCGCCATTTACAAAGATTTGCCCGGCGGGCAAGTGCTTGGCCCGACTTACGATTACACCCACCGGCTACTGGATTTCACCCTGCTGGCTGAAGGCGAAGCACCACGTGCTCCCCATGGCCGGGAAGCATCATCAGAAGATTTATCGCAAGATAATTGCGCTCATGTATTTGATTTATTGGCACAAGAACAATTAGCGCAGGTGGAGTTGGATGACGGCACTCCGCCGGAAGATATCACTCGCCATCCCCCGGTTTACCCGTGCAACCGCTCGGCACGGCTGCAACAACTGGTGCGTGGTGATGAGGGTTTCCTGCTGGCGCTGGGGTATTCCACTCAGCGCGGCTATGGCCGCACTCACCCATTCGCCGCCGAGATCCGCACCGGCTTCCTGACGGTTTCAATTGAGCCGGAAGAACTGGGATTTGCCCTTGATATCGGCGAAATCCTGCTAACTGAATGCGAAATGGTGAATGGTTTTGTCAGCCCAGAGTCAGAGCCGCCGCACTTTACCCGCGGTTATGGGCTGGTGTTTGGCCGTGGAGAGCGCAAAGCCATGTCGATAGCACTGATGGATCGCGCCCTGCAAAGCCGGGAATACGCCGAAGATGTCGCCAGCCCGGCGCAGGATGAAGAATTTGTCTTATCCCATGCCGATAACGTCGAAGCCGCTGGTTTTGTCTCGCACCTCAAACTGCCCCATTACGTGGATTTCCAGGCCGAACTGGCGTTGCTCAAACGCCTGCGGCGTGAGCATTTATCCGCAGCTACAGAACAACAGGAGCCGCGCCATGACTGAAATCCTCGCCGGTTACAATCTGGGTTATCTGGATGAGCAAACCAAGCGCACTCTGCGCCGCGCGCTGCTCAAAGCCGTGGCTATCCCCGGTTATCAGGTGCCATTTGGCGGGCGTGAAATGCCGATGCCCTATGGCTGGGGCACCGGTGGAATTCAGCTAACCGCTTGTTTGATTGGCCGTTACGACGTGCTGAAAGTGATTGACCAAGGGGCTGATGACACCACCAACGCAGTGTCGATCCGCCGCTTCTTCCAGCGGGTCAGCGGGGTCGCCACCACGGAAAAAACCACTGACGCCACCTTGATCCAAACCCGGCACCGCATTCCAGAAACCCCGCTAACTGAAGATCAAATTCTTATCTATCAAGTGCCTATTCCTGAGCCACTGCGCTTTATTGAGCCACGCGAAACTGAAACTCGCAAAATGCATGCGCTGGAGGAATATGGCGTGATGCAAGTGAAACTGTATGAAGACATTGCCCGCTACGGCCATATCGCCACCACCTATGCCTATCCGGTGAAAGTGAATGACCGCTACGTGATGGACCCGTCGCCGATTCCGAAATTTGATAACCCCAAGATGCACATGATGCCCGCGCTGCAACTGTTTGGTGCCGGTCGGGAAAAACGCCTGTATGCCCTGCCACCGTTCACCAAAGTGGAAAGTTTGGATTTCGACGACCACCCGTTCACCGTGCAGCAATGGGATGACCCTTGCGCCCTGTGCGGCTCGCGCCACAGTTATCTTGATGAAGTGGTGATGGATGATAAAGGCAGCCGAATGTTTGTTTGCTCGGATACTGATTATTGCCAGCAACAATTGGCTGAGGCCGCGGCACCAGAGGTAAATATCCCATGATTTCAGAAGCCGCTATTTTAACATCCACCGCCGCCTGTCCGCTATTGTCGGTAGAAAATCTCACCCATTTGTATGCGCCGGGTAAGGGGTTCAGCGATGTCTCTTTCCAACTGTATCCCGGCGAAGTATTAGGGATTGTCGGGGAGTCCGGCTCGGGCAAAACCACCTTGCTGAAATCCATTTCAGCTCGCCTGGCACCGCAACAGGGGCAAATTATTTATCGCCCTGATGCACAGCAAGCGCTTGATTTATATCAGATGGCCGAAAGCCAACGCCGCCGTTTACTGCGCACTGAATGGGGCGTGGTTCATCAACATCCGCTTGATGGATTGCGGCCACAAGTCTCGGCAGGCGGCAATATTGGCGAACGGCTGATGGCTATCGGCCAGCGCCATTATGGTGAAATTCGCCAACAAGCAGGCCGCTGGCTGGAAGATGTTGAGATCCCATTATCCCGTCTGGATGACCTGCCCACCACCTTCTCCGGCGGGATGCAACAGCGGTTACAAATTGCGCGCAATCTGGTGACTCATCCAAAGTTGGTGTTTATGGATGAACCCACTGGCGGTTTGGATGTGTCGGTACAAGCACGGCTACTGGATTTACTGCGCAATCTGGTGGTGGAAATGCAGCTGGCAGTGGTGATTGTCACCCATGACTTGGGGGTCGCCCGCCTATTGGCTAACCGCCTGCTGGTGATGAAAGAGGGCCGGGTTATTGAAAGCGGCTTAACTGACCGGGTGCTGGATGACCCTCACCACCCTTATACCCAATTACTGGTTTCATCCGTGCTGCAAAACTGATTGAGAGCTGACTATGAACTCCGTGCAACTGCCTATGAAACCCTTACAGTTACCCATTAACGCCCTACAGCTAAGAGTTGAAAATCTCAGTAAAACCTTTGTGTTACACCATCAGCACGGCATTCGCCTACCAGTGCTGCATCACACTTCATTGGAAGTCAGCAGCGGCGAATGTGTGGTGCTACACGGCCATTCCGGCAGCGGAAAATCGACCTTACTGCGCTCCTTATATGCCAATTATTTACCCGACAGCGGCCATATCTGGGTGAAACATCAGGGAGAATGGCTGGATATGGTGAGCGCAGAAGCCCGGCAAATTATGGCGGTACGCCGTCATACTGTCGGCTGGGTGAGCCAATTCCTGCGGGTGATCCCGCGGATCAGTGCATTGAATGTGGTGATGCAACCCTTGCTGGAGCTGGGGGTTGATCGGCAAAGCTGTCAACAGCGGGCGCAAGATTTATTAACTCGCCTCAATGTGCCGCCGCGATTGTGGGATCTGGCCCCCTCCACCTTTTCCGGCGGCGAGCAACAGCGGGTCAATATCGCCCGTGGTTTTATTGTCGATTACCCTATTTTGCTGCTGGATGAGCCGACCGCCTCACTGGACAGCGCCAATAGCGCGGCGGTGGTTAGCTTGATTGATGAAGCCAAACAGCGCGGAGCAGCGATTGTGGGGATTTTCCACGATGAAAGTGTCCGTAACCGTGTCAGTGACCGCCTACTTACCATGACACCACCGCCCTCTCATGTCAGCACGGAGATCCCATCATGATCCTCAATAACGTTAATCTTATTCTCGAGGATCAGGTGGTTAGCGGATCACTGGAAATCCATCATGGCAAGATCCGCAGTTTCAGTGATCGTCCGACACAACTTTCAGCGGCTCTTGATGGACAAAATAGCTGGTTATTGCCGGGGTTGATCGAGCTGCATACCGATAATCTCGACAAGTTTTTCACCCCGCGCCCCAATGTCGATTGGCCCGCGCATTCGGCGATGAGTAGTCACGATGCACTGATGGTAGCCAGCGGCATCACCACGGTGTTGGATGCGGTGGCGGTTGGTGATGTGCGCGATGGCGGTCATCGGCTGGATAATCTGCAAAAAATGATTAATGCGGTAGTAGAGAGTCAGCGAGCAGGATTGAATCGAGCTGAACACCGGATTCATTTGCGTTGTGAATTACCCCATGACAGCACCTTGCCCCTGTTTGAAGAACTGATGATGCAGCCAGAGCTTTCATTGGTGTCTCTGATGGATCACTCGCCGGGTCAGCGCCAGTTTGCTTCACGAGCCAAGTACCGTGAATATTATCAGGGTAAATATCACCTTAACGACATGCAAATGGCGGAATTTGAAGAAGAGCAAATCAGCCTGTCAGCCCGCTGGTCAGGGCAAAACCGGCAAGCCATTGCCGCTCATTGCCGCGAACGCGGGATTGCGCTCGCCAGCCATGACGATGCCACCGCCGAACATGTGGCGGAATCACAGGCACTGGGCAGTGTGATTGCCGAATTCCCCACCACCGAAGTGGCGGCCAAGGCTTCGCACCAGCATGGATTACAGGTTTTGATGGGTGCGCCCAATATTGTGCGCGGTGGCTCCCATTCCGGCAATGTGGCGGCGCACCAACTGGCTACACTGGGCGTATTGGATATTTTGTCTTCCGATTATTACCCCGCCAGCTTGCTGGATGCGGCATTCCGTATCGCGCAGGATTCGACCAACAGCTTCACTTTGCCGCAAGCGGTCAATCTGGTGACACGTAACCCGGCCCGAGCCTTGGGGCTGGAGGATCGCGGTGTGATTGCCGAGGGAAAACGCGCGGATTTGATCTTAGCTCGCACCTATGATGGCCCGCAGGGTCAACATGTTTACGTGCAAAATGTCTGGCGGCAAGGAATACCGGTGTTTTGATGGCGCGCTTAATCTATCTAATGGGCGCTTCCGGTGCCGGTAAGGATTGCCTGCTGTCCGCACTACGAGCAGCAATGCCCGCCAATATGCTGGTGGCGCACCGCTATATTACCCGCGAGGCCCACGCGGGCGCTGAAAATCATATTGCGCTGAGTGAACAGGAGTTTTTCTTGCGCACCGAACAGGGGTTATTCGCACTGTTTTGGCAAGCACATCAGCATCATTATGGGGTGGGAATTGAGATTGATATCTGGCTGCAACGCGGGCTGGATGTGGTGGTGAATGGCTCCCGCGCTTTTTTACCTGAAGCTCTGCGGCGCTA
Source organism: Yersinia kristensenii (assembly GCF_900460525.1). Lineage (NCBI taxonomy): Bacteria > Pseudomonadati > Pseudomonadota > Gammaproteobacteria > Enterobacterales > Yersiniaceae > Yersinia > Yersinia kristensenii. The sequence continues at coordinate 786,139 of NZ_UHIY01000001.1, forward strand.
TCACCACCAATTACTGCCGCTGTGTCTGACCGTTTCGCCGGCTATTTTAGCCCAACGCTTGCAGCAACGTGGCCGTGAAAACAGTGAGCAAATCGAGGCGCGTTTACAGCGGGCACAACATTATCAGCAACAGTTGCCGGTTAACTGCCTGCAACTTTGCAATGACGGCGAACTGCACCACACGCTGGAACACTTCCAGCAATTACTGGCAATGAGTCCGTCACCAGACAATACCAAAGAGAGCCAACCATGGAACTGACATTGTTAGGAACCGGATGCGCCCAACAGGTGCCGGTGTTTGGCTGTGAGTGTGTGGTTTGCATCAAAGCCAGAGTGCAGCCCGCGCTGCGCCGTCAGCCTTGCTGTGCGATGTTGCGTTATCAGGGGGAAACGACTTTGATTGATGCAGGGTTGCCGACACTGGATCAGCAATTTGCTGCGGGGGGAATTCAGCGTTTTTTGCTTACACATTACCACATAGATCACGTTCAGGGGTTATTTCCGTTACGTTGGGGGTGCACAAATGCGATCCCGGTATACGGCCCTGCGGATCCTGACGGCTGTGACGATCTGTATAAGCACCCAGGAATACTGGCTTTTCAGCCGCCATTAAGGGCATTTCACCCGATTCAATTTGGTGATTTACGGGTTACACCCGTGCCCCTCAATCACTCAAAAATCACTTTTGGCTATTTATTGCAAAGCCCTAACCGCACTATTGCCTATTTGACCGACACCATTGGGTTACCGGCGGATAGCGCACTGTTTTTAGCCAGTAAAAACATTGATTTGCTGGTGCAAGATTGCAGCCATCCGCCACAGGAGCCAGCGCCACGTAATCATAATGATGTGACCATGGCGCTCGCCATCAGTGAGTTACTGAAGCCCAAAACCACTTTACTGACCCACGTCAGCCACCAGTTGGATGCCTGGGCGCTCGACAACACACTGCCCGCTGGAATCACGATTGCTCAAGATAATCAGAGGATTAACTTATAATAATTAATGCGGCTGCATTTGGGCGGAAGTTAAGATTGTCACACCCGGCTTTGGCGGAGCAAAAGCGTGATCCAGCAGCGCCTGCGCCACATCTTTAGCTTTAATTAAGCGCCATTTATCAGGTAATAAGGCAAACAAAGGGGCGCTGAGACTTTCCATTAATCGCGGTGTCGGGCGCTGACCCGCCAGCATGGAAGGCCGGGCGAAAGTGAGTTGTGGCCAGCCCTGAGTTTGTAAATCCCGCTCAGCCTCGCCTTTGGTGCGGTTATAAAACAACCATGAGTTCGGATTCGCCCCCACCGCACTCACCAACAGGAAATGCCGTGCTCCGAGCCGCAAACCGGTTTCACCGGCCGCCAACACCAATCTATAATCCACCTGACGAAACGCCGCCTGACTGCCCGCTTGCTGGCGGGTAGTGCCCAGACAGCAAAAGACCAAATCCACCGGCTCATTGAGATTTTTTAACAACTCGCCGATATTCTCGCCTTGCGGATTAATCAGTTTATTCATAGCAGGCAATGGCTTACGAGTTGGTGCAATAATAGATGTCACACGGGCATCCAAGCGAAGCATGCGCAGTAATTCGCCCCCGACCAAACCACTTGCCCCCAGTAATAGTACCTTCGCCATCCACCCTCCTGATAAAAACGCTAGCGCCACCCCAACATGGAGATAATCATCAAATCGATTGTTATGAATAATAAATACCAGAAACACTATGACATAGCGAAGAAACTATGACATAGCGAAGAGACCATGCTCAAAGTCATTGGAGTTTTGCAGGTAGGCGGCAAACGAATAACAAATCGGTCGGGAACCGATTTGAACAGCATTTCTGCTAGCCCACAGAGTGAGCCTCAAGGGCGAGGGGCATACCAATACAGTTTTTTGCCAAAACCAAGGGTATTATTAGTCATTTTGATCTCCAGTAGATTGAGCTGCCAGAGAGGGGCGGAGGCGACTTTAGCCACCGGGAAACGGCGGCAATAGCGCTGGCGGGCGAGGTGTTCGGCGTCCCCCGTCAATTCGGTTATTTCGCCGCGATATTGAATGCCTTTTATCAATGCCACGGTACGCGGTTGGGTGGCAATAGTCCCAACAATCTGCGGGTTTATCTGCATCAGCTCGCCGTGGCGAGTGTGCTTTTCTGTCATCAGATAAAGTGCCATTTTTGCTTCATCAAAGACATAAAAACAGTTGGCGCACCACATGTCCATACCGCTGCCAGCGCACAGCGTCAGGACATGTTGCTGGCGCAGGAAGCGGATAATGGAAATCAGATCATCGGGGTTATTCACGTCACTCATTATTCACGTCACTTATTGTTCATGTCACTGGCCAGCTGAAAAACAGCTTTCAGTGTACATCAACTTTAGCCCGATTAGCTTTTGCCTCTATTAACTTTGCCACAACAGCCGGTCGCGCGATGTCAGGGTATCTGCTGGCAAAGTCGCGAGCACCGCCTGATAACGTTTGGCCTCTTTGGGGTAACCCCTGGCCGCCTGTAATAACAGCCGCAAAGCACTGTCATAGTCGATGCCGCGCAAATCACGGTAAGGCCACAGTTCTGGTTCAGCAATAAATGGCAGCAAATAATCAATACCTTGCTGCACATTGCGGCCATCTTGTACCCAATCCCAGCGATCAATTTCAACATGTTCGCCGTAGCGGCACAGCAGCAAATGCGCCTCCATATTAAATAAGGAATAATGGAAAGGCACGGTGCGCTCCAGTTCCATCCACTGCTTACCGTCTTGCGCGATTTGTGCCGCCAGCCGTTGGGTAATTCCTTGACGGATAATGGTGGAAACCAGCCCACGATCGCCATAAAACATCGCATTTGCCGCGCGTTGCACGTCATACCAAGTGCCGTGGTTGTTGTGCCAAACATATTCAGAATGGCCCACTTCGCTGTGGAACATCCAGTGGTTAAAGTCACGGAACCACTGCTGTAACACCGCGGTATCCTCGGTATCCAGTAGCTTGGCGGGCAATATCAACCCAATGGTATCAATCACCATCCACATCAGCCGGGTATCGATTAACCCTGTCCCACGGCCCGAAACAATGCCGGGGATGGCCTGACCATAATTCAGGTGCGGGTTCATGCGGGTTTTGGCATCTAAAAACCAACAACGGATCTGCTCTGCCGCCACCTGAGCATAGCGGCTATTGCCGGTAAAATAGTAAGCCAGCCCGAGGGTTAGGCAGCGGTCACACATCCGTTCAATGCGCTGGGTGTCAGTATCGTCATTTTGGCTCTGCGGATTGGTATGCCCATCGCGGCGCACATAGGGCAATCCATCGGGCTTACGCGGATTCGGCCACCAGTAAGTGCCAAAACTGTAATAATCGTGAATATCGCCACTGACGGGCAGTAGCGTCTTGTGTGTCACAGTCTCCGGCGGTTGATCGCGCAATGCATCGGCTTCACTTAATAACCGGCGCAATGCCGGTTGTAGAGGTGAAAATGGCTGCTGCAATACCGCTTTCGCCTTGGAAAGGCAGTCCACATCGAGCGTGTACAATTTCATTGGCGTCATGGGCGTTGCTTCCTTTATGCAGCCTGACTGGCAACCCGCACGCCAGTGGCGGCATCAAAAATGTGGATACCGGCAAGCTTAGGCTGCAAATACACCGTCTCCCCTGCATTCACCGCCAAACGCTGTTTGAAGACCGAGGTAAAGCGGCCTCCGCCAGTGCTGCAAAATAGCTGCATATCCGAGCCGGTATTTTCAATGGCGGTAATGGTCGCTTTCAGGGCGCTGGCGTGGTGGGTTTCATCCACCACATTGACCTGCTCCGGACGAATGGCATACACCACATTTTGCCCATCAGTCACTTGCAAACCGGCTGGCAAGGTCAGCAAAGAGCCATCTTCCAGCCGTAGCAGGAATTCGCCACCTTGTTGTTGATCTCCAGTATTGAGCACCACGGTGCCTTTCAACTGGTTGATCTCCGGCGATCCAATAAAACCGGCCACAAATAAATTGGCTGGGCGATCGTAAAGATCCAACGGCGAGCCGACTTGCTCAATACGCCCGTCGCGCAACACCACGATCATCTGCCCCATGGTCATAGCTTCAATCTGATCATGCGTCACATAGACGGAAGTGGTTTTCAGCCGTTGATGTAACTCGCGGATCTCGCCCCGCACCTGAGTACGCAATTTGGCATCCAGGTTCGACAAAGGCTCGTCGAACAAGAACACTTGTGGGTTACGCACAATGGCGCGGCCCATAGCCACCCGCTGGCGCTGACCACCGGACAAGTCTTTCGGCAGCCGCTCCAACAATGTTTGTAAGCCCAATAACTCCGCCGTGGACTCCACTTTTGCATTGATATCGGCTTTGGACATTTTGGCCATTTTCAGCGCAAAGCCCATGTTCTCGCGCACTGTCATCTGCGGATAAAGAGCATAACTTTGGAACACCATAGCAATGTCGCGCATCTTGGGTTCAACATCAGTGACGTCTTTATCATTGATGCCCACCGTGCCACCGGAAATCTCCTCCAGCCCGGCGATCATACGCAGTAAGGTAGATTTTCCGCAGCCGCTTGGGCCCACTAACACGCAGAACTCACCGTCAGGGATTTCCAGCGATACATCGCGGATCACATGGGTGTCACCGTAAGATTTACAGACATTTTTAAGTACAACCGATCCCATTTTGTTTCTCCCTAGCCTTTAACCGCGCCAGACATGATCCCGCGATTGAAATGTTTTTGCAGACCCAGATACACGATGATGCTTGGCAACATCGCCAACAGAGTGATGGCAATAAAGATATTTGGTGTAATCGTCTCGTCAGTGCGTAATGTGCCGAGGATCACCGGAATAGTGTTCAAACTGTCCTGATTCACCACAATCAGTGGCAACAGGTATTGGTCCCAAATCATGATGAAGCCGAAGGTCACCACCGTGCCCAATGCCGGTTTCACCAGCGGCAGGATGACGTGGAAGAAGATTTGCCACTCGCTGGCACCATCAATGCGCGCCGCCTCTTCCAGCTCTTTCGGGATAGCCGCCATGAACTCGGTCAACACGAAGATAGAGAAAGCCCAGCCCACCACCGGCAGGATCATGCCCAGATAGCTGTTGTACAGCGAGGCATCAATCACCGGCAGCCGCCAGTTGATGATCATATACAGCGGGATGGCGATAACTTCTTCCGGCAGCATCATGGTCGACAGAATAATCAAGCTGGTCAGCGAAACCCCGACAAACTTTTTACGCGCCAGCGCATACGCCGCCAGTGCACTGACTGACACCTGTAAAACAGTGCCGAAGAACACCACGATGATGGAGTTCAGCAGATATTGCCAAACGCCGATATCCATCCAGGCGAAGATAAAGTTATCCCACGAGAACTGATTGGGCCAGGCCAGCAACTCCCCAGGTTTTACCGGTGCGCCGCTGAATGCGGTGGCGATAATCCCCCAATAGGGGCCAACAAAAACCACCAGCAACAGACCATAAATTACCCAGCGGCCGATACTGTTCCAACTTTTACTTTTCATTACCAGTCTCCGGCTCGGGTTAGTAACGGGCTATACGCTTTTTCAATGTGAGATGACAAATAGTCAGCACCACAGTGAACGCGAATAACAGGAAGGACACCGCTGACGCATAACCATAGTCAAACTGCTCAAAGCCCAGCTTGTAGATATGCGTCATGATCATTTCTGTCGCATTAGACGGGCCGCCGCCAGTGGTGGCATAGACTTCAGCAAACACCCGGAAACCACGGATGAATGACAGCATCAGCACCACAGAAAGCGCGGGGATCATGCCCGGCAAAGTGACGTAACGCAGGCGGTTCCACCAGTTAGCGCCGTCCACATTCGAGGCGTCGTACAAATCACGGCTAATCCCCACCAGACCGGCAATAAAGATAACCATGTTGTAAGGCACGGCTTTCCAGATATGCAGCAACATCACGGTCCAAAGCGCCTGATCGGTATCTGCCAGAAACCCCTGCGCTTCAATGCTGAACCATGACAAAACATGGTTCACCACCCCATTGCTGGTCGGGTTAAACAGAATTCGCCACATTTCGGCGACGATCGCCGCACTGGTCACCGCTGGCAAGAAGATGGCGGTACGGATAAAACGTAAATGCCGCGCCGGCCCTTCCAATAACATGGCTAAGAAGAAGGCGATAAAAGCGGCCACCACCATGGTGACCACCACATATAACAGGGTGTTGAAAACGGCAGAATGCAGTGCTTCATCACCCATCGCGCGGGAAAAGTTGTCAAACCCGACCCACTCATTTGGCTGGTTAAAGTTAACCTTGTAAAAACTCATCACCAACCCTTGCAGCATCGGGATGAATTTAAACCAGGTGAAGATGACCAGTGCCGGGGCCAGGAACAGCCACGGAACCAGATTACGTTTTAGTCGGGGGGTTAGCGTTATCATGATTTACTCACTGCCCTAAAACATTCTGTTTAGCCAATTCATCATTCACTTTCTGATTCACTGCTTTTAATTCAGCAGGGATATCACTTTCACAGTTGGCTAAGATGCGGTTGAAACCCTCAGCAGTGACCTGACGAATTGGCGTCCAGTTAGGTACTTGCGGAATATAGCGACCATGTTCGGCATACAAATCTGCAAACATTGCCCAGCGCGGGTCGTTATAAACCGCTTTGGTATCAACCAGTTTGTTAATGGATAAGCGCACCACCGGCATATTATTGCTGCCCATTCCCATGCCGATTTTTTGCCCTTCAGGTGAAATCATGAATTCTATGAATTTCTGAGCAGCTTCTTTTTTCTCGCTGCTTTTCATCATAAATACCGTGGTGCCTTCAGCCAGTGTTGCCTGCCCTTTGGGTCCTTTTGGCGGCGGGATCACTTCAAAAGCGTCTTTGCCGGGATCTTTATCAAAGAGAGCAATATGATATGGGCCGGTGACAAACATGCCGCTTTGACCAGAACGGAAAGAAGGAATGGCATCGGCGGTAGTGGCGTTAATTGCCCCTGGTTGGACGGTTTTGTCGCACACCATGCCGCGAATGAAACTCAGTGTTTCAACCGCTGCGGGTTCTTCCAGTGAGCCTTTAAATTTGCCTTCACCGGCTGGACGAATGAAGTCACCCCCGGCTTGCCACAGATAGGAACTGATAAACCAGCTGGCGTAGCCACGGGTAGTGGAGGCGGGCAAAATAAAGCCGTAAGTGTCATTTTTGCCATTGCCATCGGGGTCATTAAAGGTAAATGCTTTGGCCAAGGTGCTGATATCTTCCCAGCTTTTCGGTAACTCTAAGCCCAGTTTTTCGCGCCAATCTTTACGGATAAACAAAGCAAAGGTTTGTGCTGAAGTTGGCACGCCATAATATTTACCGTCAATATATTGGGCGCTCTGCCAAGCAGTATCTAAGACATCTGCCCCACCAATGATATTTTTTGGCTCGATCGGCTCAACAATACCGAGCTGGACAAACTGCCCGATAGCCGCCGCATCATTGAAAATCAAGTCCGGCAGCGCGTTACCGGCCGCAGCCCTTGCCAGGCGCTGTTCAAAATCGGTGGTGGCATTGAAATATTCAATTTTGATGCCGGTTTTCTTCTCAAAAGTGTCAGCTTCTGCTTTATAAATATTTTTTGAATCATTACTAGCGCGTATCCACACCTGTAATGTCTCTGCTGCGTGGAGAGAAGGAACCCCCATAGCTAAATAAGTTAACAACAGCAAAGATTTTATTTTTACTTTTGACATTATCATTTTTGTCTTCATCTTAGCGTCCTCGTTGAAATCTAATTTTTATGAATTTACCCAGAAGTTTAAATAACAGAATAAAATCACTAAACACTCGATAACATTAGAACCCAGAGGAAAACAAAAAACTACACCATAAAAAACAAAACTTAATTCCATTTTAAAATTTCTGCTTAAGATCACATTTATAAAATGACTATAAATATAGATTTAATTAAATATCTCTTTAAAAGCAACAAGATAAAATCTTCATTTTAAAAATTAAAAAAAACTCGCAATTATTTAAATTGCCTAAAAAACGTCTAAAACAAAGATTTAATTTGATGACAATCACAATTTAAATCATTTATTCACAGATAATTTATAAGATAGATCTAGATCACAAAAGTCCTAAAACTTTGCCCTAGAATTCAAATCCATCAGAAATGGAACAGCGTTCTCTTTATTGATAACGTACCAAAAAAAATTAATAACCTTGTTTTTATAGGTAAGAAAAACTATTCATTGAAAATGGATAAATTAATTAAATTAACCAAAACACTTTATTTTTAATCATGTAAATCATAAAAAAATAAGGAAAGTATGATGAAAATGTTGGGTAAAAAAAACCTATTACTGGCTATTCTTCTCGGTTCTTCACCCTTTATTTACGCGGCAGAAAGCCATCCATTATTATTAAAAATGGATGATATAAACTATAGCATCGGCCAAATTAAACAAAACAACCCACTATATGAAAAATCCTATAAAAATCTGATAGCTAAAGCCGACAAAGCCCTGAAAGCGCCACTCTATTCTGTCATGGATAAAAGCCTGTTAGCCGCCAGTGGCGATAAACATGACTATTACAGCTTCCCGCCGTATTGGTGGCCGGACCCAAGTAAGAAAGACGGCATGCCTTATTTGCGTAAAGACGGCGAAACGAATCCCGATGCCAATAGCGACGCGACGGATAAAAAACGCATGAACAGCTTCAGTGCCGATGTCTATTATCTGGCATTGGCTTATAGCTTTACCGGCAAGCCAGAGTATGCCGAAAAAGCACGCGACTTATTGGTCAATTGGTTCGTCAACCCCAACACCCGCATGAACCCAAATCTGCAATATGCTCAAGCTATTCCGGGCATCAATGAGGGCCGAGGTATTGGCTTGATTGATAGTCGGGCTTTGGTAGACGTGATTGATGCTGTGGAATTGATAAGGCCCGCAAATGTCCTCAATGACGCCGACTATCAAGCGATTAAACTTTGGTACAAAGATTTTTATCAATGGATGACTACCAGCCAGAATGGTTTTGAAGAGGATAATTGGCACAATAACCACGGCACCTATTTTGATATGCAGGCCGCCTCTTTTGCCTTGTTCAGCGACCAAAAAGCCGCCGCACAAAAACGCTTGGAAATCACGCAACTGCGCAGAATTCCGTCGCATTTTGATATGCAGGGCCGACAAAATGCCGAATTGGAACGCACCCGCCCATGGCATTACAGTAATTTCCATCTGGAAGCCTACAACAAGCTGGGCCGCCTGGGTGAAGTGGCCGATAAAGATATCTGGAACTTTAGCCTTGATGAACACAGTTTGAAAAAAGGCTATCAATATGTCGCGGGCTTTATCAATACCGACCAAGTTTGGCCATACAAAGACTTGGACGGGGTACAAGATAAAAAAGCCTTGGTCAATATGATAACGGCCGCCCGCGCCTACCCGGCTGACGCTGATTTCCAACAGAAAGCGCAATACCTGATTACCCAATACCCGGATGCCGTTGAAATCCTGCTTTACCCAATAACACAGCCACTGAACACAAAAAAATAAGCACCGCGAGGACACACCAGATATGAAGCAGTTTACGGATCGGCAGATGGCTAAAATCCGCCAGCGCGTTGTGCAACATCAGGGAAATACAGTACAGCAACAGGGAAGTCCAGTGCAGCAGTCGGAGATTATTGCCACGCTGATTGCGGGTAATCAAGTGATTTTGGACTCGGAAACACAAGTCCCGACCACCGGTATCGCCACTTGGAACCATTACTATTATTGCCCTGATCACGGTGTGATGTTGGAGTGGGATCGCCATTCACCGACTCAACACCGTTGCCCGATAGACTCTCATCTGTTTAGCGGAGAACCCTATGATGGCGCCTGGTGGCGGGCGCTTAATGGCCTAAATGCCAAAGCCTGTAATCAGCTCGGTTTGCTGTGGCAACTGACTGGGGAAAGTCGTTACTTCAATAAAGTGCGGGATATTCTGATCAATTACGCCCGCTACTATCCTGACTATGAAGTTCATGGGGGTATTCCATACAACGGGCCGGGCAAGGCCAATGCACAGACATTGTGTGAGGCCAATTGCCTGCTCGATTTTGCATTGGGTTATGATTTTATTGCTGATGCGCTCAGTCAGGAGCAACGCGACTGCATCGCCGGGCGTTTATTGCGGGAGGGTGCAGACTTCTTGATGCAACACCGCACCCGCCAGTTGCATAACCATGAAGTGAAGATCAGCAGCGCTATCGCGGTGATCGGCTTGATTCTTGAAGATGAACACTATGTTGAGTTTGCGGTAAATGCAGAGTATGGCCTGCGTTATCAGCTAGAACATGGCTTGTTTAATGAGGGATTATGGTTTGAAGGTTCAGTGCATTATCACTTTTATGCGCTGCAAGGTTTCTGGTCATTTGAGAAACTGGCCGCCGGTAGCCGCTACAGCCTGCTGGCATTGCCTTATTACCGCGATATGCTCAGCTTCCCTTTAAAACTGCTGATGCCCGATGGCACATTCCCACGCATCAATGATTGTACTGCGGGTCAAGAGCAACTCAATCATGCCCATTTGTATGAGTTTGCTTTTAAAACCTATGGTAATGATGAATATGCTGCCGCCCTACAGCATATTTATCGCCATGAGCCGCGCCTAAATTTGGATGCTCTGCTGTATGGCGTTGAAGAATTACCATCACCAATGATTGATGTTATTCCCACAGATACACTGCATGCACCGGATTGTGGATTGACCATCTTACGCCAACCGCAGTCTGGCCGTGCTTTACTGGTAAAACACAGCCCCTACGGGGGTGAGCATGATCATTATGATCGGCTGAATTTAATTCTGTTTGAGCAAGGACAGGAAATCCTGCCGGACTTAGGCACCACTGGCTATGGCGCACAGCTACATTATGGTTACTACAAAAATAGCGCCACTCACAATACGCTGAGTATTAACCAGGCAAATCAGCCGCCCGCTGTACCGGTGATTCATAACTGGCATCAATCGGCAAAATTTAGTTGGTTGGATACAGAGGTAGATTGGCGTAAAAAAGCGCCCGAGTTAGACAGCCATACGCGGGTTCAATGGGATTGCGAAGCTTATCGCGATGTAAAATTCCGTCGCCGTATTTTGTGGCTGGATGACGCCATTATTGACCTCAGCAGTATCGTTAATCCACATCAGCAAGAGTGGAATTGGACACTGCATATCGACGGTATGGCAATGGGCTCTGTGGGAGAAAGTGCCACCTTCAGCAACAATGGGCCGATGCAATATTTACATCAGGTTACCACCCAACCACTCAATGGTGTGATTCAGTGTCACTATCAAACAGCGGCACGTCCGTTATCACTTTGGCTCGCCGCGGATGCCACCCTGTTTCAAGGGTTGGCACCGGCAAACCCGTCGGTGCGTGATATCAGTTATCTGATTTTGCGTCATCATCAACCCGAGTCACTGGTCACCTGCGTGTTTGATATGAATAACCACAATCCACTATTGAATGTTCAAGTGGACAATAATGGCGAGATATTATCCATCAAATTAACTCGTCAACAGCAGGTTATACAGGTGAATATTCCCTTTACCGACAATAGCCTACCGCTATTCAGTTAGTCTTTTTCAGGATGGGGCAATCATTGCCCCTCTTTATCGATACTTATCTCTTTTAGCGGGGATATTTCCAGCATATCCCCCCAGAGAAAAGGATTTATGGCGAGAAACAGCCTGATAACGTGATTTAGATAACATTTACTGCATAAGATGCATATGAATTTATATGCAAAATAAGCCTATAAGTTTAGATGTAACAAATAATTATGGATTAACAAATAAAATACAAAATCTATTAAGAAGCCGCACTCATTGCTAATATCGCATAATAATAAACCCGCCAATGTATCCGCCGTGTTAAATATAATCTTACTGTATTGCATAACACCCAGTACAGTTTTGAATAAATACCGTTAAAAATGAATAAAAATAGTTATTTATTCATTTTTTAGTCAAAAGGCATTTGATAATCGGATAAAAACGTGACATAAATCACAGAATGAATGAGTGTTATGACTAGAATAGCCGCCATCAGTTCGTTTTTTGAAAATCTTGTTTAAAACGGCAACCTTGTTTAAAACCAGAAATTTGTTTAAAAAACCAGAGACCTTACAAAATGGAAAATAACAACAAGAAAATGGCGCATATAAGGCGAACAACGCATTTAATGATGCCCGCACACCGTAGTTATTTTAATTTTTCTTATTACCATTATAGATAATCTCCCTCCTGCGATGACATCCGTTTTTATTGGATAGTCATTGTCTATGCTCAATATTTAACAGCGACAAAAGTGCTTTATTGCCTTTGCGTGATGTTAACTATTGTCTGCGTTTTTCGAAAAGACAAACACTCGTAATATTTTCAAGCCTAACAGATTGGTGCATGTTATGACTCAATCTTTATGGGTCTGGTGTTTTCAGTCTTTCAGCAGAAACATAGCTATTCCGTAAAATTCAATGTCACCTTTGTCATTAATGCTAAATGACATATGGATCACTGCGTCTGAAATTCAGCCGTGGCGTTACGCAGCAAAGATATAAAGCAACCCAGATTATTAATGAATATTAATTCATTGATACGGATTGCTATATGCAGAATTTATTAAACGACTAAATCCAACTTGCAAAAATGTTGGACGGGTTCATATACCCTAAATAAAATAAGAGAGAAAAATAAATGAAGAAGTTAAATATCGCAGCAAGTACTTCAGCAATACCCTGCTTTGAAACCCAACGCGAAGTGGTGGATGTTTTACACACAGATTTTACTGATATTGCTGCCGTGGTACTTTCTGTTCAGGACATTAATAATGGTGTCATTGAAAGTATTCATTCATTAGGCTTGGACATTCCAATTTTTGCGGCGGTTTGTTGTGAAGAGGAACTGAATACGGATGTATTACCATCTTTAAATGGAGTATTTGAACTATGCGGTGACAATACTGATTTTTACGGTAAACAGTTGGAATCCGCTGCTGAAAAATATGAGAAAGAGTTGCTGCCACCCTTCTTCAATACATTAAAAAAATATGTAGAAATGGGCAATTCTACTTTTGCCTGCCCAGGGCACCAAGGAGGGCAATTCTTCCGTAAACATCCAGCTGGTCGTCAATTTTTTGACTTCTACGGAGAAACTATTTTCCGTTCTGATATGTGTAATGCTGACGTCAAATTAGGTGATTTGCTTATTCATGAAGGCGCACCTTGTGATGCTCAAAAACATGCAGCAAAAGTATTTAATGCCGATAAAACTTATTTCGTCCTGAACGGGACTTCTGCCTCTAATAAAGTGGCAACCAATGCTCTGTTAGCCCGTGGTGATCTGGTGCTATTTGACCGCAATAATCACAAATCCAACCACCATGGCGCACTGATTCAAGCTGGGGCAACACCGGTGTATCTGGAAACTGCCCGTAACCCGTTCGGCTTTATCGGCGGTATTGATGCCCACTGTTTCGAAGAAAAATACCTGCGCGAACAAATACGTGCCGTAGCGCCTGACCGGGCCAATGAAGCTCGCCCATTCCGTCTGGCCATTATTCAATTGGGGACTTATGACGGCACTATTTATAATGCCCGTCAGGTCGTGGATAAAATTGGTCACCTTTGCGATTATATTCTGTTCGACTCCGCTTGGGTTGGCTATGAACAATTTATTCCGATGATGAAAGATTGTTCACCATTATTGCTTGAACTGAATGAAAATGATCCGGGCATTATCGTTACACAATCAGTGCATAAACAACAGGCTGGTTTCTCACAAACTTCGCAAATTCATAAGAAAGATAAACATATTAAAGGCCAAGATCGTTATTGTAACCATAAGCGTTTTAATAATGCCTTTATGTTACATGCATCCACCAGCCCATTTTATCCATTATTCGCAGCATTAGATGTTAATGCGAAAATGCATGAAGGAAAAAGTGGCCAGCGTATGTGGTTAGATTGTGTTAAGACTGGTATTGAAGCCCGTAAAATGATTTTAAATACCTGTAACATGATTAAACCTTTTGTTCCGGTAGAGGTTGACGGTAAACCTTGGCAACAATATGACACCGATGCCATGGCACAAGATTTACGCTTCTTTAATTTTATTCCTGGCGAAAAATGGCATGCTTTTGAAGGTTACGAAGAGTCACAATACTTTGTTGACCCATGTAAACTATTATTAACCACACCAGGGATTGATACCAATACTGGCGAATATACCACATCAGGTATTCCAGCGACTATTCTGGCTAACTTCCTGCGTGAAAATGGCATCGTGCCAGAAAAATGCGACCTTAACTCTATTCTGTTCTTATTAACGCCAGCTGAAGACTTGGCGAAAATGCAACATTTGGTAGCACAAATTGCTCGCTTTGAACGTTTCATTGAAGAAGATGCATTGTTAAGTGAGGTATTACCAACGGTTTATCGTAATAACGAAACTCGTTATAAAGGATATACCATCGGTAAATTATGTCAGGAAATGCATGATCTTTATGTCAGCTATGATGTTAAACAGCTACAAAAAGAAATGTTCCGTAAACAATACTTCCCTAAAGTCGTGATGAATCCTCAGGATGCCAATATTGAATTCGTCCGCGGACATGCTGAATTAGTGCCACTGTGCAAAGCAGAAGGTCGAATTGCCGCTGAAGGTGCACTTCCTTACCCGCCGGGAGTATTGTGTGTTGTCCCTGGTGAAGTTTGGGGCGGTGCGGCTCAACGTTATTTCCTGGCACTTGAAGAAAGTATTAATTTATTGCCAGGCTTTGCACCTGAATTACAGGGTGTTTATTTACAAGTCGATGAAGATGGATGGAACCGCGCATACGGCTACATGATGAAAAATAAGTAAAATAAAAAGTATCTATTAAAAACAATCAATAACTCAAACCTGCGGGAAACTATTCCCGCAGTCTCTGAAATTTTAAAAGAGATAATAAAAATGAGTAAAAAAAATAATAAGATGGGAGTCGTCCAGCTAACTATTCTGACCGCCGTCAATATGATGGGGTCCGGCATAATTATGCTGCCAACCAAACTCGCCGAAGTTGGGACGATTTCTATCGTTTCATGGTTAGTTACCGCAGTGGGTTCTATGGCGCTGGCTTATGCCTTTGCTCAGTGCGGGATGTTCAGCCGAAAATCAGGGGGAATGGGCGGTTATGCAGAATACGCTTTCGGCAAATCCGGCAACTTTATGGCCAACTATACCTATGGCGCATCCCTGCTGATTGCCAATATCGCCATTGCGATATCAGCAGTCGGTTACGGCACAGAGTTACTGGGTGCCACCTTAACGCCACTCGGTATTTGTATCGCCACCATCGGCGTACTGTGGTTGGCAACTGTTGCTAACTTCGGTGGCGCACGTATTACCGGGCAAATCAGTAGTGTCACTATCTGGGGGGTAATTATCCCCGTCGTGGGGATTTCGATAATTGGGTGGTTCTGGTTTAGCGGCTCGGCCTATATGGCAGCATGGAATCCACATAACGTGCCGACCTTTGAAGCTATCGGCTCTTCTATCTCTATGACATTATGGGCTTTCCTGGGGCTGGAATCTGCCTGTGCCAACACTGACGCGGTAGAAAACCCTGAACGTAACGTTCCAATCGCAGTATTGGGTGGGACTTTAGGTGCAGCGGTTATCTACATCATTTCGACCAACGTTATCGCCGGTATTGTGCCGAATATGGATTTGGCCAACTCAACCGCGCCATTCGGCCTGGCATTCGCTTTTATGTTCACCCCAGCCGTCGGTAAAATCATCATGGCCTTGATGATTATGTCTTGTGTCGGTTCATTACTCGGCTGGCAGTTCACCATCGCTCAGGTATTTAAATCCTCTGCTGATGAAGGTTTCTTCCCGAAAATCTTCTCTAAAGTCAGTAAAGCTGATGCGCCAATCAAAGGGATGCTGACCATTGTTGTCATCCAGAGTGTCTTGTCGCTAATGACCATTAGTCCGTCATTGAATAAACAATTCAATGTACTGGTCAATCTGGCGGTCGTGACCAATATCATCCCATATATTCTGTCGATGGCAGCGTTGGTAATTATTCAGAAAACTGCCAATGTCCCACCAGCCAAAGCACGCAAAGCCAATATCATTGCCTTTATTGGTGCGATGTACAGCTTCTATGCACTTTACAGTTCTGGTCAGGAAGCCATGACTTGGGGGGCGATTGTGACTTTCCTTGGTTGGACACTGTACGGCTTGGTTTCACCGCGCTTTGAGTTTGCAGCTAAGGCTAAATAAGCAATAGAAAGGCTCATATTGAGCAAAATAGCGTCAATTTAAACTGTTCAGGTGCCAGCAGGTAAAAAAGTCAGGATGCAATAGGAAATTCCGGTAATAATGTTCCAAACCGCTACCCCCGGACTGGAATCAGATTATGTCGGACAGCCTTTGGCATCTCTATCTGCTGCGCACCGCCAGCGGTATGCTGTATACCGGCATTACCACTGATGTAGCAAGGAGACTCACGCAACATCAAGCAGGAAAAGGCGCCAAAGCGCTGCGGGGCAAGGGGGAGTTAGCGCTAGTATTTCATTGTGAAGCAGGGGATCGTTCAACTGCATTGAAACTGGAATATCGGGTGAAACAACTCAGTAAACAGCAAAAAGAAAAGCTGGTGATGAACCAGCCTTCTTCATTGATATCATTGCTAGACGTTAAAACCGATTAAACGGCGCAGAAAACACCACTTCGCCATCCGCATCAGTCAATGCATCTTCCGCTAACGCATACACCTGAAAGGCTTCTTCAGTACCCGGCCAACGGCAGGTTAATTGATGGCGGGCCGCCGGAACAAAACCAAAACGCTGATAATAAGCCGGATCGCCTAATACCACGACAGCGGCATAGCCGAACTCATTCAGAGAATCGAGACCTTCATAGACCAGTTTCTCCGCCAAACCTTGCCGACGTAGGCCCTCTTCCACTGCGACCGGAGCCAGCGCAACCCATTGACGGTCTTCCCCCCCCACGTCTACCGGGCTGAATGCGACATAACCAACTACACCGCCCTCATCATCCGTCGCCACAATACCCAGCGTCAATAAGCCGTCTTCGCGCAGTTGTTGCACCAAGTCCGCTTCATCATCTCGCTTGAATGCCTGGCGCAATAAGGTATCAATCCCCGGCGCATCTACTGGAATTTCAACCCGGATCAGCACGATGCTAATGTACGGGAAGGACTCGCCGCACCCTCTTGCTGACCCGCTTCAATAAATTCAGCCAATTGTTGCAGACCCACTCGTAGTAGCGTCGGCATGGATTCCAATTCAATGGCATCCATCAGATTTTTCACATACAGGCCCAATTCGGTATCCCCCTCAATTCGCAACCGGCGCTGGAAAAACAATGTATCCGGATCTTCTTTACGGGCAACGATCAAAATCAGATCGTTGGCATCACCACTGAAGCTAACATCCGCCTCAGCCTGTTGGCTGACCACCAGCCTACCGCTTTCTACTGTCATAAACCATTGCAATGCGAGGTCGCGCACTTCAATTTTTAACCAGCGAGACTCTAAAAACTCCAGATCACCGTCCAGTAATGCCTGACGGAATTGCCAACCCAGCACCTGTTCTAGTACCTGGCGCTGCAAGGCGAATGGTGTCAATTTTAATGGCCCTCGCAATAGCGCTGGCCCTTGACGCACTAGGCGTGCTCGTAGTTCTCCCAACACAGGCAGTCACTCCTTTTAATGCTCGAATACGGCTATTTTGCCACATCGGCAAAACTGGAAAGTGTGTTAAATCAATAAATTTTGCACCAAGTTGTCTCTAAAAGTCTTGCTAAATATCAGGAGAATGACACCAATGCCAAAGAAACTGCCCTAAATCAAAGTCAGTTCACGGCAGGTTAACTAAAATCGCCCTTCGCTATATTCTAATATCATCTTCGGATAGGGAAAATTCTATGGAGCTGCTTTGTCCTGCTGGTAATTTACCCGCATTAAAGGCCGCAATCGATAATGGTGCTGACGCAGTTTATATCGGCTTGAAAGATGATACTAACGCCCGCCATTTTGCCGGACTGAATTTCACCGATAAAAAATTACAAGAAGCGGTCGATTATGTTCACAGCCGCAAGCGCAAATTACATATCGCGATTAATACTTTCGCTCACCCAGACGGTTATTCCCGTTGGCAGCGAGCGGTGGATATGGCGGCGCAACTGGGGGCTGATGCCCTGATTCTGGCGGATTTGGCCATGTTGGAATATGCCGCTGAACGCTACCCTAAGGTTGAACGCCATGTATCGGTGCAAGCATCCGCGACCAATGATGAAGCCATCCGTTTCTATCAACGCCATTTTGATGTGGCACGGGTGGTTTTACCGCGCGTGCTCTCGATGCATCAGGTTAAGCAGCTGTCGCGCACCAGCCCGGTACCGCTGGAAGTCTTTGCCTTTGGTAGCTTGTGCATTATGGCCGAAGGCCGGTGCTACCTTTCATCCTATCTGACAGGTGAATCCCCTAACACAGTGGGTGCCTGTTCACCGGCACGCTTTGTTCGCTGGCAGCAAACCCCGCAAGGGATGGAATCTCGCCTCAATGAGGTGCTGATCGACCGTTATGAAGATAACGAAAACGCCGGTTATCCGACGCTGTGTAAAGGGCGCTATCTGGTGGATGGTCAGCGCTATCATGCACTGGAAGAGCCGACCAGCCTAAATACCCTTGAACTGCTGCCGGAACTGTTTACCGCCAATATTGCCTCGGTAAAAATTGAAGGGCGTCAGCGTAGCCCGGCTTATGTCAGCCAGGTTGCCAAAGTGTGGCGGCAGGCGATTGACCGCTATCAGGCTAATCCAGCGCAATTTTCTGCCAAAACAGAATGGATGGAACAACTGGGCGCAATGTCCGAAGGCACCCAGACCACTCTGGGCGCTTATCATCGTAAGTGGCAGTAACCGGAGGAAATATGAAGTACGCCTTAGGCGCAGTACTCTATTACTGGCCAAAAACCGATATTGAAGCTTTTTATCAAGCCGCTGCCAGCAGCAGCGCCGATATCATTTATCTTGGTGAGAATGTCTGTACCAAGCGCCGCGAAATGAAAGTCGGTGACTGGCTGGATTTAGCCAAAGCAGTTGCCGCCAGTGGCAAACAGGTGGTGATTTCCACTCTCGCCCTGTTACAAGCGCCATCCGAGTTAAATGAGTTAAAGCGCTATGTAGAAAACGGCGAATTCTTACTGGAAGCGAATGATTTGGGTGCGGTGAATATGGCGGCCGAACGCGGTTTGCCGTTTGTGGCCGGCCATGCCCTCAATTGCTACAACGCCTATACCCTGCGGATTTTACACCGCCAAGGGATGATGCGCTGGTGCATGCCGGTTGAGCTATCTCGCGATTGGCTGGCTAATGTGCTGCAACAATGTGAAGAGCTGGGATTCCGCAATCAGTTTGAAGTCGAAGTATTGAGCTACGGCCATCTGCCATTGGCTTATTCTGCCCGCTGTTTTACTGCGCGTTCAGAAAACCTGGCCAAAGACCAATGTGAAACTTGCTGTATTAAGTACCCGCAAGGGCGGCCAGTACTCTCACAAGAAGACCAACAAGTGTTTATTCTCAATGGCATTCAAACTCAGAGTGGCTATTGCTATAACCTCGGTAATGATTTGATTTCCATGCAAGGTTTGGTGGATATCGTCCGTCTTTCGCCACAAGGTATTGAGACGCTGAATGTTATCGACCAGTTCCGCGCCAACGAACAAGGTTTAGTTCCCCTGACTTTAGCTGATAAAGCCGATTGTAACGGCTACTGGCGGCGATTAGCAGGGTTAGAATTGGTGTCCTAATAGATTATGAGGGGGGCCACGGCTCTCCCCATTTATTCACTCAGACAATCTATCTCCCTCTCAGGCCGCATTTATTCCCCTCCCGAAAGACACTATTTCGATTATGCTCTTATTCATGCATGACTAATATGGCTGTTATTGACTCACACCGTGAATATAGTCATTCGTAGTTATTCTTTTAAAATTAATGCGTTTGTTAATAAACGCACTCGCCCTTCAAGCGACTCGACATAAGGTTAAGATGGACGATTCTATGACTGACAAACAGGCCGTGCCACTTTCAGTTCTCGACTTATCACCAATAGCGCAGGGCAAGACCCCACGAGATGCATTTCATGCCTCGCTGGACTTAGCCCAACATACTGAAAAATGGGGATATCACCGCTATTGGCTGGCTGAACACCATAATATGACGGGTATTGCCAGCGCCGCGACCTCCGTGCTAATTGGCTATATTGCCGGTGGCACCAGCACCATCCGTGTCGGTTCAGGTGGCGTGATGCTGCCAAACCATTCACCGCTGGTGATAGCTGAACAGTTTGGTACCCTTGCCTCACTGTATCCTGACCGCATCGATCTCGGCCTTGGTCGTGCCCCCGGCAGTGATCAGCGCACTATGATGGCACTACGCCGCCACTTATCCGGTGAGGTAGATAACTTCCCGTCTGATGTGCGTGAACTGCAAAACTACTTTGCTGATGCGCAACCTGGGCAAGCGGTACAAGCCGTCCCCGGTCAGGGTTTGCATGTCCCGCTGTGGCTGCTGGGCTCTAGCTTGTATAGCGCGCAATTAGCAGCCGCCATGGGCCTGCCCTTTGCTTTCGCCTCGCATTTTGCACCAGACATGCTATTCCAGGCACTCAAATTGTATCGGGAGAATTTCAAACCTTCCGCTCAGTGGCCAAAACCTTATGCGATTGTGTGTGTGAATGTCGTGGCCGCAGATAGTGAGCGTGATGCCCGTTTCCTGTTTACTTCGATGCAGCAGCAGTTTGTCAATCTGCGCCGTGGCACACCGGGCCAATTACCGCCACCCATCGACGATATGGAGAAAATCTGCTCGCCAGCCGAACAATTTGGTGTCGACCAAGCGCTACGTCTGTCTATCATTGGCGATAAAAGTAAAGTCCGGCACGGGCTTCAGTCACTATTGCGCGAAACTCAGGCCGATGAATTGATGGTCAATGGCCAGATTTTTGATCACCAGGCACGATTGTATTCATTTGAGATAGTGGCCGGTTTGCAGCAAAACTTGCAACCCGCCGAGCGCCTGTAATTCACTCACAAGTTGAATATTGCAGACATAAAAAAACCAGCCCGAAGGCTGGTTTTTTTTAATCATCAGAGATGACTAAGACTTATGCATCACCGAAACGACGGCGAGCAGGTGCGGCTGGCGCTGCGGCATCATCGCGGCGGGGTGCAGGTGCAGCTGAGCGCTGACCATCGCGATTACCACGGCGTTGTTCGCCACCACCCGCTGGAGCACGATCGCTTCCGAATGAACGACGAGGAGGAGCACCTGCGCCTTCACGACGTTCGCCACCAGCTGAACGACCAGCACCGCCACGACGCTCACCACCATTACCACCTGCAGGGCGCTCACGACGCTCATGCGGCTGTGCATCACCCAACAGCTGCATGTTCAGCGGCTTGTTCAGGATACGGGTACGGGTGAAGTGAGATAACATTTCACCCGGCATGCCTTTTGGCAGCTCGATAGTTGAATGCGAAGCAAACAGCTTGATGTTACCGATATAACGGCTGCTGATATCACCTTCGTTAGCGATAGCGCCAACGATATGACGAACTTCAACACCATCATCACGGCCCACTTCAATCCGGTACAGTTCCATCTCGCCAACATCACGACGTTCGCGACGTGCTGGACGCTCGCCACCGTCACGGTTGTCAGAACGAGGTTCACGACGGCTGTCATTACGATCACGGCCGCGATCACTACCACGGTCATCGCGAGAATTAAATTCACGCTGTGGACGACGTGGTGCTTCCGGTGGCAGGATCAAAGGACGTTCGCCCTGTGCCATTTTCAACAGTGCAGCAGCCAGAGTTTCGAGATCAAACTCTTCTTCTGGTTGCAGCTTCGCCAGCAACGCACGGTACATATCCAAATCACTGCTTTCCAGCTGTTGGCCCACTTTCGCTGCGAATTTAGCTAAGCGGCGCTCGCCCAGCAATTCTGCGTTTGGCAACTGAACTTCAGGGATAGTCAGCTTCATAGTACGTTCAACGTTCTGTAACAGACGACGTTCACGGTTCTCTACGAACAGTAATGCACGGCCTGCACGACCCGCACGCCCAGTACGGCCGATACGGTGAACATAAGACTCTGAATCCATAGGGATATCATAGTTTACAACCAAGCTGATACGTTCAACATCCAGCCCACGAGCAGCAACGTCAGTCGCAATCAGGATATCCAGACGGCCATCTTTCAGGCGATCCAGTGTCTGCTCACGCAGCGCTTGGTTCATGTCGCCGTTCAATGCAGCGCTGTTGTAACCACTGCGTTCCAGAGCTTCTGCAACTTCCAGCGTCGCATTTTTGGTACGCACGAAGATGATGGCTGCATCGAAATCTTCAGATTCCAGGAAACGAACCAACGCTTCTTTCTTGTTATAACCACCACCGACTCTCCAGAAACTCTGGCTAATGTCAGGACGGGTAGTCACGCTAGATTGAATGCGTACTTCCTGTGGCTCTTTCATAAAGCGGCGGGTGATACGACGAATCGCTTCTGGCATGGTGGCAGAGAACAGAGCGGTCTGATGTTCAGCCGGGATCTGCGCCATGATAGTTTCGACGTCTTCGATAAAGCCCATGCGCAGCATTTCATCTGCTTCATCCAACACTAAACCGCTTAGGTTGGACAGGTTAAGAGTACCGCGTTTCAGGTGGTCTAACAGACGACCTGGGGTACCGACAACAACTTGTGGCCCCTGGCGCAAAGCGCGTAATTGAACGTCATAACGCTGACCGCCATACAGGGCCACCACGTTAACGCCGTCCATATGTTTTGAAAAGTCAGTCAATGCCTGTGCAACCTGAATAGCCAACTCACGGGTCGGTGCTAACACCAATACCTGTGGCGCTTTCAATGTTGGGTCAATGTTGTGCAACAGCGGCAGACCAAAGGCGGCTGTTTTGCCACTACCGGTTTGCGCCATGCCGAGAACATCACGGCCGTTCAACAGGTGTGGAATACATTCCAACTGAATAGGAGATGGTTTTTCATAACCAAGATCAGTCAGAGCGGAAAGAATTGGAGCGGACAGCCCCAGATCAGCAAAAGAGGTTTCAAGCTCAGTAGTCATGTACACGTGCCTCATTAATAATGGCAGCCAGTCTACATAACTCGTCGAGAAAATTTTCAGTCATTTTCATTGAAAAGTGTGAACCGGCTCAAATTAGATTATAAAACGAACAAAAAGGCCATCACCTGTTAGGGTGATTAACGTTGGCAAAAACCAAGGTATATCAGGCTAATAGTTGTTCGTCAGCTATTGCTGGTCCGATTCCGATAGGTCGTCTTGTTCTTGGCCCAAAAGCGCCAATTCCAACAATGCATAGCGGTGCTCAACAAAGTTATGAACGTTGTTAGCTACCGTCAGTTTGAACAGCGCCGAAGCAGTGTTCTTGTCCCCCAGACTTAGGTAATGTTTACCTAAATAGAAGTCAGTTTCACTGAGATGCTCAGCGAGCGAAGTGTTATCCATTGCATCTGCCTTGAGCCTTTCCATCAGCGTTTTTTCGCTAATTGTGCCCAAGTAGAATTCGACAATATTCCATCCCCATTGCCCTCTGTCCGATTTTTCATAGCGCTGTTGTAGCGCTACTGCAGCTGTCTTAGGATCGATTTCTCTTTCCACCAAATACAGCCATAACGAACGGAAGGGATCATTTGGATCGTCTTGATAAAACGCCTGCAGATCATCCTGCGCCAACGGGAGTCGACCGCCATAATACAGAGCGATACCCCGGTTTAAACGCGCGTAATTGTAAGTTGGATCAAGCTCTAGTACAGAATCAAACGCTTCATAGGCAGCATCAAAATTGCCTGCCTGCGTTAAATAAATGCCCAGATAGTTAAAAACTTCTGGCATATCAGGACGAATAGCTAACGCTTGCGAAAAATCATTTCGCGCTAGTGCCCGTAGCCCGAGGCTATCATACAGCACTCCGCGCTCATATAAAAGCTGCGCGCGCTCATCATCCGTAAGTGCCCGACTTGCAAGGATTTGTTCCATGCGCGCCAGAATCACTTCCTGCTGCAACGTAGGTTGCAACGGAATTGCTAATACCTCGTCTTTACGCCAATCATGGTTGCTGCATCCTGCCAGCATCAGTGCTGTCACAACGTAACACCAGCGCAAGAAAGGCTTCATTTCCTACTCCCGAAGACAAACATTGGATAAATATCCTTTCATCCATTTGTTTAACACAAGAGCATCCTGCCCTCGAGATAACACAGCTCCTCACATCAGCAAGGAGCTGTGGAATACTAATTATTCTGCTGCTTCTGGAGCCGGTGCTTCTGCGTCAGGAGTAGTCGCTTCTTTGATGCTCAGGCGGATACGGCCCTGACGATCAACTTCCATGACTTTTACTGGGACTTCTTGGCCCATTTGCAGATAGTCAGTCACTTTCTCTACGCGCTTGTCAGCGATTTGAGAGATATGCACCAGACCTTCTTTACCGCCGCCGATTGCCACAAATGCACCGAAATCAACGATACGAGTCACTTTACCCGCATAGATACGGTTCACTTCGATTTCAGCAGTAATTTCTTCGATACGACGAATAGCATGTTTCGCTTTGTCGCCGTCAGTTGCTGCAATCTTAATGGTGCCATCATCTTCGATTTCAATGGTGGTGCCAGTTTCATCAGTCAGCGCACGGATCACAGAACCACCTTTACCAATCACATCCTTAATTTTCTCAGGATTGATTTTCATGGTGTAGATACGTGGAGCAAATTCAGAGATATCGCCGCGTGGAGTGCTAATAGCCTGTTCCATAACACCCAGAATGTGCAGACGCGCACCCTTAGCTTGGTTCAGAGCCACCTGCATGATTTCGCGAGTGATACCTTCAATTTTAATATCCATTTGCAGTGCGGTGATACCGTCACGGCTACCGGCTACTTTAAAGTCCATGTCGCCCAAGTGATCTTCGTCACCCAGAATATCAGACAGAACAACAAAGTTTTCATCTTCTTTAACCAGACCCATTGCGATACCAGCAACAGCGGCTTTAATCGGTACACCTGCATCCATCAGGGCCAGAGAAGCACCACAAACAGAAGCCATTGAGGAAGAACCGTTAGACTCGGTGATTTCAGAAACCACACGGACAGTGTAAGGGAACTCGCTCGGACTTGGCATCACTGCCAACACACCACGTTTCGCCAGACGGCCATGGCCAATTTCACGACGTTTCGGTGAGCCAACCATACCGGTTTCACCAACACAATATGGAGGGAAATTATAGTGTAGCAGGAATGAGTCAGTACGCTCACCCATCAGCTCATCAATATTTTGTGCATCACGTGCGGTACCCAGGGTTGCAGTAACCAGTGCCTGAGTTTCGCCACGAGTGAACAACGCTGAACCATGAGTACGTGGCAATACGCCGGTACGCACATCCAGACCACGGATCATGTCTTTTTCGCGGCCATCAATACGCGGTTCGCCAGCTAATACACGGCTACGCACAACGTTTTTCTCAACGCTGCCCAGGATATCCTGAATTTCAGAAGCATCTAAAGTATCGTCTTGCGCTAACAGCGCTTCAGTCACGTCAGCTTTGATAGCATCAACTTGTGTGTAACGCTCTTGTTTCTCGGTGATGCGGTATGCGTCACCCAGACGAGCGGCGGCCAACTCAGCAACACGCGCGTGCAGCGCTTCATTCACTGGTTCTGCATGCCAATCCCACTTCGGTTTGCCTGCTTCAGCAACCAGAGCGTTAATATTTTCAATCACAACTTGTTGTTGTTCGTGGCCGAAGACAACCGCGCCCAACATTTGATCTTCAGACAGAATTTGTGCTTCTGACTCAACCATCAATACTGCAGCAGCAGTACCAGCAACAACCAAGTCCAGACGGCTTTCTTTCAGCTCATCAGTGGTTGGGTTCAGCACGTATTGGTCGTTGATAAAACCAACGCGCGCAGCACCAATTGGGCCGTTGAATGGAATACCTGACAGACTCAGCGCAGCTGATGCGCCAATCAGTGCCACGATATCTGGGTTAACTTGTGGGTTAACAGAAACAACAGTCGCAATAACCTGAACTTCATTCAGGAAGCTGTCTGGGAACAGTGGGCGAATCGGACGGTCAATCAGACGTGAAGTCAGCGTTTCGCCTTCACTTGGGCGGCCTTCACGACGGAAGAAGCTACCTGGGATACGGCCAGCAGCGTAAGTACGCTCCTGATAGTTAACTGTCAGAGGGAAGAAGCTCTGGCCTGGTTTAGCTTTCTTTTGGCCAACAACAGTGACGAATACTGCGGTGTCATCCATGCTTACCATTACAGCAGCAGTTGCCTGGCGAGCCATCATGCCAGTTTCGATGGTGACGGTATGTTGGCCGTACTGGAATTTACGAATAATCGGAGTCAGCAAAATAGTATCCTTATACTATGCGGTGCCGGATCGTATTGACGATCTCATCCACCTGTTACTAATACCTTCACACTGCATCCTCGCGACTAATGACAACCCTTAACTCCCATTGAGTTAAAGTCTCTCATTAGCCGCGCGAACCTCTGCACTGGAAGATCCTATTTATACCCGTCATCTTTCGAGATGTAGCTGTGTTGGCTGCGTTCAATCACCCGAATCACTTACTTATGTAAACTCATCGGGACTCTTTCGCTTGCCGCCTTCCTACATCTCGAAATCTATTGGGTAGACAAATTCTATAGAACAACAACAATATACTAGCGTATTTTATCATTGCTTCTTAGAAAAAAGGGGCCAATTTGGCCCCTTTCTCCCGAAACTCGCAGACTTAGCGACGCAGACCCAGACGCTCGATCAGGGAAGCATAACGCGATACATCTTCACGCTTCAGGTAGTCCAGCAGCTTACGACGCGTGGATACCATACGCAGCAGACCACGACGACTGTGGTGATCTTTTTTGTGCTCGGAGAAATGACCTTGCAAATGGTTAATTTGAGCAGTCAACAGAGCAACCTGAACTTCGCTTGAACCGGTGTCATTGGCACCGCGACCGAAGTCAGCAACGATTTTAGCTTTCGCTTCAACACTTAGAGACATGATACAACTCCAAATATATAGATAAATTAAGACAGGCGCCGATCTCTAATTCAGCAACCCAATATGTAAGCCGCACTATTCTACTCTTTGAACCGCGGGATCGCAAGGTAGCCGCTCGGCGCTACTCAGCATATTCTACCACTAAGCGCTTAGGTGCCACACGGCCATCTTCTGCAATAGTGCCAATACCAATGAAATTACGCTCTTCGCCTTCAGTGATACGGACCATTCCTTCGCCAGGCGCACCGGCTACATGCACTGGCTGCCCTTGTTTTACATAAGCAGCAACAGCAGGTAACAGATTGACTTCTGGGAAATTTAATACTGCACTGTCCATCGGCAATAGCAACGCATCCAGTTCCGAATTTGGCGAACGCTCTTCAGTTTGTGCCGCTTCAACCATCGCGATTAACTGATCTAAAGTTACCATGCGGTCACTTGGATAAGTCGCTACCTGCAAACGGCGCAAATAGCTAACATGTGCGCCGCAACCCAACAATTCACCCAAATCATCAACAATAGTGCGGATGTAGGTGCCTTTGGAACAATGGATTTCCAGCTCCAGATCATTGCCTTCCCAGCGAATAAACAGCAGTTCGTACACAGTAATACTGCGTGCTTCGCGTTCGACTTCAATGCCCTGACGGGCATATTCATACAGCGGCTTACCTTGATGCTTCAACGCAGAATACATCGACGGCACTTGCTGGCTGTCACCACGGAAACTGTCCAGAGCGGCATCCATCTGCGCTTGCGTGACATTAACTTCCCGCTCGCTGATTAATGCGCCTTCGGCATCCGAGGTATCAGTCCGTTGACCTAAACGGGCCACAACACGATAGCGTTTATCTGAATCTAGCAAAAATTGGGAAAATTTGGTCGCTTCGCCCAAACAGATAGGCAACATGCCGGTCGCCAAAGGATCAAGTGCACCGGTATGACCTGCGCGGTTTGCGCTAAAGAGGCGTTTTACCTTTTGTAAAACGTCATTAGAGGAGAGGCCCAGCGGCTTATCCAATAACAGAACGCCGTTAATGTCACGGCCGCGACGACGTGGACGACCCATTACTTCTCCTCGTCGTTTCCTGGATTAACCTGACGTTCTGCATCATTTTTGATGACGTTAGTCACCAGGTTAGACATCCGCATCCCTTCAATCAGAGAGTTGTCATAGGCGAAAGTCAGTTCTGGCACGATACGCAAACGCATCGCTTTACCCAGCAGAGTGCGGATATAACCGGAGGCATCTTGCAGTGCTTTAATGCCATTTTTTACTGTATCCGGATCAGCATTGTCGGTTAACACATTCAGGAAGGTCACAAAGACTTTAGCGTAAGCCAAATCACGAGATAGCTCGATGCCTGACACGGTTGCCATGCCAACGCGAGGGTCTTTGATTTCGCGCTGTAAGATGAGTGCGATCTCTTTTTGCATTTCTTGTGAAACGCGCTGAGAACGGCTGAATTCTTTTGCCATTGGGATTCTCCAGACAAATTGGGGGGCCAAGGCCCCCCAAATGGATATAAGCAGATCTGAGGCGATTAATCGATAGTACGTTTGATTTCGATAATTTCGAAGACTTCGATCACATCACCCGTACGGACGTCATTGTAGTTCTTAACGCCGATACCACATTCCATACCATTACGGACTTCGTTAACGTCATCTTTGAAACGGCGCAGAGATTCCAGCTCGCCTTCATAGATAACCACGTTGTCGCGCAGAACACGGATTGGATTATTACGCTTAATCACACCTTCAGTAACCATACAACCTGCAATGGCGCCAAATTTCGGTGATTTAAATACATCACGAACTTCAGCCAAACCAATGATTTGTTGTTTGTACTCAGGTGCCAGCATACCACTCATCGCCTGCTTAACTTCATCAATCAAGCTATAAATGACTGAGTAGTAACGCAGATCCAAGCCTTCAGTTTCTACAACACGACGCGCTGAAGCATCAGCACGAACGTTAAAGCCAAGGATGATTGCGCCAGAAGCTGCGGCCAGTGTTGCATCAGTTTCAGTGATACCACCAACGCCTGAACCCACAATGCGGACTTTCACTTCATCGGTAGACAGTTTTTCCAGTGAATCACAGATAGCTTCACAAGAACCCTGTACATCAGACTTGATGACGATGTTCAGTTCAGAAACTTCACCTTCGGTCATGTTAGCAAACATGTTCTCCAGTTTAGATTTCTGTTGACGAGCCAGCTTAACTTCACGGAATTTGCCCTGACGATACAGTGCAACTTCACGGGCTTTCTTCTCGTCACGAACAACGGTCACTTCATCACCGGCAGCCGGAACACTGGACAAGCCCAGGATCTCAACCGGAATAGACGGACCTGCAGACGTGATATCACGGCCCAGCTCGTCACGCATCGCACGCACGCGGCCATACTCGAAGCCACACAGGACGATATCACCTTTGTTCAGCGTACCTTGTTGAACCAGCACGGTAGCAACTGGGCCACGGCCTTTATCCAAGAAGGATTCGATAACAACACCACTTGCCATGCCAGTACGAACGGCTTTCAGTTCCATGACTTCAGCTTGTAGCAGAATCGCTTGCAGCAAATTATCAATACCGGTACCGACTTTCGCAGAGACTTCGATGAATGGAACATCGCCGCCAAAATCTTCGGATATGATACCGTATTGAATCAATTCAGTTTTAACACGATTTGCATCAGCGGCTGGTTTATCGATTTTGTTCACTGCAACCACAACCGGCACGTTTGCCGCTTTAGCATGCTGAATAGCTTCGATAGTTTGTGGCATCACGCCATCGTCGGCTGCAACAACCAGCACCACGATATCAGTCGCCTGAGCACCACGGGCACGCATTGAAGTAAACGCGGCGTGTCCTGGAGTATCCAGGAAAGTGATCATGCCGTTTTCAGTTTCAACGTGATAAGCACCGATGTGCTGTGTAATGCCGCCGGCTTCACCTGACGCCACTTTCGTGGAGCGGATGTAATCCAGCAGAGAAGTTTTACCGTGGTCAACGTGGCCCATGATAGTCACAACTGGAGCGCGGTGCTCAGCTGCAGCTTCAGCGCCGGTATCACGGTCGCTCATCAGCGCTTCTTCTAGCTCGTTTTCACGACGCAGGATGACTTTGTGGCCCATCTCTTCAGCAACCAGCTGTGCTGTTTCCTGATCAATAACTTGGTTAATGGTTGCCATTGCACCCAGTTTCATCATTGCTTTGATGACCTGAGAGCCTTTAACAGCCATTTTGTTTGCCAATTCAGCAACAGTTACCGTTTCGCCAATCACTACATCGCGGTTAACGGCAACAACAGGCTTATTGAAGCTCTGTTGTAATGTGCTTGGTTTACGTTTGCCTTTACGGCCAACAGCACGTGCTTCTTCGCGATCAGCTTTAGACTCGGAGAGTTTATTGCCTTTCTTCTGTTTAGTTGCTTTACCACCACGAGTGCGGCTGCGGCGATCACCTTCAACTTTGGCGTCGTTTTCATCTTCCGCGGCGCGCGCATGTTGTGAGGTGGTTACGTGGTAATCTGCAGATTCAGTCTGCTCAGCCACAGGGGCTGGCCATTTACCTTCATTTTCGGCTGCCATTTTACGGGCTTCCTCAGCAACGCGTTTAGCGTCTTCCTCGACCTTACGGCGTGTTTCTTCTTCTACAGAGCGTTTTAGCTCGGCAGCTTCAGCTTCACGGCGTGCTTTATCAGTCTGAGCTGGCTTGGTTTTTTCGTCGGTTTGTTGATTCGTCACTTTTTCTTTTTCCGCTGCTTGGCGTTTAGCTTTTTCAGCGGCCTCACGTTTCGCTTGTTCTTCGGCCGCTCGTTTAGCTTTTTCTTCAGCGATTTTCTGCGCTGCTGCTTCCGCTTCACGTTGTGCCTGCTCTTCCGCTTCACGCTGTGCCTGCTCTTCCGCTTTCGCTTGTTCAGCTTCCGGCGTATTTACATAAGTGCGTTTCTTGCGGACCTCGATTTGCACCGATTTACTTTTTCCGCCGGTGCTCGGAATATTCAAGGTGCTACGCGTTTTGCGTTGCAACGTGAGTTTATTAGGCGCACTACCGTGTTCACGGTTTAAGTGCGCCAGCAATGTCTCTTTTTCTTGCTGGGTAACTGAGTCTACTTCAGACTTTTTGATCCCTGCATCAGCAAATTGCTGTACCAGGCGATCAACTGGAGTCTGAATCTCAGCTGCCAGCGATTTTACGGTTACATCTGTCATGCTGTTCCTTCCTGCTACAGTTTATTACGCGTTATCGCCAAACCAACAGATATTACGTGCAGCCATTATCAGCTCGCCGGCTTGCTCATCGCTAAGCCCTTCAATATCTGCCAGATCATCGATACCCTGCTCGGCAAGATCTTCCAGCGTACACACACCGCGCGCAGCCAATTTAAATGCCATGCTACGTTCCAGACCAGCCAGATTCAGCAGATCATCAGCGGGTTTTTGGTCGCCAAGACTTTCTTCTTGTGCCAGGGCCAGCGTGGTCAATGCAGCTTTGGCGCGGTCACGCAGCGCTTCAACCGTATCTTCGTCAAGACCATCGATTTCCAGAAGTTCTTTCATTGGCACGTAAGCCAATTCTTCCAGAGAAGAGAAACCTTCCTCTACCAAGATGGTGGCAAAGTCCTCGTCGATATCAAGATATTTGGTGAAGGTATCAATAGCGGCATGAGCCTCGGCCTGATGCTTCGCCTGAAGATCGTCCGCCGTCATTACGTTCAGTTCCCAGCCACTCAGCTGTGCCGCTAAACGCACATTCTGGCCATTACGACCAATTGCCTGTGCCAGGTTACTGGCTTCAACGGCAACATCCATGGTGTGTTTGTCTTCATCGACCACAATTGACGCAACATCAGCTGGTGCCATGGCATTAATAACAAACTGGGCTGGATTATCATCCCACAATACAATATCAATGCGCTCGCCGCCAAGTTCGCTAGAAACAGCTTGAACACGGGCACCACGCATACCGACACAAGCACCGACCGGGTCGATACGTTTGTCGTTGGTTTTAACCGCAATTTTAGCACGCGAACCCGGATCACGGGCAGCGGCTTTAATTTCGATCAATTCTTCGCCGATTTCTGGCACTTCAATGCGGAACAGTTCGATCAGCATCTCAGGGCGTGAACGGCTGACAAACAGCTGAGCACCGCGAGCTTCTGGACGCACATCGTACAAAACACCACGGATACGGTCGCCTGGGCGGAAGTTTTCACGCGGTAGCATGTCTTCGCGGTTAATAACCGCTTCGGCATTATGACCCAGATCCAGTGCAATACTATCGCGATTAACTTTCTTAACCGTACCGGTAACAATCTCACCTAAATACTGGCGGAATTGTTCAACCACCATAGCCCGTTCAGCTTCACGCACTTTCTGTACGATAACTTGCTTGGCTGTTTGGGTTGTGATGCGGTCAAAAGTGACAGATTCAATCTGATCTTCAACATAATCGCCCAACTGGATCGATGGATCTTCATATTGAGCCGCATCTAACGTAATTTCGCGGGTTGGCATCGTGACTTCGTCAACGGCAACCCAACGACGGAAAGTGTCGAAATCACCGGTTTTACGGTCGATGCTGACGCGAACTTCAATTTCTTGTTCGTATTTTTTCTTGGTCGCTGTCGCTAGAGCGGTTTCCAACGCCTCAAAAATCTTCTCGCGCGGAAGGGATTTCTCATTGGAAACTGCTTCTACAACAGCCAGAATCTCTTTGTTCATCCTAGTTGCCTCATCCAAACTTTAAAAGTGGGGTACCAGGTTCGCTTTCTGGATGTTGCTCAGCGCGAACACTTCATCTTTTCCATCCACAGTAACCGTGATCATTTCACCATCAACGGCTTTGATAATGCCCTGCCATTTACGGCGGTTCTGCATAGCCATACGCAACACCAAAGTAACTTCTTCACCAAGGTAACGAGTATAGTGTTCAGCAGTGAACATTGGGCGTTCAAGGCCCGGAGAGGAAACTTCTAAGTTGTAAGCGACCGTAATGGGATCTTCGACATCCAAGACAGCGCTGACCTGGTGGCTGACATCAGCACAAGCATCAACAGTGATTCCGTCGTCACTATCAATATAGATTCGTAGCGTCGATTGGCGCCCCCGGATGAACTCGATGCCGACTAATTCATAGCCTAAGGCCTCTACCGGTGCTGAAATTATCTCTGTTAACTTTTGTTCTAATGTGGACAAGCCCACCCCCAAGACATAAAAAAAGGGCCTAATAGCCCAGTGATTCTGCTGTCAAATAACAAAAAACCCCGAAATTCGGGGCTTTATGCAACTGGACCCTGTTTGCCGCAAAGCGGCTTCGGTACAACTTTCTGACAAGTATTTTTTTCAAATTGAAATCGAAAGTATCTGAGGTCTACCGAATACAACATTTGAAAAAAAACACTTTAGGAAAGTGGTTGCGGGGGCCGGATTTGAACCGACGACCTTCGGGTTATGAGCCCGACGAGCTACCAGGCTGCTCCACCCCGCGTCCGAAAACGTGGCAAATATTACGTTGATAACGACAAAAAAGCAAGTTATCTGTCTGATTTGGTACCGAGGACGGGACTTGAACCCGTAAGCCCAATCGGGCACTACCACCTCAAGGTAGCGTGTCTACCAATTCCACCACCCCGGCACTGATTCAAATGGTTGTTTTTACTAATTCAGTCTTCACAACCACTTTAAAACTTTCTTTCTATTTCTAACGACTAACTTCTTTTGAAACATTACTGCGGGATATCACTACTCGGCTTAGTCGGCGCTACGGGTGCTGTAGTCTGCTCAGCTTTTGCTGGCTGACCCAGATTTTCCCACTCGCTGCCTTTATTGCCCTGGTTGGTGCTCATATTGCCCAAAATCAAGCTGATGACGAAAAACAATGCCGCCAATACAGCCGTCATGCGGGTCATAAAGTTACCGGAACCATTCGAACCGAACAGAGTTGCAGAAGCACCTGCTCCGAATGAGGCTCCCATATCCGCGCCTTTACCTTGCTGCAACATGATCAGAGCAACTAGCCCAATCGAAATCAGCAAGAAAATAACCAGAAGAGCTTCGTACATAGTTGTACCTGTATCCTTGCGGGTTCACCGCATGCCAAATGCTTCTCACCCATCAAGCGGGGGACTTATTCACCCACTTAAGCGGGTGTGAATACTAACCAAAGCGTCTAGTACACGCAAGGGCAATTTCATCACATAGGTTTATTTGCGGAAAAAAGCGTCAAGTTATTCAACTTCAGCATAATTTATAGGGGGGAGTACCCCCTCCCCCGCTAAAAAATCATTAACCTGCCGCTTTTACCGCATCGGCAATTCGATTCGCCATTTCAGAAATCAGTGCTTCTTCAGCATCACCTTCAACCATCACTCGGATTAAGGGCTCAGTACCTGACTTACGCAACAGAACTCGGCCACGATCACCCAGCTCTTTTTCAACTTGGCGAGTAACTTCTTCAACTTCCTCTGATTTCAGAGGATTGTGATCACCAGAGAAACGCACGTTGACCAAGATTTGTGGCAATAATTTCATACCACTACATAAATCATGCAAGCTCATATGGTTACGCACCATCGCAGTCAGCACCTGCAAACCAGCTACAATACCATCACCAGTGGTGGTTTTATCCAACAGGATCACGTGGCCTGAGTTTTCAGCACCAATCCTCCAGCCTTTTTCCTGCATAGCTTCCAGCACGTAGCGGTCGCCGACTTTAGCGCGAACAAATGGAATACCCAGCTCTTTCAATGCCAGTTGCAGCCCCATATTGCTCATCAGAGTGCCGACAGCACCGCCTTTCAACTGGCCTTGACGTAAACCTTCACGAGCAATGATATAGAGGATCTGGTCGCCATCAACCTTATTACCCAAATGATCGACCATCATCAGCCGGTCACCGTCGCCGTCAAATGCCAGCCCAACATGCGCTTTTTCAGCAAGAACACGTTCTTGCAGCAGACGGACATCAGTCGCACCACATTTTTCGTTAATGTTCATCCCATCAGGCTCACAGCCGATGGTAATAACGGTTGCACCTAGCTCGCGCAATACGCTTGGCGCTATGTGATAAGTTGCGCCATTAGCGCAATCGACCACAATTTTCAGCTCATTCAAGCTGAGTTCGCTCGGGAAGGTCCCTTTGCAAAACTCAATGTAACGGCCCGCAGCATCCACGATACGGTTGGCTTTACCCAGTTCCGAAGATTCTACGCAAGTTAATGGTTTTTCCATCTCGGCTTCAATCGCCTCTTCCACATCATCAGGCAATTTAGTGCCGTCGATTGAGAAGAATTTAATGCCATTATCATAGAAAGGGTTATGAGATGCCGAAATCACGATGCCCGCTTCTGCGCGGAAAGTTCGCGTCAAATAAGCAACCGCAGGGGTTGGCATAGGGCCGGTAAATGAGGCTGATAGCCCCGCAGCAGCTAGACCCGCTTCGAGTGCTGATTCCAGCATATAGCCAGAAATGCGCGTATCCTTACCGATGATAATTTTACGAGAACCATGTCGAGCCAGAACTTTACCGGCAGCCCAGCCGAGCTTTAATACAAAATCTGGCGTAATCGGGCTGTCACCCACTTTGCCGCGAATGCCATCTGTACCAAAGTATTTACGGTTACTCATAATTTTTATTTATCCCTTCGCTGAAAGTGTTGCCTCGACGATACGCATCGCCTCGACAGTTTCTTTTACATCATGCACCCTGACAATCTGCGCGCCTTGCATTGCAGCAATGACCGCGCAAGCGACACTCCCGATAACCCGTTGTTGTGGCGGGACATTTAATAGCTGCCCAACCATAGATTTTCGTGACATTCCGACCAATAATGGCAGTTCAAAATGGTGAAGTTCGGCCAACCGTGCCAGTAGCTGATAATTATGCGCCAGATTTTTACCGAAACCGAAGCCTGGGTCGAGTAACAATTTACTTTTTGCGATACCGCCCGCAACACAACGGCCAATATGGTGCTTAAAAAACTGATTTATATCAGTCATAAGATCATCGTAATGGGGGGACTGCTGCATACTTTGTGGCTGCCCTTGCATATGCATCAGGCACACCGGCAAGCCGGTTTTTGCCGCCGCTTCAAGCGCACCGGGTTCTTGCAACGAACGAATATCATTGATTAGGTGAGCACCGACACGAGCTGACTCAGTGATTACCGCCGCTTTGGATGTATCTACCGATAACCAAACATCAAAACGTTTCGCCAATGCTTCCACGACAGGCACGACCCGATCAAGCTCTTCTTGCTCACTGACTTCATCTGCACCGGGACGAGTGGACTCACCACCAATATCAATTAGTGTAGCCCCCGCTGATAACATCAGTTGAGCGTGTTGCAATGCTTTATCAAGATTATTGTGATGCCCACCATCCGAAAATGAATCTGGTGTGACATTCAGGATACCCATAACCTGTGGGCGAGTGAGATCCAACTTCAGACCTCTAGCCGTTAAATGCATACTATTGCGCCTTAAAAAAAGAAAAACCTCGAGCAAGCCCGAGGTTTATATTAATCACAACGCTTTATACTCGGTATACTTCAAGCTACATGTACGTTGGCTGCTCTCTCTCACCCGAATCATTGACTGTCGTCAACTCATCGGGATTCATTCACTTGCCGCCTTCCTGCAACTCGAATTATTTAGAGTATAGATGCCAACAGTAGACTTACTTATCGCCCAACTGCTCTGACATTGTATTGCCCGGCGTTGGTGTATGTGGCTCATCAACCGGCGTTGGTGCCTTTGGCGTACTATCGTTGTCAGATGATTTATTTTTGGTCACATCATCCCAACCCGCAGGCGGGCGAACTTCTTTGCGATTCATCAAGTCATCAATCTGTGGCGCATCAATAGTTTCATACTTCATCAAAGCATCTTTCATGGTATGCAGAACATCCATGTTTTCCATCAGCAAAGTACGTGCACGCTGATAGTTACGCTCAACAAGTAATTTAACTTCCTGATCAATAATACGCGCTGTTTCATCGGACATATGCTTGGCTTTCGCAACAGAACGGCCAAGGAACACTTCGCCCTCTTCTTCAGCATACAGTAACGGCCCCAGTTTTTCGGAGAAACCCCACTGTGTCACCATGTTACGCGCGATAGAAGTAGCAACTTTGATATCATTCGATGCACCGGTAGAGACTTTCTCCGGGCCATAAATGATTTCTTCAGCAAGACGACCACCATACAAAGTCGAGATCTGGCTTTCCAGTTTCTGGCGGCTGGCACTGATTGCATCACCTTCCGGCAGGAAGAATGTCACACCCAACGCACGACCACGCGGGATAATGGTCACTTTATGTACTGGATCATGCTCAGGTACCAAGCGACCAATAATCGCATGCCCTGCTTCATGGTATGCCGTCGATTCTTTCTGCGCTTCTGTCATTACCATGGAGCGGCGTTCCGCACCCATCATAATTTTGTCTTTCGCTTTCTCGAACTCAGACATTGAAACAACACGTTTGTTACCGCGAGCGGCAAACAGTGCAGCTTCGTTGACCAAGTTAGCCAGGTCAGCACCAGAGAAGCCTGGTGTACCACGAGCGATGACGGAAGCATCAATATCGGTATCTAATGGCACACGGCGCATATGGACTTTTAAAATCTGCTCACGACCACGGACATCCGGTAAACCCACCACAACCTGGCGGTCAAAACGGCCTGGACGCAGCAACGCTGGGTCAAGAACGTCTGGACGGTTAGTTGCCGCAATGACGATGATGCCTTCATTGCCTTCAAAACCATCCATCTCAACCAGCATTTGGTTCAGAGTCTGTTCACGTTCGTCGTGACCACCGCCCAGACCTGCACCACGTTGACGGCCTACCGCATCAATTTCATCAATAAAGATGATACAAGGCGCGGCTTTCTTAGCCTGTTCAAACATGTCACGGACACGGGATGCACCCACACCAACAAACATTTCTACGAAGTCAGAACCCGAAATGGTGAAAAATGGCACTTTAGCTTCACCTGCAATGGCTTTCGCCAGCAAGGTTTTACCCGTCCCCGGAGGGCCAACCATCAAAACGCCTTTCGGAATTTTACCGCCCAATTTCTGGAAACGGCTTGGCTCACGTAGATATTCAACCAATTCACTGACTTCTTCTTTTGCTTCGTCACAACCGGCCACATCAGCAAAAGAAGTTTTTATCTGATCTTCTGTCAGCATTCGGGCCTTGCTCTTGCCAAAGGACATTGCCCCTTTGCCGCCGCCGCCCTGCATTTGACGCATAAAGAAGATCCAGACCCCAATCAGCAACAGCATTGGGAACCAAGAAATAAAGATAGATGCCAGCAAGCTCGGTTCTTCCGGTGGCTCACCAACAACTTTCACATTTTTAGTCAATAAGACATCTAACAGCTTTGGATCGTTGACCGGAATGAAAGTCGTATATTTGCTGTTATCTTTCTTACTGACGTTAATTTCACGTCCATTGATACGTGCTTCACGAACCTGATCTTGGGTTACGTCGGACATGAAAGTAGAGTAATCCACTCTACGACCATTCGATTCGCTGGGTCCAAAGCTCTGGAATACAGACATCAATACGACTGCAATAACTAACCAGAGAATTAGGTTTTTCGCCATGTCACTCAAGGGATTAACCTCATATTACAACTGTGTTAACAAACAGCGTTAGGGTACTACAGTTTCCGCCCTGTCGCTACAATGTACACTTCACGTGATCGCGCACGAGAAGCGTCTGGCTTACGAATCTTAACTTTCGTAAACAGGGAGCGAATTTCCCGTAGGTATTCATCAAAGCCATCTCCCTGGAACACTTTCACCAAGAAACTTCCGCCTGGTGCAAGTACATCACGACACATTTCCAAAGCTAATTCAACCAGATACATTGATTTAGGTATATCAACTGCCGGAGTACCACTCATATTCGGGGCCATATCAGACATGACCACCTGAACCTTTTTATCCCCAACGCGCTCAAGTAAAGCTTTCAGAACCAGTTCATCACGAAAGTCGCCCTGAAGGAAATCGACACCAACGATAGGATCCATTGGTAGAAGATCACATGCGATGACTCGCCCTTTACCGCCGATCTGGGTTACAACATATTGAGACCAACCTCCGGGTGCAGCACCTAAATCGACGACTGTCATACCGGGTTTAAAAAGTTTATCGTTTTGTTGTATTTCATCAAGTTTAAACCAGGCACGGGAGCGAAGCCCCTTTTTCTGTGCCTGAATGACATATTTATCGCTAAAGTGTTCTTGTAACCAGCGACTCGAGCTACCTGAACGCTTTTTATTAGACATCTCTTTTTCCAACTATCTTAATTAAGAGTCCGCGCATCTATTGCTTAGCTCGCGTAAACTCCCTCTCGGCGTAGACCGATTTGGTGATACACATGAGATGGCGGTAGAATGAACCGTTTTCAATCCCAACTTAAGCAAAAAAGACGATGAATCTGAATAACAAACAAAAACAGCACCTGAAAAGCTTGGCCCATCCATTAAAGCCAGTAGTCATGTTAGGCAATAACGGATTAACCGAAGGGGTGCTGGCTGAAATCGAACAAACGCTGGAACATCATGAACTTATTAAGGTGAAGATCACTGCTGAAGAGCGTGAAACCAAAGCCCTAATTGCTGATGCCATCGTACGTGAGACCGGTGCCGTTAACGTCCAAATCATCGGTAATATTTTAGTGCTCTATCGCCCAGCGAAAGAGCGCAAAATTATTTTACCGCGTTAATGACGCTTGTTTTAGAGAAAAGGTGCCATGCACTTTGTTCTGATAAAAGGCCGCAAGCGGCCTTTTACTTTTCTTTACAACTTCATTTTTTATAAATAATACGTGCTGACTGTTCAGTTGAACAAGTATTACACATAATCTACGCTAAGAATTTCATATTCTACTTCGCCACCTGGAGTACGAATAACAACCACGTCATCGACTTCTTTACCAATCAGGCCACGAGCAATAGGTGAGTTAACGGAAATAAGATTTTGTTTAAAATCAGCTTCATCATCACCCACAATCCGGTATTGCTGCTCTTCTTCAGACACCACATTTAATACACGCACAGTGGAACCAAAAATAACGCGGCCATTATTGGGCATTTTGGTGATATCAATCACCTGCGCATTAGAGAGCTTTGCTTCTATTTCTTGAATACGACCTTCACAGAACCCTTGCTGCTCGCGGGCTGCGTGATATTCCGCATTTTCTTTTAAATCGCCATGTTCACGGGCAGTCGCGATATCAGCAATAATTTTAGGGCGACGAACGCCTTTTAAAAAATCCAGCTCTTCACGCAATTTTTCTGCGCCATTTACCGTCATCGGAATCTGTTTCATCTTTTAAATACCTCTAAATCTATCCTGTTCAAAAAACCGTCATCCTAACGTCTTCGAATGAAAATGCGGCAAGCCTGATACTTTACCCGCCTCCAGGCGATAAACAAAAAAATCACCCCCGGAGCTAAAACCCCAAGTCAGGATCAATTTTGCATTTTGATATGCATTTTAACGTAGAGTTCCTTTAGGGTCATCGTTTA
The DNA here is from genome assembly GCF_900460525.1 of Yersinia kristensenii. Taxonomy (NCBI): domain Bacteria; kingdom Pseudomonadati; phylum Pseudomonadota; class Gammaproteobacteria; order Enterobacterales; family Yersiniaceae; genus Yersinia; species Yersinia kristensenii. The sequence goes on from NZ_UHIY01000001.1 coordinate 826,856, forward strand.
CTTTCGCCCTCGTTGCACCGTAGTATGGCAACACGTTACTCAGCAGTTATATCGAAATTATGCATTTTTCACGAATTGTCAGTGGATTGGCCTGTGCTATTGCGATCAATATCAGCATATCTAATGCCAATGCGGCTCAAGTTGAGAATTACACACAATATCTGCCTGATGGGGCAAATCTTGCGTTAGTCGTACAAAAAATCGGGGCCACCACCCCGGCAATAGACTATCACGCTCAGCAGATGGCATTACCTGCCAGTACGCAAAAGGTTCTGACCGCGTTGGCGGCATTGTTACAACTGGGCCCAGATTTTCGCTTTAATACCACATTGGAAAGCCACGCCACAATCACGGACGGTGTATTACGCGGTAATTTAATTGCCCGTTTTGATGGCGATCCCACCTTAACACGCCAACAGTTGCGTAATATGGTGGCGACACTCAGAAAATCCGGTGTAAAACAAATCGCCGGTGATTTGATTATCGATACATCGGTTTTTGCCAGCCATGACAAAGCCCCTGGTTGGCCGTGGAACGACATGACGCAATGCTTTAGCGCCCCGCCAGCTGCGGCTATTGTCGACCGGAACTGTTTTTCAGTCTCCCTTTATAGCGCACCGAATCCGGGCGATATGGCATTTATCCGAGTCGCATCTTATTACCCGGTGCAGATGTTCAGTGAAGTGCGCACCTTAGCCAAAGGTTCGCCTGATGCACAATATTGCGAATTAGATGTGGTGCCCGGTGAGTTAAACCGATTTACTCTGACGGGCTGCCTAACACAGCGCAGTGAGCCGCTGCCCTTGGCCTTCGCAGTACAAAATGGTGCCAGCTATGCCGGGGCTATTTTGAAGGATGAATTGAAGAAAGCGGATATCCAAATTGATGGCAGCTTGCGCCGCCAAACTACACCTAATCCAGCGGGTACCCTGTTAGCTCAAGCGCAATCAGCGCCGCTACATGACTTGTTGAAAATAATGTTGAAAAAGTCTGACAACATGATTGCGGACACAGTATTTAGAACTATTGGCCATCAGCGGTTTGGAGTGCCAGGTACTTGGCGCGCCGGTGCGGATGCAGTGCGGCAGGTATTACGCCAAAAAGCGGGCGTGGATCTGGGGAACAGTATTGTGGTGGATGGGTCGGGCTTATCCCGCCATAACCTTATTTCACCGGCGACCATGATGCAGGCATTGCAATATATTGCTCAGCATGATCAAGAACTTAACTTTATCTCGATGCTGCCGTTATCAGGCTACGACGGCACATTACGTTATCGTGGTGGGCTGCACGAAGCCGGGGTTGACGGCAAGGTTTCAGCTAAAACAGGTGCTTTGCAAGGCGTGTACAATCTGGCTGGATTTATTACTACCGCCAGTGGGCAGCGTATGGCCTTTGTCCAATTCTTATCCGGTTATGCGGTACCACCTGAAGACCAAAAAAATCGTCGGGCACCATTAGTTCGTTTCGAAAGTCGTCTGTATAAAGATATTTATCAGAACAACTAAAACTCTTATTAGAATAGCTAAAAACCATGAAACTATTGATTGTTGAAGATGACGAACTGTTACAACGAGGGATCGCCATGGCGTTGACCAGCGCGGGCTATCCCTGCGACTGCGCGGGTACTGCCGCAGAAGCGCACAGTTTGTTGATCACCAGTCAATACAGTATGGTGATTCTTGACCTCGGTTTACCGGACCAAGATGGTACCGTATTGCTTCGTCAATGGCGGCGCGAGCATGTCACGCTACCGGTGCTTATTCTGACAGCTCGAGATGCACTTGAGGATAGAGTTGATGGGCTGGATGCTGGCGCTGACGATTACTTGATAAAACCTTTCGCACTCGCAGAATTACTGGCCCGTGTTCGAGCGCTGATCCGCCGCTATCAAGGACAAAGTGACAATTTGGTCCAGCAAGATGACCTAAGTCTTAATCTGTCTACCCAACAAGTGTGTTTGCAAGGTCAACCGCTGGAAGTGACTCCCAAAGAGTTTGCGATTCTCTCACGTTTAATTATGCGGGCCGGTCAAACCGTCAATCGTGAGTTGTTACAACAGGATCTCTATACCTGGAATGACGATCTCGGTTCCAACACGTTGGAAGTCCATATTCACAATCTGCGGCGTAAATTAGGTAAAGACAGGATCCGAACCGTCCGAGGTATTGGCTATCGGCTGGAAGTACTGTGATGATTAGTATGCGGCGCCGTCTCATTTTGATGCTAGCCTTAATATTACTGATTACCCAGTTGATCAGCGCATTTTGGTTATGGCATGAAAGCCAAGAGCAAATCAGCTTTTTGGTCGATGAAACCCTCAGTGCCAAAGTGCGTAATGAACGGGTTGATACTGAAATAGCCGAAGCCATTGCCTCACTGCTTGCACCGTCACTTATCATGATGGCCATCACCCTGCTGCTCTCTTTCTGGGCAATCAGTTGGATTATTCGGCCACTAGACCAATTACAGCAGAAACTGGCTGAACGCTCCGCAGACAACCTGACGCCCGTGATTGTTAACAGTGATATGCAAGAAATTGTCTCGGTCACCTCGACCCTTAATCAGTTGCTATCCCGGCTCTCCAATACTATTCAACAGGAGCGCCTGTTCACCGCCGATGCTGCGCACGAGCTTCGCACTCCGCTTGCCGGTATTCGGCTGCACCTTGAGTTAATGGAACAGCAAGGTATTGCTGAAAGTAAGCCGCTTATTAACCGAATTGATTTATTAATACATACCATTGAGCAATTATTGATGTTGTCGCGGGCCGGGCAAAACTTTGCCAGCGGCCTTTATCAGACTCTCGATTGGATAGAAAACGTGGTGCACCCCCTGAAAGAAGAGCTGGAGGAAATGTGTGCTCAGCGCCAGCAAACTCTACTGTGGGCACTTCCCCCTGATGCTCAGACTCAGGGCGATGCTACATTGCTGCGTTTGATGCTACGTAATTTGGTTGAAAATGCACATCGTTACAGCCCGGTAGGCAGCCAAATATCCGTCAAACTCGCGACCGAAGCTCAGGGCAACCTGCTGCAAATCATAGATGAAGGGCCGGGAATAAAGCAGGAACAAGCCGGTGAACTGACTCAGGCGTTTCGCCGTATGGATCAGCGCTATGGCGGCAGCGGCTTAGGGTTGAATATTGTGATCCGAATTGCCCAACTGCACCAAGGCCGTCTAACGCTGGAGAATCGCACTGATCGCTCCGGGTTAAAAGCGCAATGTTGGATACCGACGACCACCCATAGCTAAAGTCAGTAGTTCAAATATCAACTTTATAATCATCTGTTTTATAAACAAAAAGGCCACCATGAAAGGTAGCCTTTGTTTCAATTATTTTTTACTACCAAACTATAATCTTTACTGGAAAACTATAATTTTTACTGAAAAACAACAACGAGACAATTAACGTTCGTAGATAAACTCGATGCCGTCATCATCTTCTTCATCCCAATCATCGTCTTCATCTTCCGCTTCTGCTTCCACTTCAGCCAGTTGCTCACGGTGATAGTCATCCCACATGAATTCAACTTTTTCTGGCGCGCTTTCAGCAATAGCCATCTCTTTGGGTTGCGAGTTAATGAAGTTCATGACATCCCAGCACAGCGCATTCACGTTGTCGCGATTGGCAGCCGAGATCATATAATACTTATCTTCCCATCCCAGAGCTTCTACAATGGCCTTAGCGCGTGCTTCAGCTTCTTCTGGGTCTAACAGGTCAATCTTATTGAAAACAAGCCAGCGCGGCTTCTTAGCCAGATTTTCACTGTATTGTTGCAACTCATTAATAATGACTTTGGCATTTTGAACCGGATCAGATTCATCAATGGGTGCCAAATCAACTAAGTGCAGCAGCACGCGGCAACGTTCCAAATGTTTTAGGAAACGAATACCCAAGCCAGCACCTTCTGAAGCGCCTTCAATCAGACCAGGAATATCGGCAACCACAAAGCTCTGCTCGTAATCCATACGCACCACACCCAAGCTTGGGATTAGAGTGGTAAATGGATAATCAGCAACTTTTGGTTTAGCGGCAGAAACCGCGCGGATAAAGGTTGATTTACCCGCATTAGGTAACCCCAGCATCCCGACATCAGCCAGCAGTAACAGCTCTAACGTCAGATCACGAGTCTCGCCTTCAGTACCCATAGTTTTCTGACGCGGGGCACGGTTAACTGAGGATTTGAAACGGGCATTACCTAATCCGTGGAAACCGCCTTTTGCGACCATCTGGCGCTGACCATGACGGGTCATATCACCGACAATCTCACCGGTCCCCTGATCCAGTATGCGTGTGCCCACTGGGACTTTAATGGTGATGTCTTTACCCCGTTTACCGGTACAGTCACGGCTCTGACCATTCTGCCCACGTTCAGCACGGAAAGATTTCACAAAATGGTAATCAATCAGCGTGTTGAGGTTTTCATCAGCCAGCAGGTAAATATCGCCACCGTCACCACCGTCGCCACCATCAGGGCCACCATTAGGGATATATTTTTCGCGACGGAAACTGACACAACCGTTACCACCGTCACCGGCTACAACCAAAATCGTAGCTTCATCAACAAACTTCATTTACTTTCTCCGTAAATCATTCACCAGGCTGCTATTTTTGCGCAGCAACCGGGTTTATCTCTGTCCGACGTGGCCACCAACGGTGCCCAATTGCGGAAAACATTGCACCTGCCACCACCACGAATGCGCCGACATATCCCACAAGGTTGAGAGATGGTGCGGCGAACATATCTGGCCAGGCCAGCGCCAATAAAATTGAAAAAAACAAGGTAAATAGCGGCGTCAATGTGACGAGCGCACTTACCTGCGCTGCCTGCCAGCGCGCCATGGCCTCAGCCAAAGCACCATAACCAACCAGGGTATTAACCCCACAAAATAATAAACAGGCAAACTGCCACCCATTTAACTGAAAAATAACCGCTGGCTTTGCGAGTGGGAACAATGCAATTGCACATAAAGTGTACAACAATAATAAGATTTGTTGCGATGCCATACGCCTTAATAGCACTTTCTGGGCAACACCATAACTCACCCAGACAACCGCGGCACAAACCCCCAATACCACGCCAAGAGTGTAATCAGTCAAACGAGTAAAAATTTCATGCAAACTGGTGTTAAAAAATAACATCAGGCCACAAATCAGCATAATCGCACCAATAATCTGGTTGATGCGCATCCGCTCTTTTAAAATCAGCACACTGGCAACCATCATCCCGACGGGTGAAAGTTGCCCAATGACCTGAGATGTGGTCGGGCTGAGATATTGTAATGATGAACTGAAGAAGATGAAATTCCCCAGCAAGCCACAGGTCGCAATAATCAGTAACACCAACCAGCGACGTTGGCTAAAAAGTTTAAGCGAGGGCAACTGACGACGTGAAGCCAGAATAATTCCCAAGCCGATAGCCGCCATCATAAAACGATACCAAACAATGGTATAAGGCTCCATGACCTCGAGCACTTGCTTCATTGCGATCGGCAAGGCACCCCAGAATACGGCAGTGGTCAGTGCCAAAAAAATACCTAAACCAGCCTGCTGCTTCGTATCCATTTTTTACCAGGGGGGTTAACCCAGAAATGTAAAAAGCCCCGCAACGAAATTGCAGGGCTTACATCTATTTACAGGACGCGAAAAACTTATTCAGCTTCGATGCTGATAAATTTACGGTTTTTCGGACCTTTAACTTCGAACTTGACTTTACCGTCAGCCAAAGCAAACAGAGTATGGTCTTTGCCGCAACCAACGTTGATGCCTGCATGGAACTTAGTGCCACGCTGACGAACGATGATGCTGCCTGCCAGAACTGCTTCGCCGCCAAAACGTTTTACGCCAAGACGTTTACTTTCGGAGTCACGACCGTTACGAGTCGAGCCACCAGCCTTTTTATGTGCCATTTATCCGCTCTCCTAAATCTTAAGCGCTGATGCCGGTGATTTTGACATCAGTGAACCACTGACGATGACCTTGCTGCTTACGGTAATGCTTACGACGACGGAATTTAACAATCTTAATCTTCTCGCCACGACCGTGAGCAACTATTTCAGCCTTGATCTTGCCACCATCGACTAAAGGAGCGCCGATACTGATTTCTTCACCGTTAGCAATCATCAGAACTTGGTCAAACTCAACAGTTTCACCAGTTGCGATGTCCAGCTTTTCCAGGCGAATGGTCTGACCTTCGCTTACTCGGTGTTGTTTACCACCACTTTGGAAAACCGCGTACATATAAAACTCCGCTTTCCGCGCACTCCACTTTTGTAGTCCAGAGCGCACTATAAATATTCACAATAGGGCGCGAATTCTACGCAAAAATGTAGTGAATGACAAGTATATAATCAGCCCAAGAGAAGAAAAAAAGCACAGTTTCTTACATCTCGTTTATTTGATGGATTTTTCAAGTACAATCATAGTCTCAGGGAACGTCATGTAATAATGTGGGCGGTAATCTCATCGCAGTTAAAGAGAAAAACAGCTGAATATAACAATGAACCTAGAAAAGATTATCGACTTAACCGCGCCAGATATGGCGGCTGTAAACACAACCATTCTCGACCAATTGAACTCTGATGTTGTTCTCATCAATCAATTGGGCCATTACATTATCAGTGGCGGCGGCAAACGAATTCGCCCCATGATCGCTGTTTTGGTGGCTCGAGCGCTTGGCTATCAAGGGACCAAACATATCACGGTCGCAGCATTGATTGAATTTATTCATACAGCCACTCTGCTGCATGATGATGTCGTCGATGAATCCGATATGCGTCGAGGTAAGGCTACGGCCAACGCCGCCTTTGGTAATGCTGCCAGTGTATTGGTGGGCGATTATATCTATACGCGCTCATTCCAGATGATGACCAGCCTTGAATCACTGCGGGTGCTTACATTGATGTCAGCAGCCACGAACGTGATTGCTGAAGGTGAGGTTTTGCAGTTAATGAATTGCAATAATCCGGACATCACCGAAGAAAACTATATGCAGGTCATCTATAGCAAGACAGCGCGCTTGTTCGAAGCGGCTTCACAGTCTGCGGCTATATTGTCTGACGCCACGCCAGAGCAGGAGCTCACATTACAGAATTATGGCCGCTATCTGGGCACCGCTTTCCAACTTATCGACGACTTGCTGGATTACAGTTCCGATGGCACCACTTTGGGTAAAAATACCGGTGATGACCTCAATGAAGGCAAGCCGACACTCCCCTTACTGCATGCCATGCGTAATGGGACGTCAGAGCAAGCCGCAATGATTCGGCAAGCCATTGAAGAAGGAAATGGCCGCCATTTACTGGAGCCAGTATTAGTGGCTATGCAGCAGTGCGGCTCACTGGACTACACCCGTCAGCGCGCCGAGGAAGAAGCCGATAAAGCCATTGCTGCTTTGCAGATTCTCCCTGAAAGCGAATATCGACTGGCACTGGAAGGGTTGGCCCACATTGCTGTTCAACGCTCGTTTTAAGAAACCATTAGGAAACTCTGGCGTATTATGCCGGAGTTTTCTTTTTTGACACCAAAACAGTGAAAGACACATAAATACTTTGATATTAAAGAATTAAATACCCTAAATATATTATGTTTCATTTATGACAAAAGCTGTACCTGGCCCGCCATTATCCACGCTCATCTATCGTTAGTCGTTCTATTAAGCTTTTAGCGCCCTCACGAAAAATAAATGCGATAACTTGTTCACGCTCAGCCGCGGTAAAACGATAATACGCTTCAACCCATAGCACCAGAGGGTCCTGTCGCGTTGCCGTATATTGAGCTGGCTCTTCTCTTAACTGTAATGAATTCAATATAGTGACAGGTAAACTCTCAATGTGATACTCGACAGCCTTACCCTGAACACCACGGCGGCGGCGCTGTTCCCATCCCTCACGTTTAGCCATGAGGTTGACCCCTTGTGGTGATGACGGTAACCCATCAAGACCTGCCAATTCCTTAGCGGCAAACCACTCTTTTTTCATGGTGTTGCTTCCTAATATGCGTTATGACACAAAAAAGGAATATTTAGAAAACATTTAAAATCTTTCAGAAAATAAATGTTAGTATACTTCTAAATGATTACTTTCTGTTCATCGTACGATTAACAATGTACCGTTATTTATATCACTAACACGTCAGCGGCTTAGAAAAAAAAAGGATTAAAGATGATTTTAAGGAAATCTGATTGGCACCCTGCCGACATCATTGCTGCACTACGTAAGAAAGACACCACTCTGGCGGCGGTCTCTCGCAAAGCAGGTTTAAGTTCATCCACACTGGCTAATGCGCTAACACGCCCTTGGCCCAAGGGGGAATGGTTGATTGCAGAATGCCTGGACATTCATCCTTCCGAAATTTGGCCAACACGCTATTTTGATTCAAAAACCGGTGCCCTTATCGACCGAAAAGTGAGGATTCGCCAGCCTGTTGCCCAGGCATAAAAAAACCGCCAATAAACGACTTTGGCGGTTGATGGTGTCATTTCAGGGGCTACTTTAGCCCCTGCTACACAGATTTATTTGACGAACTGCTCGCCTAACTCAATATCTTTGTGCAGGACATCTAGCATACTTTCCAGCGCTTGTTGTTCAAAAGCACTCAATTTGCCGATATCTTTACGTTCTGCTACGCCGTTTTTGCCCAATAGAATTGGCTGAGCAAAGAAGCGGGCATATTTGCCATCGCCTTCAACGTAAGAACATTCCACAACATTGCTTTCGCCTTGCAGAGCGCGAACCAAAGAAAGACCAAAGCGCGCCGCAGCTTGCCCCATAGACAGGGTCGCTGACCCACCACCGGCTTTCGCTTCAACCACTTCAGTACCTGCATTCTGGATACGTTTTGTCAGATCAATAACTTCTTGTTCTGTGAAGGTGATACCTGGAATCTGTGAAAGTAATGGCAGGATGGTCACACCTGAGTGGCCACCAATAACCGGCACTTCGATATCCTGAGGTTGCTTACCTTTCAGTTCAGCCACAAAGGTATTTGAGCGAATGGCATCCAGTGTGGTAATACCGAATAATTTGTTTTTGTCGTAAACACCGGCTTTTTTCAGCACTTCTGCTGCAATAGCAACCGTGGTATTAACGGGGTTAGTAATGATACCAATTAATGCTTTCGGGCAAGTACGCGCAATTTGCTCAACCAGGTTACGCACGATACCGGCGTTAACATTGAACAAATCTGAACGGTCCATACCAGGTTTACGTGCTACACCCGCAGAGATCAGAACAATATCTGCCCCTACCAGGGCTGGAGTAGCATCTTCACCGCTGAAGCCTTTAATATTAACAGCGGTCGGGATATGGCTCAGATCAACCGCAACACCAGGGGTCACTGGGGCGATATCGTATAATGAGAGATCTGAACCTGAAGGAAGCTGGGTCTTGAGTAGAAGAGCGAGGGCCTGGCCGATACCACCAGCGGCACCGAGAACTGCAACTTTCATCCTATACTCCTTATTATATTTAATTTAAATTTGCCGTGAATTCATCTATTTACGAACCTTAATTTATTGCGATTTTAAACACAATCTATTAACAGTCAGATTGAGATATCACGCATCAAAAAGGCGCATAAGGTTTGTATATTTTAGAGTAAATCGCTTATTCATTAATGATATAGCGCACATTATTCTAAAATTCCTCGCAGTATTCATGACAGGTTAATCGGCGGTTACATTACACCCTTTTTTCACATCAAAACAACATCATTTTAATAACATTTTAGCTACTCAAACCAAATGTTAATAAAAGCTTATTTAGCATAATTGTAACAGTAAGATGATGTTAACATTCCAGCGTACCTTGATATCAGGGCTTTTATCGCCAATACTCCATAGTCATGTTGCATAAAAATTCATTTATATGCATAATAATCCTATTCACGATTGACTGTTCAGGGCATAAACAATGCGTAACCCCGCCAAACAAGAAGATCTTATCAAGGCGTTTAAAGCGTTATTGAAAGAAGAAAAATTCAGTTCTCAAGGTGAAATCGTTTTAGCCTTGCAGGAAGAAGGTTTCGAAAATATTAACCAGTCCAAAGTTTCGCGTATGTTGACCAAATTTGGTGCCGTCAGAACGCGTAATGCAAAAATGGAGATGGTTTATTGTTTACCGGCTGAATTAGGGGTTCCGACAACCAGCAGCCCACTAAAAAACTTGGTATTGGATGTCGACTATAACGATTCGGTAGTCGTGATTAATACCAGCCCAGGAGCGGCACAGTTGATCGCCCGCCTGCTGGACTCATTAGGTAAAGCGGAAGGTATTCTTGGCAGTATTGCTGGTGACGACACCATTTTCACTACGCCGGCCAGAGGTTTCACTGTCGAACAGTTACATGAAGCTATCCTCCGTTTGTTCGAACAAGAACTTTAACTCGGTATTTATCTGGTGCGGCGTGATGATGCGCCGCATTATGCTTTTGATCCCTTTCTCTCTATTCCCTTTTCATCGACCTCTTTAACCCTAACCAGGGTATCTGACTCCCTATTTCTCTCTAAGCCACAAAATAATTCTGTTTTCCTCTTATTTGCGGTCAAACCCACCATACGCTTTCGCACTTTTAGTCAAAAACACTCATTTCATTGAAATAAATACCTTTTTTAACAAACATGCTGTTTTTTAATCATTTTTTATTCCTTTTAGTTCTTAAAAAGTAATAACAACAGGTAAAGTGACGTTAAATATTATTAGCGAGCTATTAATATTCTTAGTTACTAGATGTATACTCATTTTCGTGACGTAAATCACACTTCCTTTGAAGTGATAAAAGAATAAATAGAGGCAATAAAATGAAAGTTAAAACTGCTATCGCGACCATGAGCATTCTATCTGCACTGTCATTTGGTGTTTTTGCAGCTGATTCCATCAGTGAAAGCCAAGCCACGAACTTACAGCCGATGGGAACTATTACCGTCAGTGGCTTGAATGGCGCACCTTCTGATATCCGTCAGGCGCTGTCTGAGAAAGCAGATGCCATGGGTGCTAAAGCTTACAAAGTGATTGAAGCTCGTGAAGAGAATAATTGGCATGCTACTGCCAAGATCTATCAATAATCGCTTTTACCAATAATGGTTAAGTTGGCCGCCATCGGTAATAAACACCTGAAGAATGGCGGCGAAATCACCATTAAAATTCACGTTAAATAAACAGTAAAATCAACAAGCCAAAAGCACCAAAATACATGATAAGCGTTTTTGGGTTGTTAAATCTTATCCAGGATAATCATCATGAAAATCAAAACAACTCTAACAGCTTTAAGCTTACTTTCTGTTGTCGCTTTCGGCGCATCAGCAGCACAATCAGTTGATGCAGCTCAAGCAAGCAAAATGACTGATTTGGGGGCTATTAGTGTTAGCGGCATTACTGGCGCACCTTCTGATATTGAGCAGGCAATTGCCGATAAAGCAGATAGCAAAGGCGCTACCGCTTACAAAATCATTGGCATTAATGATGACAATGGCTGGCACGCAACAGCTAAGATTTATAAATAAGCATAAGCGCTAAGAATGAAAGTAAATGCCCCGCTCGTAGGGGCATACTTTCCAGCATGATGGTTTATTCAATCTGTTGAAACATTCATTTCCAGCATATTGAATAGAGTATCGATTGAAACAAGTTGGTGAATTAAATCAGCACCGCAACAAAATAATCCCTCGTCGTCTATCCGACGAACCCTTTTACCCCCGCTTTGCGGGGGATTTTTTTATCCAGTTTATTCCTGAGCTTGAGCTTGGTGCTCTGCTTTTTGGCTCAAAGCATTCAATAACTTGTCGTGAATCCCACCAAAACCGCCGTTACTCATCACCAGAATGTGATCTCCTGGTTGCGCTGTTTTGACAACCATATCAACTAACGTATCAATATCAGCACTCCAATGCGCTGGCTGAATACAGGCCTCGGCAACTTCGACCACTTGCCAAGGAATATGCTGCGGCTGGAACAGGAACACTTCATCAGCTCGGCCCAATGAAGGCGCCAGTTCGTTTTTACACATCCCTAACTTCATGGTGTTAGAACGCGGTTCTAATACAGCCAAAATTCGTGCAGTTCCACCCACTTTGCTGCGCAGGGCCGCCAGTGTCGCGAGAATTGCCGTGGGGTGATGAGCAAAATCATCATAAACCGTGACCCCATGAGCTTCACCGCGTAATTCTAATCGGCGGCGCGCATTAATAAAATCACCCAGCGCCCGACAAGCATCTGCCGGTAACACGCCCACATGACGAGCGGCGGCAATGGCCATCAAACCATTATGCATATTATGCTCACCCACCAATGACCAGCTGACCTCGCCCACTAATTCATTGTCGAGGAACACTTCATAGACACTGGCATCTACCGCAACTTTACGTGCAAACCAACTACCCGTTTCGCCCACCAGCTCTTGTTCACTCCAGCAGCCCATAGCCATCACTTGTTTCAAATGATTGTCATTATCCGGCACGATAATTTTGCCTGTTCCTGGAACCAAGCGCACCAAATGATGAAATTGCTTCTGGATCGCCTTAAGATCATCAAAGATATCAGCATGATCGAACTCGAGGTTATTCATAACCAAGGTTCTTGGGCTGTAGTGAACAAATTTAGAGCGCTTATCAAAGAAGGCGCAATCATATTCATCCGCTTCAATAACAAAGAATGGGCTATTACCTAAACGGGCAGAGACATCAAAATTACCTGGCACGCCACCAATGACAAAACCGGGCTCATAACCGCAAGCTTCCAGTATCCAGGTCACCATCCCGGCAGTGGTGGTTTTACCGTGAGTGCCGGCAATAGCCAATACCCAGCGCTCCGGTAACACATGATCATGCAACCATTGTGGGCCAGAAGTATAAGGAATTCCTTGTTCCAAAACCGCTTCAACACAGGGGTTACCGCGAGTCATGGCATTGCCGATGATGACGAGATCCGGCGCGGGATCCAGTTGAGCCGGAGAGTACCCTTGGATCAAATTGATCCCTTGATTCTCCAGCAATGTGCTCATCGGTGGATACACGTTAGCATCCGATCCCGTCACTTCATGACCTAATGAGCGAGCAAGCATGGCCAAGCCGCCCATAAAAGTGCCGCAGATACCTAATATGTGAATGCGCATAAATTTTCCGTATTAATAAGCTTCGAGTTTGTCACCATTCTACCGCTCAGAATCAAAGAGAAGAAATGGAATTGCCTATGAATCATTCTCACCTTTGGGCTACACTGCTGCCATTAAGTGAGTTGTTCGTTAATAAATCGATATTTAACCGTAGATTCAGGGATTGTGTCATGAAAACGTTAGGCGAATTCATCGTTGAGAAGCAGCTGGATTTCTCTCACGCCACCGGCGAATTAACTGCATTACTTTCAGCAATCAAACTCGGCGCAAAAATCATTCATCGCGACATCAACAAAGCAGGTCTGGTTGATATTTTAGGTGCGAGCGGTGTTTCAAATATTCAGGGCGAAGACCAGATGAAACTGGACTTGTTTGCCAATGAAAAATTGAAAGCAGCCCTAAAAGCGCGTGGCGAAGTGGCCGGTATCGCCTCCGAAGAAGAAGATGACATTGTTATCTTTGATGGTGGCCGCGCAGAAAATGCCAAATATGTGGTTCTGATGGACCCACTGGATGGTTCTTCAAATATTGACGTGAATGTGTCCGTCGGTACTATTTTCTCTATCTATCGTCGCATCACACCATTTGGTACACCGATTACTGAAGCTGACTTCCTGCAACCGGGTACCAAACAAGTTGCCGCAGGTTATGTGGTGTACGGTTCTTCAACCATGTTGGTGTACACCACGGGTTATGGCGTCCATACTTTCACTTATGATCCGTCACTGGGTGTTTTCTGTTTATCCGGCGAAAAAGTGCGTTATCCCGCAACCGGTTGCATGTATTCCATCAACGAAGGGAACTACATTAAATTCCCTCTGGGTGTGAAGAAATACATTAAGTATTGCCAGGAGCAGGATGAAGCCACTCACCGCCCTTATACCTCGCGCTATATTGGCTCGCTGGTGGCTGACTTCCATCGTAACCTATTGAAAGGCGGTATTTATATTTATCCGAGTACAGCCAGCCATCCGCAAGGGAAACTGCGTTTGCTGTATGAATGCAACCCAATGGCGTTCCTGGCAGAACAAGCTGGCGGGAAAGCTACTGATGGGGTTAATCGCATTCTGGATATCGTGCCGGAGAAACTGCACCAGCGCGCACCTTTCTTCGTCGGCACAAAATCCATGGTAGAAGATGCCGAAGGCTTTATCGCCAAATTCCCGGATGAAGAAGCTCAGTAATATGATAAAAGCCACCTATTGGGTGGCTCAGACTACTGACAAAGTCAAATGAAGGAGAATCGTGCCGTTGGGGTCGTAGTGGCGTAAGCCACCGGAGTGCCCCTAGGTGCGGTAAATCCTTCTATCGCAGGACTCTAAGTAGGTTTGACATCAACCTAAAACCACCTATCGGGTGGCTGGATATTTACGTTTTGTATCCGAAAATAGCGGCCACTAAGCCGCTGTTTTTTTATGCTATAACCGCCAGCTCATCACCCTGTAATTTAAATACCGCCATACTGGCTGACAATGCATCAGCTTGCTCCTCCAATGAACGCGTCGCCGCAGCGGCCTGTTCGACCAATGTCGCATTCTGCTGTGCAACCTGATCCATTTGAGCAATTGCTACATTCACTTGTTCAATACCGCTGCTTTGCTCATAAGAAGCTGCTGATATCTCGCGCATCAATGCCGTCACGCGGCTGACTTCATCAGCAATCTCATGCATAGTTTTCCCTGCGAATTCAGCCATATCCGCACCTTCCCGCACCCGAGTTTGCGATTCAATAATCAAATCTTTAATTTCTTTTGCTGATTGTGCGCTGCGCTGAGCCAGGTTACGGACTTCGCCCGCGACCACCGCAAAACCCCGCCCCTGCTCACCGGCTCTGGCTGCTTCAACTGCGGCGTTAAGCGCCAGGATATTAGTCTGAAACGCAATGCCGTCAATAACGGCAATAATATCGGAGATGCGGCGCGAACTGGTGGTAATTGCCTGCATTTTATCCACAACATGACTGACGACTTTGCTGCCTTTATTGGCGATGTCCGACACACTCATCGCCAGGCGATTAGCCTGATCTGAGTTTTCAGCATTCATTTTCACTGTCGAGGTCAACTGCTCCATACTGGCCGCAGTCTGTTCTAATGAAGATGCCGATTCTTCGGTTCGTGCGGCTAAATGGTTGTTACCTGCGGCTAACTCCCGCGAACCCACGCCAATTTGCTCACCAACATCGCGCACATTACTGACAGACACCACCAGCGATTGCTGCATGGTTTCCAGTGCTCTTGCCAGCCGAGCCAATTCCGTGTTGCCTTCACTGTTAATACTGTGGGTTAAATCTCCAGCGGCTATATATTCCAACTGATGAATTGATTGCTCCAATGGCCGTAAAATAATGTATTTAAGCGCAAACCAAGCCAGCACTGCAGAAGTTAAGGTAATTATCCCCGCAACCACAATGATCGTCAGTTTGATGCTGGCGTCACTATTGGCTTTATCAATTTGTAGATGGCCAGCATTCTGCGCATAACTGCGAAAAGCCACGACATCATTATTAAAAGCTTTACTGATAGCCGTAATGCTCTTTTCCAGCACCTCATAATACTCATCAGCATGGCCAGCTTTAATAGCAACCAGCATGGGGGTAACACCCTTATCTACATAATCTTTATAGCTTTTCTGGATATTAGTCGCCAGTGTCTGCCCGTCTCCCCGCTCAGATACCGCGCTAATAAAATGGGCCATCTCTTTTTGTGACAATGCCAACGATTCTTCGGCCTGCTTTGCTGTTTCTAATGATTCATCAATCAGCCCAATTTCTAACTGATGGATTGCCAGTGCGGCTTCAGTTCTGGCGCTTAATGTGGCATTGAAGCTATTCGATAATGATCCCAGTTCCTCCCCCTGGATTTGATTGATAACTTGCAATGCGCGTGAGCTTTCTCGAATTGAATTTACGCCAATGATACTAACAATTAATAAAATCAATGACATAAGGCTTAATTGAGCAATAAGCCCATTTTTAATGGTAATCTTTTTTAACATCGGTTTTTTTCCGGTTGTGTGCAAATGGTTAAGATTACAAAGTGTTAGCAGTACAGCGGGCGGTCTTATTGTTTGATCAAGTTATCGGCTATCACAGAGTCGTCTTGAACTGTCACCGGGAAAACAGCTTAAAATAGATGCATTTAGCTAATGACGGGATTTTATCTCAATGAAATAGCCCTGATTCAGGTAATCTCACCGCCATCAAGCAATGAAAAGGACAGGAATTCAGAGAAGACTTGGCTATAATAGCCAGCACTCCATTTCTGGTTTGATAAAAGGAAACCGACATGAGCTTGAACGACGTACCTGCAGGTAAAGACCTGCCAGAAGATATCTATGTTGTGATCGAAATCCCTGCCAATGCAGATCCGATCAAATATGAAATCGATAAAGAGACTGGTTCTCTGTTTGTAGACCGCTTCATGTCTACCGCCATGTTTTATCCGTGCAACTACGGTTACATCAACAACACCTTGTCATTAGATGGGGACCCGGTTGATGTGCTGGTGCCAACGCCGTATCCGTTGCAACCAGGTGCAGTTATTCGTTGCCGCCCAGTTGGCGTGTTGAAAATGACTGACGAAGCGGGCGAAGATGCCAAGCTGGTTGCGGTTCCGCACAGCAAACTGACCAAAGAATATGACCACGTTAAAGACGTTCAAGATCTGCCAGAGCTGCTGAAAGCTCAGATCAAACATTTCTTTGAGCATTATAAAGATCTGGAAAGCGGCAAGTGGGTGAAAGTTGACGGTTGGGAAGATGCCGCCGCAGCTAAAGCTGAGATCTTGTCTTCTTTCGAGCGTGCGAAGAAGTAACCCTCTGTTTTACATTGAAAAAAGTACATAGCAAAAAGCACCTCATGAAGAGGTGCCTTTTGAGTGAACAGCAAAAACACCGCCATTGTGCGGTGTTTTTATTTTTTCTATGGGTGCTTAGCTTTGTGGATTTTCATTTTCTTCATTGCGCTTGAGCCAATCGCCACTGTGAATACGTGGTAACCCTTCAATCGGTAAACGATAAAGATATATCCAGGCACTGCCGTAAGGCGTCTGGATCAATTCACGCCGATAATCCTTAGTATTACTTTTTAGTTCATCTAACTCATTCATAATAGACGAGTTAATACGATAAACTTCACAATGCACGGTACCATCTCCGGGGACAACTGCCGGATAATGACCTAAATTGTACATATCAAAGCCTTCAAGGTCATGCTCGCCCAACAACTGGGCGTCCGTCATCCAGTGACTATTACCTTGCTTGCGCCGTAAACTGCCGTAGACAATAATTCGCATTGTTAGAACTCAAACTGATAAAGCACATCCAATGCCTGATCAATACCAGACACCGCTTCCAGATACAACCTTGGCATCAACCGATAACGTAATGTTAACGTAGCCAGCGAATCAAATATACCCACACCGTATTTTATTTGTAGGTCTTTGGTGACATAACCACTCACCACCACTTGTGAGCTATCGCCAACCCCTTGGGTATCCAGTGCCAGGTTACTGACACCAAATGCTTCGCCGATTTTACCCACTAGTTTACCACTTTGCGCCACACCCATACCGACCAGCATTGAGGTCATCAGGCCGCTGTCGGCCCCTGAATTACCCAAGCCCTGCCCGCGTAATAAATAGGACAATGCTTCTTGCTGCGACATCGCTGGGTCTGAGAATATCTCCAGCCGTGGTGAATCCGCCATGCCGGTCACCCGCACACCTGCCGTCACACCGTTGGCGGTCGCATCAGGGTTACGGATTGCCTCAATATTAAGTAACGGCTGATCCGGTGGCCCGGAAAACAGCAATATCCCTTTGTTAACAATCAAGTCCTGCCCATAAGCGCGGAAGCTACCAGATGGGATATTAATCTGCCCATTCAGCCCCAACCCGCGCTGATCCTGCACCATTTTCAAATCGCCCTGTAGACGCGCTTTCAAGCCAAATGCATTCAGGCGAACATCATTACCCACCCGAATCACCAGATTACTGTTAATCGGAATACTGGTTGAACGCGGTGAAATTGGCTGCAAATCATTATTGAGCATCACTTCATCAGGTGAGACGCCGACAGCACTTTCCGGCACTTCTTGCACGGTAATACGCGCCCATGGGATATCGACCGAGCCATTGAGGGTAAACAGCTGCGGCGTGGCTTCAAAAACAATATCCGGCGAAACATCAATCCGCACCATCGGCGGCACAGTGACCCGCAACTTATTACCTTTAGCCGCAATTCTGGCCCGCCAGGCATTGATATCACGCCAGTCGGCATCGCCGGAAAGATTGAGTTGCCCCTGAGAGGTGCGAATCAGCCCTTCCAGCGTGGAGGTCATCCCGTCAAAATTCATCACCAGACGCCCTTCGGTGATATCAAATGGCATCCAACTGCCATCGACATCCACGTTATCCAGCGCCAAGCGCCCAAAGACTAACGGGCTTTTCGCATTACCGCCCAAACGGAGATTGGCGTTTAATGTCCCCGCGGCTTTTTCACCGTCACTCAGAATCGGGTTAATCATTGCTAGCGAGAAATTACTGATAGCAATGTTACCGGATAAATTACGCCGCCCTTCCGGGTCAGCCACCTGCACCTGCCCGGAGAATTGACCATTATTCACCAACTTAATCAACCAGTCGGCCCGCACCTGCCCATTCGCTATGCCACCATTCAGATTCAGGGTTTCAAAGGCAATCGGCAGCGGGTTGCCCTGCACCATTTGCTGGACTTTGACGCCATTACCACTGAGTGACACCCGCACATCCGGCAAGTTGCCACCGGCGGTCCAATTCACATCCGCTCGCCCGGTAAACACGCCACTCATGGTGGTATCCGGGCCAAGGAAAGGTTTTATCATCGCTAAATCAAAGCGATTAAGGACGACACTCGCCTGCCCACTCGGCCCCGCTTCAATCGCACGCGGTACACAAAGCTCGGCATTCGGGTTAAGCCAACAATGTGGCCCAATGGTGACCCGCTCGAGGGTATTTTGGTAATCCAACGCCATGGCACGGCTTAAGCGCCATTCACCCACCGGTGTATCAAAGCGCGTGTTATTCAGCGTTCCACGCCAACGCTCCTGCTGCCGGTCGAAACTTCCTTCCAGTGCCAACTGGCCGGAAACCGGTTCACCTTGCATATTCAGGCGCAACTGATGCTGTTTTTCACTGCCACGGGCATCCAACGTCAGGAGGCTGACCACCAAGTCAGCTTGTTTGAGTTGCTCGACTCTGATGGCTAACTGGCCCTGAATTTGATCTGTCGAGCGAACATCGCCATCAATTTTGACCCGGTTAATGGTCAATTCTTGCCATTGCAGACGATTCGCAGTGAGATCCGCCAACAACTGCGGCGCTTTCAGGTTCCCGCGTAATTTCAGCGTCCCTTTAACCACACCGCCCAACCCCGGCAACGCGCCATCCAGTTGTGGCGCATCGACATTGGCATCAAGCAGCCAGTTATCATTCAGGTCGCCTTTGACATCCAGCTTATTGCGCCCTAATGCCAGATTGATACCAGGAATATGCCACTGGCCCGCTGCATTGCCGGTCAATGAACCGCGCGCCGTGACGCGATTTTGTTTTACATTGCCGTCCAGTGTTAGCTCCGGCACCTGTAATTGCCAGCTACCGCCGTGGAGACTACCGCGAGTCACAATCTTGCCATCCAGTTTTGCTGGCCATTCCGGCCACTGTTTGGCGGTATTAATGCCTGATAAGGTTAATACCGAGTTCCAACTAATAGCTTTGCTCCAATCCACCACGCCGGTCAGGTCAGTATTCCCCTGCAGTGCCGCCAGACGTAAGCGGGTCAGATTGAATTGCTCGACATTTCCTTTGCCATCCAAAGTGAAAATCGCGGGCGGCAAGTCGGTTCCTTTAAAATCCGAGCGAATGGACAGCGCATAATCTGTCGCCTGCCCATTAAGCCGCATTCTGAGATTATCAAGTTGAAACTGAGGTTCGCCGCTCAGTGGCCAACGCAATTGCTTGCTTTGCAGGGTAAGTGCCATTGGCAAACCCGCCTGCGCCAACGCGGTTTCGGCCTCCAACTGCGCACTGACCGGGCCGGACAAATTAAGCGCGACCTTGAGTTGCTCACGTAGTGCGCCTCCCACAGTCAGCTTCACTCTCTCGCCTTTCAGTGGCTCAATGTTCAACCCACTGTTGACGGTCATACTCAGTGGCCACTTATCCGCCAGTGTTGCCTCACCCTGGGCAGACAATGTCCCCTGTGGCGATTTTATATCGAGTGTATTCAGTATGATACGGTTTGCTTGGGTACTGGCTTGCAGTAAAACACTCGTGATAAGCACATCGGTATCGCCGGTCAGCCGGAGCTGTTGCCCTGAGATCGCTTTAATCTGTAAATCCAGTGGCAGCCGGAAGTCCGGCAGTTCGGGCAATAGCGGCTGGGCAAACAGTTCTTTTAAGGTTTCGCCCAGTGGGGTTTCAGAGGGTGCGGGAGCTGCGGCCTGTTGCTCAACCGCTTCTTTGACGGCGATGGCGGTTTCAACCGCAGGTTTTGCGGCATCAGGAACAATAGCGGGCACGGTTTTCGGCAATGCTATCAATAACCCACTGATTTTAGTCGGCATCAAGTCTAACGCCCGCTGCTGCCAATGTGCGCCGGTACGGAATTCATCCAGCGAAATCGCGGTGTCATCAATAGTCACTTTGACATTATTCAGCGACAGCAAACGTAAGGTAATAGGATACGGGGTACTGAGTTCGCCCATCGGCTCCGTGCTGGCTGGGGTTTCTGCCGCGGGTGGCATAGCTTTGGTATCCACCACCACATCCACATCTTGTGCGGTCAGCGCATTGACGCACAGTTCACTGCGTTTCAAGCATGAGAGCTGTAAAGACAAATGGAACTGCCCGGCTTTGACACTGACACCCGGCATTTGGTACTGAATACCTTTGAGTGTCAGGTCACGCCAGCCCCCGCTGACACTGGCAATATCCAAGCCAGGTACCCAACGCGCGGCACTGTTGATCAAAAAATGCAAACCGCTGGTGGTGCCGAGTAAGCCCGCCACAGTTCCGACCAACAGCAGGATAATGAGCAGAAACGCAATACTGAGTCTCTTTACCCACCTTAGTTTCTTTACCGGCATCGGTTTTTTTACCGGCATCTGTTCCTCTATTTGCGTCGGTTCTTTTATGCGAGTCATAGTTCAGGCCCCAAACCGATATAAAATTGCACGCCACGTGCTTCGTTGTCACCAATAGGTTTCGCGATATCCAGCTTAATCGGGCCAACCGGGGAAGCCCAACGCACCCCGACCCCGGCACCGGTTTTTAAATCACTCTTGCGAATATCATTTACCGCTTCACCGGTATCAACGAATACCGCCCCCCACCATCGGCCGGTAACGTTATATTGATATTCGAGGGAGCCGGTGGCCAATTTAGAGGCGCCGGTTAACTTACCTTCACTGTCGCGCGGAGAAACATCACGGAATTTATAGCCGCGAATGCTACGATCCCCACCGGCGAAGAAACGCAGTGACGGCGGCACACGGTCAAAATTATTGGTTTCAATCCAGCCCAAATTGCCGCGCACGACAAAACGGTTTTTCTCACCCAAGGTGCGTATCCACACGTTTTGCGCCTGGAAGATGCCAAAATCAACATCAGACCCCCAGGTAGTATCAGACCAATCAATGGAATAGCGCTGGCTATCACCCCAGACCGGCATTGCGCCACCGCGCTGGCGGGTACGGTTAATGCTCACCCCCGGATACAGCAGCATGGTGGTGTCCGTCACACTACCCTGAGTAAAGTGATCCAGACTCCAACGCAGGTTGATTGCCCGCTGCCACCCGCTGGATAAATCCCAGAAACGGGCGACGTTAAGGGTGGTGGTATCTGATTTGGTGTCATTCAGATCCGTGCGTTTAAAACCGCCCTGCAACAGGTAATATTGTTCGAGCGGATTTTTTAACAGCGGGATGCGATAGCTGAAATCCAGCGTCTGCTCAGGGGCCGAGAGACTGGTGCTGGTGGTAAGACTGTGGCCGTAGGAGTTCACCCAAGGTTTACGCCAACTGGCGGTCAAACGCGGGCCGACATCCGTCGCATAACCGCCCCCCAACTCCACTGTATTCTCGGTTCGTGGCGTCACGACGGCATCGAGCGGCAAAATTCTGGTTTTTTTCGCATCGCGAAAATCGGGTGAGACCACCACGGAGTTAAACCAGTTAGTCGCAGAAAGACGGCGGTTCAGTTCAGCCAGATCATCCGCGGAGTACAATTGCCCCTCATGAAATGGCACTAAATTTTGCAGAAAATCCTCACGGATTTGCGAGCCTTGAAAGATAACTTTACCGAAGCGATAGCGCTCGCCGCTGTCGAAATCAATATCCCAGAAAGCTTGGCGCAGTTCTGCGGCAACGCCTAGCTGGCTTTTGATCATATTGGCATCGAAATAACCCCGGCGTAATGCCAGGCCGGTCAATGAACTTTTAAAATTATCAAAATCGCCATGATTAAGCACCGAGCCAATTTTGGGTGTATCGCGGCGTACCAGCGCCTGATAGTCGGGATCAGTTTTCGCCCCACCTTGCAGCACGATATCCACACCGGCAATCAAGACTGGCTCTCCGGGAACCACTTTGGCGATTAAAACTGACCGTGCGGGCGCTGGGCGCTGTTGTAAATCAAAAGTGATGGTGGGGTCGTAATACCCCAAAGCACGTAGCCCCTGACGAATAGCTTCATCCACCCGCGCGCGAAAACGCCCATCAGCCGTGATTTCATCAGTGCCAATTGTTGATAAACGCGCCCTGACGTTTCTCTCTAAATCCCCGCTAAGACCCTCGACCTGCAACCGAACATTGGCCGCATAGGCGATAGGTGTGGCGAGCAATACACACAAAAAGCATAGAATAGGGTATCGTGGCACGCGAACTCCTGATTAGGTCTACTTTCCTGTAAAAAACGATCTTGCGGGCATGTGTGAAAAAAAAGTCCAATCAAACACACTATACTCTAAATAATTCGAGTTGCAGGAAGGCGGCAAGCGAGAGAAACCCGATGAACTTACTGTTTTGTAAGTGATTTGGGTGATTGAACGTAGCCAACGCACATGCAGCTTGAAGTATGACGAGTATATTATCCCGCGTACAAAGACCGATCTAAGCCTATTACCCCTAAAACTCCACCTTAAGTCGCTATATTAACGTGGAGTGAGTCTTATTGTGTGCAAACTCGCAATCAGATACAACTATCTATAACCATTCACTGTAAACATCTTGTTAGTTATTTACTGTAAACTTAGGATTAACTGTAAACGTCGGAGTCTATTGTGGTGCAAAATTTTGATAAAACTACCGTCATTGATGTGGCGAATGCTTTACCGGGGCGACTGACACCGATGCCAGTAGCAACTCTCCATGTGGTTAATGGGCACTCCATGACGCATATCCCTGAAAATATGGAAGTTGCCATCTTCGCCATGGGCTGTTTCTGGGGTGTCGAGCGCCTGTTTTGGCAGCAACCAGGCGTTTATAGTACTGCCACAGGCTACAGTGGTGGATATACCCCAAACCCAACCTATCATGAAGTGTGTAGCGGGCGTACCGCTCATGCCGAAGTGGTGCGCGTGGTTTTTGACCCCGCCATGATTAGCTATAAACAGCTATTACAAATTTTCTGGGAAAATCACGACCCCGCTCAAGGAATGCGTCAAGGGGGTGATGTCGGAACTCAATATCGTTCAGCCATTTACGTGCTGACACCCGAGCAGGAAGCGCAAGCGCAAGAGAGCAAAGCACTGTTCCAGCAAGCCATGGAAAAAGCCGGTGACCGCCGGGTGATTACCAGTGAAATCGCCACCGCCCTACCGTTTTACTATGCCGAAGATGACCACCAGCAGTATTTATACAAAAATCCGCAGGGATATTGTGGCCTGGGTGGCATTGGCGTTTGTATGCCACCTAATTTGTAAGGCTGGCGGCGCTCTTGCCGCTGCTGCTATACTACTACGGGCTGTTTACTCAGCCCGATAGCGGCTTTCTGCCGTCATCTTGAATTCAACATTGAACTCATTAGAATTCATCAAAAATAATTGAATTAACCGAAAATAACAGTATGGCCCTTCCTTACGATCGCCGGCGCTATCGTCGGTACGACACGGACAGATTATGTTAAACAGTATTTTACTGATTCTATTTTTAATCGCAGTGAGTGCTTTCTTCTCGTTATCAGAGATTTCACTGGCAGCATCGCGAAAAATTAAATTAAAACTTCTGGCGGACGAAGGCGACATCAACGCCTTACGGGTTCTTAAATTACAAGAGACCCCTGGGATCTTCTTCACCGTTGTCCAGATTGGGCTGAATGCCGTTGCAATCCTCGGCGGTATTGTCGGTGATGCCGCATTCTCCCCTACTTTCAAAGTGGTATTCGAACGCATTATGTCGCCGGAGCTTGCTGATCAAGTCAGTTTCATTTGCTCATTTGTTCTGGTGACCAGCTTATTTATCTTGTTTGCAGATTTAACCCCGAAGCGCATCGGTATGATTTCACCTGAAGCGGTTGCCGTTCGGATCGTCAACCCGATGCGTTTCTGCATAATGATTTGTCGCCCATTAGTTTGGTTCTTCAATGGGATGGCGAATCTAATCTTCCGCCTATTCAAGCTGCCAATGGTTCGCAATGACGATATAACATCGGATGATATCTACGCCGTGGTGGAGGCCGGTGCATTGGCGGGGGTATTACGCAAACAAGAGCACGAGCTGATTGAAAACGTCTTTGAGCTGGAATCTCGCACCGTCCCCTCTTCCATGACATCCCGCGAAAGTGTGATTTATTTTGATCTGCGGGAAAGTGAAGACAGCATCAAAGAAAAGATTTCGACCCATCCGCATTCAAAATTTTTGGTCTGTGATGGTCATATCGATCAAGTGGTGGGTTATGTTGACTCCAAAGACTTGCTGAACCGGGTGTTGGGCAACCAAAGTTTGGTGCTCAGCAGTGGGGTGCAAATCCGCTCGGCGTTGATTGTGCCGGATACACTGACACTCTCTGAAGCCCTGGAAAGCTTTAAAACGGCGGGTGAAGACTTCGCGGTTATTCTCAACGAATATGCTTTGGTCGTGGGGATAATTACCCTGAATGACGTGATGACCACACTGATGGGTGATTTAGTCGGCCAAGGGCAAGAAGAACAGATTGTGGCTCGTGATGAAAACTCGTGGCTGATTGAGGGGGGGACCCCGATTGAAGATGTCATGCGCGTTCTGCATATTGATGAATTCCCGCAATCCGGCAATTATGAAACCATCGGCGGTTTTATGATGTATATGCTGCGCAAAATTCCCAAGCGCACCGATTTCGTCAAGTATGCCGGTTACAAGTTTGAAGTGGTAGACATTGATAGCTACAAAATCGACCAGTTATTAGTGACCAGATTCAGTGACCAGCCGACCCCCATATTGCCAAAAGCGCCGCATGAAAGCAGCGATGCATAGCCGGCCAGCTAACCAAAATCGTGATTCCTGAAAACATTAGCGGCCCCTAATTAGGGGCCGCAATTCAATTGGTTGGGGATGTGACTAAATTTCAGTTTGTAGGCGCATCACTTGCCGGTTAACTTCCGACATCACCTCAAAGTGGCGTTTATCCCTAACTTTTGGGATTAAAATTTTGCCCTTATCAAACTCAAAAGCCCCCATATCCTTGATATACAACCGGCCGCGAAACAGTGTTTTGACATACATCGCGATTTTTGCCGGATTGTAACGTTGGAAGATCCTCATTGTTTTACTTTCCTCCCATAGCACTGATACACACCCTTTAGCGCCTTAGCGACCAAGATCACAGGTAGCGTAAGATAATTGCAGAGTAATAGACCAAGAGTATGGCGTTAAGTTCCCACAAAACTAGTCATTGATGCTGGATTTACACAATATTACAGTGTAATTGAGAGAGAATGAGAGTTTGTAACAGAATAACCATCTAGTCACTGTCAGAAATAATTATTTTAGACAAACAGGACAGACCTCTGATCTGCACCTATTATTGGGAAACTTACCTGTTCACAGGAATAAGTACCGACATGACTCATAATAGCCATAAGATCCAAAAGGACATCCCATGATAAAAAATAGCCTGCTTATATTATCGCTGCTTTTCACCCCATTCATGGCCAGCGCTCTCACTATTCAAATTGACCAGCGAGTACCGCCGGTAGGTGTCAGCGATAAAGGCGAATTAAATTATGATAAGGCTACTGATCAGTTTAGCTACAAAAACTGGAATAGCGCGCAATTGCCCGGAAAAGTGCGAGTTGTCCAGCATATTGCGGGCCGCACATCAGCAAAAGAACTGAATGCGCCGTTAGTGGAAGCGATCAAGCACGCTAATTTGCCACACGAACATTACCAAACGACGACAATCGTCAATACCGATGACGCCATCTTCGGCACCGCGGTATTTGTGCGTAATAGTATTGAAACCAATAAGCGGGAATTCCCTTGGTCGCAGTTTGTGGTCGACAGCACCGGGAATGTCAAAAAGGCTTGGGGGTTAGCGGAGAAAGGCTCGGCTATTGTGGTACTGGATCAACAAGGAAATGTTAAATTTTTCAAGGACGGGGCTCTAACCCCCGCAGAAGTGCAGCAGGTCATCGACCAACTGCACCAGCTAGTGAAACAATAAAATTAGAACAAAGACACCCGAAAGCCGGGGTTCAGGAAAGATTCACGGGGGGTATAAGACAGCGGTTTACCCTGCCAATCGTGCACCTGCGCTCCGGCAGCCATCGCCACAGCATGCCCGGCGGCGGTATCCCACACATTGGTTGGCCCAAAGCGAGGGTACAGTTGCGCCTTGCCTTCGGCGACCAGACAAAACTTGAGTGATGAACCGACTGATACCGTCTGATGCTCACCCAATTGTGCCAAATAATCTTCCAGTTCAGCATCACTGTGGGAGCGGCTGACCACCACCAGCGGTGGCACGGCATCACGCACTTCAATCTGCATACGCCGACCACACTCTTCTTTCCACGCTTGGCCGTTTTCCGCGCTGTACATCACCTCCGTCACCGGGGCGTAAACCACCCCCAACACCGGCACCCCTTGGTCAATCAGGGCGATATTGACGGTAAACTCGCCATTACGGTTCAGGAATTCCTTGGTACCATCCAGAGGGTCAACCAGCCAATAGCGCTGCCAATGCTGCCGCACCGCCCAAGTCGGTGGATCTTCTTCTGATAACAGCGGGATATCGGGGGTCAATACCGCTAACCCGGTTTTGATAATCTGGTGAGCGGCGAGATCCGCCGCCGTAACCGGCGAATCATCTTTTTTCTGGGCCACATCAAGGGGCTTCTCGCCCTGATAGACCGCCATAATCGCCACGCCTGCCTCGCGGGCCAACTGGCAAATTTGCTCTAACATCATCCACCCCTTGGTATTATGAGTCATGTCGAATATTGATAGTGGTGCTTAAATCCATAAGGGTTCCAGTAAGAACTCACTCTATATTCATTTTAGAACGCAAAGCTAAAATAAAAATTAATCATTACCAAGCCGAGCATCCCTTTGGCAGACTAATAATTTTCCAGCCAAATAGCCACCTTTGCGGGGTAATCCTTAATAAAATCAGGGGAATTAACCTGCTGCAACTGTGAGCATCTCGGCGTTATCTGACAGCATTTTCTGCCAAACTTCACACTTTGCTATGACGACCTATTAAATTTACATATTCTTTTGCGATACAGGTCGAATTGTTTTCTTAATGGAAAAGACACAATGGAGAAAGCCATGTTTAAGCGTCCGCTGACGTTATCCCTCCTTGCCAGCCTGATTGCTGTCGTAACCTCAACCGCGCAGGCCGCTACTGTTGATTTGCGCGTACTGGAAACCACCGACCTGCACAGCAATATGATGGATTTCGATTACTACAAAGATAAACCTACCGAGAAGTTTGGTCTGGTTCGCACCGCAAGCCTCATTGAAGCCGCTCGCCAACAAGCCACTAACAGTGTGCTGGTGGACAATGGCGACCTGATTCAGGGTAGCCCATTGGGTGATTATATGGCCGCCAAAGGGCTAAAGGCCGGTGAGATTCACCCTGTTTATAAGGCAATGAACACTCTGGATTATGCCGTGGGCAACATCGGCAACCATGAATTTAATTATGGCCTGGATTATCTGAAAAAATCACTGGCGGGAGCCAAATTCCCCTATGTGAATGCCAACGTTATTGATGTAAAAACAGGTAAACCGCTGTTTCAGCCCTATTTAATTGTCGACACTCCGGTCAAAGATCGCGACGGGAAAAGCCATAATCTGCGTATCGGCTATATTGGTTTTGTGCCCCCGCAAGTCATGATATGGGATAAAGCCAACCTCAGCGGCAAAGTCACCGTCGATGACATCACCGAAACCGCCAAAAAATGGGTGCCGCAAATGCGCCAACAGGGTGCGGATTTAGTGGTCGCCATCCCCCACTCTGGCCTCTCCAGTGACCCTTACAAAACCATGGCGGAAAACTCGGTTTACTACCTCAGTCAAGTGCCGGGAATTGATGCCATTATGTTTGGTCATGCCCATGCCGTCTTCCCGAGCAAAGATTTTGCCGCTATCAAAGGTGCGGACATCGCGCAGGGAACATTAAACGGTATCCCAGCAGTGATGCCCGGCCAATGGGGTGACCATCTGGGTGTGGTTGATTTTGTGTTGAATAATGACCAAGGTTCCTGGCAGGTGACTCAAGCTAAGGCCGAAGCCCGCCCTATCTTTGATAAAGCCACACAAAAATCATTAGCTGCCGAGAATACCAACTTGGTCAAAGTGTTAGCAGCCGATCACCAAGGCACCCGTGATTTTGTCAGCCAGCCGATTGGTAAAGCCTCGGATAATATGTACAGTTATTTGTCACTGATCCAAGACGATCCGACTGTACAAATTGTCAATAATGCCCAACGCGCTTATACCGAGCACTTTATTCAGGGCGATCCTGATTTAGCTGATTTACCGGTGCTGTCTGCCGCCGCGCCCTTTAAAGCCGGTGGTCGTAAGAATGACCCTGCCAGTTTTGTCGAGGTGGAAAAAGGCGAGCTGACCTTCCGCAATGCCGCCGATTTGTATCTTTACCCGAACACCTTAGTGGTGGTCAAAGCCAGTGGCGCGGACGTCAAACAATGGCTGGAGTGCTCTGCCGCGCAATTTAATCAAATTGATGTCAACAGCAGCAAGCCGCAATCGCTGATTAATTGGGATGGCTTCCGGACCTATAATTTCGATGTTATCGACGGGGTTAACTATGAAATTGATGTCAGCCAACCCGCTCGCTATGATGGCGAATGTGTGCTGATTAATGACAAAGCCGAGCGCATCAAAAATCTGACTTTCAACGGGAAACCTATTGATCCGCAAGCGACTTTCCTGATTGCGACCAACAATTATCGCGCCTATAGCGGTAAGTTTGCTGGTACCGGTGATAGCCATATCGCCTTCGCCTCACCGGATGAAAACCGGGCGGTTTTGTCAGCTTATATCAGTGCGGAAACCAAAAAACATGGGCAAGTCACCCCGCAAGCAGATAACAACTGGCGTCTGGCGAATATTGAGAGTCAGCACCCGCTGGATATCCGCTTTGAAACCTCGCCAAGTGCTAAAGCCGCTGAATTTATTAAGCAAAAAGCACAATACCCAATGAAAGCAATGGGTACTGACGAGATTGGTTTTGAAGTGTATCAAGTTGATTTACAGAAGAAATAACCTGAATTGATGGATTAAAACGCAAAAAGGGCGACATGATGTCGCCCTTTTTTATGTCACTGCGCGCGAAAATTACAGAATGTCCAGCAGTTCCACTTCAAACATCAATGCGCTGAATGGTGGGATAGTCGCACCCGCACCACGCTCGCCGTAAGCCAGGTTGTGCGGGATGTACAGCTTCCACTTCGACCCCACTGGCATCATGGACAGAGCTTCAATCCAACCGGGAATGACACCACTGACTGGGAACTCTGCAGGTTGGCCGCGCTCAACTGAGCTATCAAATACCGTGCCATCAACCAGGCGGCCAGTATAGTGCACACGTACACGGTCCTGGCGAGATGGAATTGGGCCATCACCCGCCTGTAATACGGAGAATTGTAACCCGGACTCGGTGGTGGTGACATCATCACGCTTGGCATTTTCTTCCAGGAATGTTTTGCCTTCTTCTACCAAGGCCTGCTGGCGCTCAACGCGCACTTTATCAGCCTTTTCATGCACTTCTTGCAGCGCGCGATGTATCACATCAACAGGGACAGTCGGTGTATTCCCTTCCATCGCGTCACGCAAACCTGCCAACAGTGCTTCTGGCAGTAAACCTTCCAGCCCGGACTCTTGCAATTGCTGCCCGATTTGTAAACCAATTCCGTAGCTCGCTTGCGCTTCAACGCTATCAAAAGAAGGGGTTGTCATGGATTTTCCTTTAGTCGCTTATCATGTCGAAGCCGCCAGCATAACAGCAGCAGGGGAGCGCGGTAAAATCTTGCTTCGCGAATGATGACTTTTGTCGTAGAAAAAGAAACAATAATAGCTGGCCCTTCATAATATTCTGTCTTTTGGCATCAGTCAGTTAGCCACTTAACCCAATTTCAAGCAAGAAGGGTTATACTTAGAGGCCTATAGGTATCGTGCCATTTTATTATTTATGTCGTTTTACGTTGTTGAAGAGAGGTCATCATGGGCAGAATCGCGCCCAGGAGAAGGAAAAACACTCGAGTTTATCAGCCATTGTTGCACACTTGGCTGAGTATCAGGCAGAGGGTCTTGCCGGCGACTAAAAATGCTGATGATCAAAATCTGATGTCAGAAATCAGTGCGTCTGAACACATTTCTCCCGCTGAGGATATCGCCTCGACTGAAAATAATGTGTCCCCAGAAACGGTTGCGGCAGCTGAACAGGGAAAAGGAATTAAAGGACTGTTACTGAAAATCTGGCATTTGCCGGACAGTTTTGAGTGGATGGAGCCTTTGCCTCTCTTTCACCGCCGCTGGGTCATTATTGCGACCACGGTATTACTGCTGGCACTGCTGTGGCCGGTTTCCCGTGATAACACCAATAACACCTTCCCGGTGAGTGCGCCATCCACTGACGTGCCGCTACAGGCCCAATTACAAGGTCATCTTGATGCTCCGCCACCTCCAACGGTGGCGTCGCCACAGACACCGCCGTTACAGGGGAACTGGCAGAGTTATCAGATTCAGTCAGGGAAAACCCTGGCGCAGCTGTTCCGCGATAATAACTTGCCGGTGAATGAAGTTTTTGCGATGGCGCAAGTTGAAGGGAATGATAAACCGCTCAGTAACCTCAAAGCCGGGCAAGAAGTTAAAATCATGCTGGATGCAGAAGGTGTGGTCGCGGCTCTGGCCATTGAATCCGCCAATAGTACCGAAGTGCTATTTAGCCGGCAAAACGATGGCAGTTATCGTCGCGAACGTTAACCCCAGCCGCCCATAACCTCTTCTGTTTAACCCCTTATTTTCTTTGATAGTGTTATCCCGCCGCTCCCGAGGTAGGTTGTTTCTGGATGGTTCACTCCATCCATAACACCAGAAAATACTCATAAGGGAGTGATTATGAAATATAAATTACCTTGTTTGTTCCTATTCTTTGCACCATTTAGCGCATTGGCCACACTGCATTGCCCAGCGATCAATGAAATCAAACACGGAGCGGGCGTCTATACCGCGGTAGCTGCGGATAACACTGAGTGGAGTGGAACCTTGCAAGGAGAGCTTCCCCAATTCGGTACTATCAAAGACTTCAGTGAAGCCATGATGATTGTCGAGGGCAGCAGTGAGGAGAAACGGGGGAAATTTCAAAAATGTACCTATAACTTACATGCTGAAGGTAAGCAGATAGATATGTTCTATGAAAACAAAGCCTGGCTGGCATCGATTAGCGATAAACCGCATTGGAAATACGAACAGGGTGGGTTTTTGAACTATTACACGTGTTCTGGCGTCGCCCCTGAGGTATGCCAGTTTGATATTGTGGCGGCCAGCGCTACATTCTAACCTCTGTTCGAAACCCCACGTATTATCTAAATATCCCTTTCGCCAGAAAGCAAAACGCCAGCACAAGGCTGGCGTTTTAGCAGGTTACAGCAGCATCACTTATGCTTCTGGAACCACGATCACGTTCAGTTTAGCGAATACGTCGCTGTGTACCTGGAAGTGAACTTCATGCTCACCAGTGGTACGCAGAACGCCATTCGGCAAACGAACTTCGCTCTTGGCCACTTCAACGCCAGCTGCAGTTACAGCGTCTGCGATGTCGCGAGTACCGATAGAGCCGAACAGTTTGCCTTCATCGCCAGATTTAGAAGCGATAGTAACGCTAACCAGTTCGTTAATTTTAGCAGCGCGAGCTTCAGCAGCAGCCAGAACGCCAGCCAATTTGGCTTCCAATTCTGCACGGCGTGCTTCAAAGAACTCTACGTTTTTCTTAGTTGCCGGAACAGCTTTACCTTGTGGAACCAAGAAGTTACGAGCGTAGCCCGCTTTAACATTCACTTGGTCACCCAGGCTGCCCAGGTTTGCTACTTTATCAAGCAGAATAACTTGCATTACCTTATCCTCTCAAAGTCGTTAATGGACAGTGGCCGATTACTGATGACGATCAGTGTACGGCAACAAAGAAAGGTAGCGTGCGCGCTTGATACAACGGGCGAGCTGACGCTGGTATTTTGCGCGAGTACCGGTAATACGGCTCGGGACAATTTTGCCACTTTCAGTGACATAATTTTTCAGCGTAGCGATATCTTTATAATCAATCTCTACAACGCCTTCCGCGGTAAAACGGCAGAACTTGCGACGACGGAAATAACGTGCCATTTGGCTAGTCTCCAGAATCTATAAATTCAATCTGCTCGGCATGCAGAACCAATTTGTTCAGCCCATTGCGGCCTTGATGGCAGCTAATGAAGCCTTCAACGGTTAACTGACTGCCGACCGTTATGCTGTGAGTTAATGCTTGTGACTTTTGTCCGCTGACAATAACAGGCATTCTGCACCATGTTTGTCGGCTAAATCCGGCTTCCTGCTGTGTTGATCGGTGCTCAAGCACAAATTGACAATGCGGAATACCAGAAGGACTTACTTTTCGAACCGGCGTCTTGCACACAGTGCCAGAGAGTACCAGACGATTAGTGGTCACCACGGCAATTACTCTTCAGAATCCCCAGCTTCAGAATCATCATTGGCTTCTGACGCGAAGTCGTGACGCTCACGGCGTTCGTCTTTCGCTTTAACCATTGGTGATGCTTCAGTTACCGCGTGTTTAACGCGCATAACCATGCTACGGATAACGGCGTCGTTGAAGCGGAAGTTTGTTTCCAGCTCATCGATCGCTTCCTGCGGGGCTTCAACGTTCAGCAGAACGTAGTGAGCTTTGTGCAGTTTGTTGATCGGATAAGCCAGTTGACGGCGGCCCCAGTCTTCCAGACGGTGGATCGTACCAGCAGCATTAGTGATTGTTGCACTATAGCGCTCGATCATGCCCGGAACCTGTTCGCTTTGGTCAGGATGGACCATAAAAACGATTTCGTAATGACGCATCGATTATTGCTCCTTACGGATTATTCAGCCTCCTGATAGGGTCAACCGCGGCCCATGGAGGCAAGGAACGTGTTTGTGTGCGGCTGAAAAATGACGCGTAACTATACTTGCGGGCGGTTTGAAACTCAAGGACTGCCGGGGATTTATTCTTGTTCTACCCATTACGGTGCTAAAACCGCACTTTTTGTTCATGACAGAACCTATGGATGTTAATCCATTAGTCCGTTAAATCTTTCAATAAAATCATTAACTCTGAATAAATATTATTCATTTTTTTTGACAAAGTGAATCAATTATCACGTATTTTTAAATTAACAAAAGCGACTAAAATTACTGACATCCACCGCAAAACAAGCGGCGAAGCTAACTGAAAGTTATTCAAAGTATATAAACATACTCTACATAATTCGAGTGGCAGGACGGCAACTAACGCGCCGGTAGCTTGAAATATCACGGGTATAAGATATTGGAGTCACCTATGAAACACACTCTCACCATCGCAGCCGTACTCGGCTTGGTATTATCAACCAGCACTTTCGCGGCCACAGAAATAACCGCCCAACAAGCTATGCAGCAACAGCGCGTCAGTATCGGCGCACTGTCTCTAGGCCACAATGTGGTTTCTCCTGATGATGCCACAGCACAACTCAGCAAATTAGCCGATGAGCGCGGTGCCAGCGCTTATCAGATAATTGCTATGCATGAACCCGGTGATAATAGTTCCATACACGTTAATGCCGTTCTCTACCGCTAAGATTCAATAGATAAATACAACACCAGAGAAACACCCAGAAATACAGAGAAAGAAAAAGATTGCCCGCAGCCCCATTCCCCCCGCTTGTCGGGGGTTTTTCATTGATCTTTACTGAAGTTTTTATAGATTTTTGCTAAAGAAAAGCGCCCCCGCCGCTAAGGCCGTGGGGGTGATTTTATGCCCAATCCCTGCTTCCGTGAGATAGGTCAGGTGCTTATCGCGCCCACTGATTTTCAGTGCTTGAACCAACCGCGCACTTTCTGCCGCCGGTACCACGTCATCCGCTTCACCATGCCAAACCAATAATGGCCGATCAGCAATTTTTGCTAACTGATGGGTAAGGTCATAATCTGTCAAAGGTGCCAGACGACGCTCAAATTCTGCCGCGCTCAGCTCTTGTCCACCTTCCAATGGTGGAAACAAAGTATGCGCTAGCGAGGTAAAATAACCTGACCCCATAAAATCGGCGGCGACACTGACCCACGGATAGCGGGCAAACGCCCCCAAGGTCGTCATTCCCCCCATTGATGCGCCCGCGACACCAATCCGCTCGCCATCAATTAAACCCGCCTGTTGATAATGTTGTTTAATCGCGGGCAGCTCATCAATATTCGATTTCAGGATCTCCCAGAAATAAGCGAATCGCTGAGCTTCATTCCCATCAAAACGCGCGCCATGCATGTCCGCATCCGGCATGACCGTACGAAAACCCGCTTGGGCAAAAGCATAAGCAAAATAGGAATAAACCTCTTTTGACGAGGTGTAGCCGTGGTAAAAGAAGATGGTCGGTAACGGCTGCTGGCGCTGGCCCGCAGGGGCCGCATGGATGACCTCAATCCCATTAATATTTTCCAGCGACATCTCAATCATGGCGAGAATCCTTTATTTATCAAGCACAGCATCAATACGAAAAACAGATTTATAGACTTAAAAACTTAATGCAGTTTGAAGTATGACGGGTATAAAGTCTTAAACTAATTTCTTCCAAGATATTCCCTCATCTTTGAGCTTGAGCGTTACACTTGAGAAATAATGGGCTTGGCGGTGACTGCCCTGCTGAAAAAGAGGCAAAAATGAAGATAAAACGCGCAATGGTGTTCTTACTGATCACTCTGGTGCTCTCGGCCTGCAGTGCTTTTCACGTCACCCCAGTCCCGCCACCAGTGGCTCAGCCCTATGCCCAAGAAATAACCCGCGCACAGAGCCTTAACTTACAAAAAGTGGGAACAGTTTCGGCGCAAGTATTTGGCAGCCCGATGGATATTGAAGCTGAAATTAAACGCAGGGCGACAGCCCGTGGCGCGCCCTATTATTTGATTATCATGATGTCCGACAGTATTTACCCTGGCATTTGGTATGCCAATGCCCTGTTGTATAAGTAAATTACTGCATTATCATCACGCTACCCCTGTGGCGCGGCTCAACAACCGCGCACAAACAGCCTCTGGCAATATATATTGATCCCGATGATCGAGTGTCATGCGGCACCAGGCATCGGCTAACGGCGGGGAGGCAAACCGCAGTAATTGCGATGCACAGCACAAATCAAACAGTTGCTGGGTTATCGCCCGCCCTTGTTCTTCCTTAGGATTTTTCAGCCGCTGCTGTAATTGCCGCCATGAGCGGTCAAATAACCGATTTTGCCCTCGTACTGGGTAAAATTCTTGCTGAAGCACATCTATCGCAGAGGGGAGTTTGCGGAATGTCCGTAACACATCAAGGCACATAATATTGCCGGAGCCTTCCCAAATACTGTTGACCGGCATTTCCCGATAAATCCGCGGCAACTCACTTTGCTCGCAATAGCCAATCCCGCCGAGTACCTCCATCGCCTCCGCAACAAACCCGCTACCCAGCCCACAGACGCGATATTTCGCCGCCGGTGTCAGCAATCGGCTAAATATCTGCTCGTGAACTTCGCCGGGTTTTCCCCATGCGCTGGCTAAGCGCATCAATAGCGCGGTATGACCCTCTAAACGCAATGCCATGCGGCTTAGGACTTGCCGCATCAAAGGTTGCTCAACCAGCGCCTTACCAAAAGCTTGCCGCTGCCAGGCATGATATAACGCGACGGAGAAAGCGCGCCTCATCAGGCCATGGCTACCGAGCGCGCAGTCAAAACGGGTATATCCGCCCATTTTTAGAATTTGGCGAATACCGTCACCCTCCTCCCCCAATAACCAGGCGGTGGCATGATCAAATTCAACCTCGCTGCTGGCATTAGAGCGGTTGCCGAGTTTCTCTTTCAAACGCTCCAGGCGGATGGCGTTATAGGTGCCGTCCGGCAATATTTTCGGCAGGAAGAAGCAAGATAACCCGCCCTCCGCTTGCGCCAGTACCAGATGTGCATCACTTTGTGGCACCGAGAAAAACCATTTGTGCCCGACCAATCGATAAGCTTCCCCATGGCCGCGCACTTCCAGTGGCTCGGCTCTGGTGGTGTTACTTAACACGTCGGAACCGCCCTGTTTTTCCGTCATGCCCATGCCAATCAATAACCCCCGTTTCTGGTCACCGACAGTTTGATGCGAGTCATAGCGGTCTGAAAGCAGTGGCGGTAGCCAACTTTGGAATAACGACGGGAGTGTTTGTTGCAGCAGCGGGATCGCGCCAAATGTCATGGTTATCGGGCATAACGTCCCTGCTTCTACCTGAGCATGTAGGATAAACCGTGCGGCGCGCGCCACAAAAGAACCTCTCCGGGCATCTTCTTGCCACGGCAAATTATGCACCCGGTGGCTGACCAATTCTTGCATTAACACATACCAGGCCGGATGAAATCGCACCTGATCCAAGCGCTGTCCAGCAGCATCGTAACGCAATAACTCCGGCGGATTGGCGTTTGCCAGCCGCCCTAATTCAAGTGACTCCTGCGAACCAAGTTGTAGACCAATTCGAGAAAGATCTTCTCCATCCCAGCCCGCCTGTTGCCGTGTCACGGCTTCCCGCAGGGCCATATCAGACAGAAATAAATTACTGTTCGACAATGGCTCTGGCTGATTGAAAACCAAGTGAGTCTGCCACTCCATACCTTCCTCCATTCCCATACTCATTATAAAGCTGTCATTCATAAGTCAGAGTTAGGTATGGTGCAGACCAAGCTTTTTGCTGGCGGCCTTATCACAAACAGCGGTTAATCTACTCTATATGACTGATAGTGGTGAAAAGTCTCTCTATCCGAAAAGC
This sequence comes from Yersinia kristensenii, assembly GCF_900460525.1. Classification (NCBI taxonomy): domain Bacteria; kingdom Pseudomonadati; phylum Pseudomonadota; class Gammaproteobacteria; order Enterobacterales; family Yersiniaceae; genus Yersinia; species Yersinia kristensenii. The sequence goes on from NZ_UHIY01000001.1 coordinate 864,488, forward strand.
AAAAAGCCAACATTCGAGAATGCTGGCTTGATTGAAATGCCGGTATGAACGCTGCTTGTAGCGGCCTCGCAGAGGCGAGGCCCATGGACGGGCCGAGTAACGAAGGCAGCCAACCCCTCTGCATCTTGAAGGGCGACGGGTATATTAAATTTTTAATGCTCGCTGACGCACCGCTTCAAACAAACACACCCCGGTTGCCACCGACACATTGAGTGAAGAAACACTCCCTGCCATCGGGATGCTGATCAGCTCGTCGCAGTGTTCGCGGGTCAAGCGGCGCATACCTTCACCTTCAGCCCCCATCACTAGCGCCATCGGGCCGGTCATTTTGCTCTGATATAACGTGTGGTCAGCTTCGCCAGCCGTCCCGACAATCCAGACATTGTGCTCTTGTAACACTCGCAGCGTACGCGCCAAATTTGTCACTTTAATTAATGGCACGTTTTCGGCAGCACCACTGGCGACTTTCTTAGCAATAGCATTAAGTTGCGCTGAGCGATCCCGCGGCACGATAACCGCGTGGACACCCGCCGCATCCGCACTGCGCAAGCACGCGCCCAGATTATGGGGATCAGTGACCCCATCCAGCACCAACAGGAAAGGCGTTTCGACACTTTCCAGTAATGCTGGCAAGTCATTTTCCTGATACTGACGCCCTTCACGGACTCGCGCCACAATCCCCTGATGGACACCGCCTTCAACCTGTGAATCCAGCCATTGACGGCTGGCAACCTGAATCACTAAACCGGCAGCTTCCAGTTCAGCAATCAAGGGCTGTAGGCGACGATCGTCACGACCTTTCAGAATAAAAACTTCCAAAAAGCGTTGTGGATCATTGTCTAACAAGGCTTTGACGGAATGAATGCCGTAAATAATTTCGCTCATGATGCTCTTTTATAAATGATTAAATATCAATGAATTCGGGCGACCAGGGCCGCCCGACAATCAGCAGGCCATTATTGGTCGCTGCTGGTTTTTTTCTTCGCGCGCTTGGCCTTAGTGGCAGCGGCAATTTTCTTAGTCTTAGCTGATGCTCTTTTCGCTTTCGCTTTGGCTTTTTTCTCGGCCAATGCTTTTTCATCTAACGTAGCGGCGGCATCTACCGGACGGAAAGCACTATCCGGTTCAAAGTTTGCCGGTTTTTTAGCGCGACGCGGGCGTTTCTGCCCACTTCCTGCCGGTGCATTATCACGGCGCGGTGCTCCAGATGAAGCACCGCGTCCACCACGCCCCGTGGAGGTATCGCGCAGAGTGCGCTGACCATCAGCTTTTTTGGCTTTATCACGCGCCGTTTTGCCTTCGCCGCGCGGTTTACGGGTACTGGAGACCAGTGCAAAGTCAATTTTGCGCTCATCCATATGTACCGCTTCAACGCGAATTTCTACGGTGTCGCCCAGCCGATAGGTCATACCGGAAGACTCGCCGATCAAGCGCTGGCCGATGTTGTCGTAGCGATAGTAATCATTATCCAGGCTGGAAACATGCACCAGACCATCAATAAACAAGTCATCGAGGCGCACGAAGAAACCAAAGCCGGTGACACTGGCAATGATCCCGGTGAAGACTTTACCGACCTGATCCTGCATAAAATCACACTTCAGCCAATCCGCCACATTACGGGTAGCTTCATCAGCGCGGCGTTCGGTCATTGAGCAGTGTTCGCCCAATTGCAGCATGTCTTCGTACTCACTGTGCCAGCCGCCGGTGGGTGTCCAGCGCTCTTTCACATTACCCTGCTCTTTGGCGAGCTGGTACTTGATAGCCCGATGCATAGCCAAATCAGGATAACGGCGAATTGGCGAGGTGAAATGCCCATAAGACGCTAACGCCAAACCAAAGTGACCGCGGTTTTCCGGATCGTAAATCGCCTGTTTCATCGAACGCAGCAACATGGTTTGCAGCATTTCATGATCCGGACGATCCGCCACTTCATCCATCAGCACCGCATAATCTTTTGGCTCTGGTTTTAAACCGCCACCAAGAGTCAGGCCCAGCTCACCCAGCACGCTACGCAGTGCGGAGATATGGTCATCACTTGGACGGTCATGCACCCGGAACAGCGCCGGCTCGTTGTGTTTTTCGACAAAACGCGCCGCAGCAATGTTCGCCAGAATCATGCACTCTTCAATCAACTTATGCGCGTCATTACGCACCGTCGATTCAATCCGCTCAATGCGCCGTTCGGCATTGAAGATAAACTTGGCTTCTTCAGTTTCAAACGCAATACCACCGCGTTCGGCACGGGCTTGATCCAGCGCCTTGTACATGGTGTGCAGCTCTAACAGATGCGGCACCAGCGGCTTATATTGTTCACGCAGCGACTCTTCACCATCAATAATCCGCCACACTTTGGTGTAGGTCAGACGCGCATGGGAGCTCATCACTGCTTCATAGAACTTATACGACGATAACTTACCCTGTGCGGAGATAGTCATCTCACACACCATGCACAGGCGGTCTACCTGCGGATTCAGGGAGCAAAGGCCGTTTGACAGCACTTCCGGCAACATCGGCACAACTTGCGACGGGAAGTAAACCGAGTTACCACGGCTGCGAGCTTCATCATCCAGCGCAGTGCGCGGGCGTACATAATAGCTGACATCTGCAATCGCCACCCACAAGCGCCAGCCACCACCGCGTTTTTTCTCACAATACACCGCATCATCGAAGTCACGGGCATCTTCACCATCAATAGTGACCAAAGGTAGGTTGCGTAAATCCACCCGCCCTTTTTTCGCTTCTTCCGGCACTTGTTCTTTCAGATCCGCAACTTGCTTTTCAACTTGTGGCGGCCAAGTATGCGGGATCTCATGGGTACGCAGTGCAATATCTACCGCCATGCTAGTGCCCATATTCTCGCCGAGCACTTCAACAATCTTACCCACCGCTTTAGAGCGGCGAGTCGGGCGCTGGGTCAGCTCGACCACCACCATATAGCCCATCCGCGCACCGCAGATAGCATCAGGCGGGATCAGAATATCAAAACTCAAGCGGCCGTCATCCGGCACCACAAAACCGGTACCGGCATCCGTAAAGTAACGGCCGACAATCTGGCTGGTTTTCGGGACTAATACGCGCACGATACGGGCTTCACGGCGGCCTTTGCGATCAGCGCCAACCGGCTGGGCCAAGACCACATCACCATGAATCGCAGTTTTCATCTGCTCTGCGGAGAGATACAGATCGTCTTTACTGCCTTCAACCCGTAAAAAGCCGAAACCATCACGGTGGCCAATCACTGTCCCGCGCAATAAGTCCAGGCGCTCAGGTAAGGCATAGCACTGACGGCGGGTGAAGACCAATTGCCCATCACGCTCCATTGCGCGCAGGCGGCGACGCAGCGCCTCTAGCTGTTCTTCACCAGATAAATTAAGTTCATTGGCCAGCTCTTCACGGCTGGCGGGTGTTTCGCGCTTGGCGAGATGAGCCAAAATGAATTCCCGGCTAGGGATCGGTGACTCATATTTCTCTGCTTCTCGTTCCAAGAATGGATCTTGTGACATTGCGGTTCCTCCGTTGTCAGCAGCAGGTTGCTATCCCCGTCTTACTTGAAGCCGCAGGGGCTTTAGCTGCAACTCCACGTTCTTTGGGTATATGTATCTTTTTATTAAACAAAAAGCTACTCAACAAGTAATAGCTTATAGAGCGGGGCATTATCTTGAACCATATCGGCTAAAGTATAGTTATCCAACTCGTTAAGGAAACTTTGTACTGCCTGATTAAGCACTTGTTTCAGGCGGCAAGCGGGGGTTATATGACAAAAATCACTACTACAATTCACCAGAGAAAGAGGTTCTAACTGGCGAACAACATCACCAATTCGAATCTGGTCAGCCGGTTTACCTAACCGTATGCCGCCGTTTTTCCCCCGCACGGCAGTGACCAACCCGACACGGCTCAACTGATTGATTATTTTAACCATATGATTTCGGGACACACCATAGACCTCAGTTACCTGAGAAATGCTGGTCATTTGGCCTTGAGGTAGCGAGGCCATATAAGTCAGCGCCCGCAAACCATAATCAGTAAAACTTGTTAACTGCACATATACCCCTGAGTATCAGTTTACTCGGCTTAAACCCATCTAAGATGACACGTTTTGGATAGATTATAAGTGCGATTCTAAGTGCTATTTAGAAACTTATAGTTTGAATGATAAACCAGCCATAAAGCTTGCGGCTAATCTTTTAGGTGGAGGGCGAGTCTTTTGATGTAAAACGGCTTATCCGAGGTCATTTCTGCATCTAATTATACCCAAAGTAGTTAACTTTGCAGTTAACAATACAAGAAGGGTATAAACAATAAACCGGACCTAAGCCCGGTTTATTGAAGTCTGAATTCTGATTATTTAGCCATCAGCTAATTAATCATGCATCAAATGGGTCGCGCAGGATCATGGTTTCTTCACGATCTGGGCCGGTAGAAATAATATCAACCGGAACACCTGTCAGCTCTTCTACACGTGCGATGTAGTTCAGGGCTGCCTGTGGCAACTTACTGTGTTCTTTCACGCCAAAGGTGGTTTCTGTCCAGCCTGGCATGGTTTCGTAGATTGGCTCGATACCTTCCCAGCCCTCAGCCGCCAGCGGAGTGGTAGTCACTTCGCGACCATCTGGCATACGATAGCCAACACAAAGCTTAACTTCTTTCAGGCCATCCAGCACGTCCAGTTTAGTCATGCAGAAGCCAGACAAGGAGTTGATCTGCACAGCACGACGCACTGCAACGATATCCAGCCAACCGGTACGACGGCTACGGCCAGTAGTCGCGCCATATTCGTTGCCTTGCTTACGCAGGAACTCGCCTGTTTCGTCATTCAGTTCAGTCGGGAATGGCCCTGCACCTACACGAGTAGAGTAGGCTTTCACGATACCCAGCACGTAATCAACATAACGTGGGCCCAGGCCAGAACCTGTAGCAACGCCACCCGCGGTGGTGTTAGATGAAGTCACATACGGATAAGTACCGTGGTCGATGTCCAGCAAAGTGCCTTGTGCGCCTTCAAACATCATGAAATCGCCACGTTTGCGGGCACCGTCCAGCAATTCAGAAACATCAACAACCATTGCGGTCAGAATATCGGCGATTGCCAATACTTCATCCAGCACTTTCTGGTAGTCAACCGCTTCTTCTTTGTAGTAATGCACCAACTGGAAGTTGTGGTAATCCACAATTTCTTTCAGTTTGATCGCGAAAGTTTCTTTGTTGAATAAATCGCCTACACGCAGACCGCGGCGAGCAACTTTATCTTCATAGGCAGGGCCGATACCACGACCGGTAGTACCGATAGCTTTTGCACCACGTGCTTTTTCACGCGCATTATCCAGAGCTACATGATAAGGCAGGATTAATGGGCATGCTTCGGAGAGTAACAGTCGCTCACGTACCGGCACACCGCGCGCTTCAAGTTCTGTCATCTCTTTCATTAAAGCGTCAGGCGCCAGTACCACACCGTTACCGATGATGCTGGTTACGTTTTCACGCAGAATACCTGAGGGAATTAAATGAAGAACGGTTTTCTCACCGTTGATAACCAAAGTGTGGCCAGCGTTGTGACCACCTTGATAGCGCACAACATATTTAGCCCGTTCAGTCAGCAGGTCAACGACCTTGCCCTTACCTTCGTCACCCCATTGGGTGCCCAGTACGACGACGTTCTTACCCATCTCAAAAATCACCAGGTTGCTTAAAAAAGGATTCTAACATCTCATCCGGCTGCTTTCAGTACTTTTTAACACATAACTGCACAATTTTTGTGCTTACATTTAGCCACCCATGCGGCTACGCAACATGTAGTAGATCACGACACCTGCAACCACTAATCCTCCGCCAAAACGGCGTAAAGTGGCATCAGGTAATTCGGTCATTGCCTGGATCATTTTGCGCCAGGTTTTGGGGTAAAGCATCGGGCCAAGCCCTTCCAGTACCAAAACCAAACCCAATGCTAATAAGATGGTTGAATTCATTTTCTGTCTCAATCAAATGGAAAAGGCGGCCTCAAATAGAAAAGGCCCGCGTGAACGGGCCTTACTGTTACTGTCAAAAACGGGCTGTCACGACAGTCGTTATGGACGTTTGCTCGAGTTATCCGGCGATTTCATGTAGCGGAAGAAATCACTTTCAGGGCTCAGAACCATCACGTCGTTGCCGCTGCTGAAGCTATTTTCATACGCGCGCAAGCTACGGATGAAAGCATAGAAGTCAGGGTCTTTACTGAATGCATCAGCAAACAGACGAGCCGCTTCTGCATCACCGCCACCACGTGTAATACGCGCCTGACGTTCTGCTTCTGCCAGAGTACGTGTCACTTCATAGTCAGCTGTTGCACGCAACTTCTCGGCTTCTTCCTGACCTTGCGAACGGTGACGACGGGCTACCGCTTCACGTTCAGCACGCATACGCTGGAAGATAGCGTCAGAGACTTCTGCCGGTAAGTTGATTTGCTTGATACGCACGTCAACTACTTCAATTCCCAGGGCCGCCATACTGTTCGGGTTAACCGCTGGCTGTTTGCCACGGGTTTCCTGTTCAACACGCGCTGCCGCAGAGGCAATAGCATCATCCGCTTCAGTAGTTACGGCTTCATCGCCCACACTACCGGTATTCAGCGCATCACGAACATCTGAAGTCAGACGGCCACGTGAATCTGTAACGATGTCGCGTACATTCAGGCGACCGATTTCAGAACGCAAACGGTCACTGAATTTACGTTTCAACAGAACTTCAGCCTGAGATACATCACCACCACCAGTGGCCAGATAGTAACGGCTGAAATCGCTGATGCGCCATTTCAGATATGAGTCAACAATCAGGTCTTTTTTCTCGTTAGTCACGAAACGGTCGGCCTGGTTGTCCATGGTTTGAATACGGGCATCCAACGTCTTCACTGTTTCGATAAATGGTATTTTGAAGTGCAGGCCCGGCGCGTACACCAGCGGCTTGTTATCACTATCACGTAATACCTTGCCAAAGCGCAGTACAATGCCGCGTTGACCTTCTTGTACCACAAACAGCGAAGCGTAGAGTGCGACTAACACCACAACGACGATAAGTAAAATAGACTTACGCATTGGTTATTCTCTCCCTACGCGAGTGGAAGTATCACGCTGAGCATTCGCTCGGCGCTGATCCATGATAGAGCCACTGGTTGAACTGGTATTCGAGTTATTTGCACCAGATTCTTGGCTGCTATTAGCAGAGGAAGGCGGATTCAAGCGAATCAGACTGGTGTCTTTGTTGCCATCCGTTTTCTCTGTAGCACCTTGTCCGCGCAGCAGTTGATCCAACGGCAGCACCATCAGGCTATTACCTTTGTCATTCGCCAGCACTTTGCGGGTATGACCGAGGACTTTCTCCATGGTTTCGATATACAGACGCTCACGGGTAATTTCCGGTGCCGCCTTATACTCAGGCAACAACTTGGCAAAACCAGCAACTTCACCTTGCGCTTCCAACACTTTACGTGCGGCATAAGCACGGGCATCTTCTAACAGACGCTGCGCCTGACCATTGGCACGTGGCTGGACTTCGTTGGTATAGGCTTCCGCTTCACGAATGTATTGTTGTTCGTTTTCACGGGCAGCAATCGCATCATCAAACGCCGCTTTAACTTCTTCCGGCGGACGCGCTGCCTGGAAGTTAACGTCCAGCAGAGTGATACCCATTTTGTATGGACGAATGGTTTCTTCCAGTACACGCTGAGTATCGCTACGAACGATGGTACGGCCTTCGGTGAGGATTTTGTCCATGGTGTATTTACCAATAACACCACGCACTGCGCTGTCAGTCGCCTGACGCAAGCTGTCATCCGGGTTTGTCACGCTAAACAGATAAGCGGCCGGGTCAGTTACGCGATACTGAACGTTCATTTCGATGCGAACCACGTTTTCATCAGAGGTCAGCATGACCCCGGATGCAGCCAATTCACGTACAGATTCGACGTTAACCGGAGTAACTTCATCGATAAAAGTCGGTTTCCAGTTCAAACCTGGCTGCACAATGTGGCTTAATTTACCCAAGCGAGTCACAACACCGCGCTCAGCTTCTTTAATTGTATAGAAACCACTTGCCGCCCAGATAACCACAACCGCAACCACAGCGATGCCCACAATGCGCCCACTAAAAGCAGGGCCTTGTGTCGCGCCATTGTTGCCATTACCGTTGCCGCCACCTTTGCCTGTGAGGCTACTTAGCTTTTTGCTCAGTTTCCGGAAGATATCATCCAGATCGGGCGGCCCTTGGTCACGGCCACCTTTATTATTATTGTTATTTCCGCCAGAGTTGCCGCCATTATTATTGCTGCTCCCCCACGGATCGCGGTCCTGTCCGTTATTACCGGGCTGATTCCACGCCATGTTTTAGCTCCATTCTTCTATGATTGGTTTTCTTCAGGCCAAGAGCACACGCCAAAGAAGCTGGCTCTTAATCTCGCAAAATAAATCAGATAATCAATCAATTAGCCGTACTGGCTCATTAACAATATAACTGACCAAATCTTGCTCTTGCTTACAGAGACGACGCCAATCAACGATAGGCATTCTTACCACCATACCGACATTCCCGTCCTCGTCTATCCACTCTTTTTCAATTGCCTGAAGCTGGTAAAAACGGCTGCGTAAACGGCCTGCCTGAGGCGGCAAACGTAATTCAAAGTGTGCGATTTCACCTGAAAGACGCTCCGTTAACGCTTGAAAGAGCAACGGGATACCTGCGCCGGTTTGGGCCGAAAGCCAAACTCTGACTGGCAGATTTTCTTCGTTGCGATCAATTCGCGGGATAAAATCATCCAACAAATCAATTTTATTCATTACTAATAATGTAGGGATTTCATCCGCCTCGATTTCTGCCAATACAGAATCGACTGCGGCCATATTCTCGGCCACCCGAGGATCAGCTGCATCAATAATGTGTAGCAGTAATGAGGCTTGCCGTGTTTCTTGTAATGTCGCTTTAAAAGCAGCAACCAGATCATGCGGCAAATGCCGGATAAAACCTACCGTATCCGCCAACACTGTATCGCCCACATCAGCCACAGTAATACGGCGTAAAGTGGGATCCAGCGTAGCAAATAGTTGGTCAGCCGCGTAAACATCAGCTGCCGTAATTTTGTTAAACAGGCTAGATTTACCGGCGTTGGTATATCCCACCAAAGATACTGTCGGAATATCAGCACGGGTGCGCGCACGCCGCCCCTGCTCACGCTGCTTTGCAACTCGCTCCAAACGGCTCAAAATCAAGCTGATGCGGTCACGTAGCAAACGGCGATCGGTCTCCAACTGGGTTTCACCTGGCCCTCTTAGGCCGATGCCCCCCTTTTGACGCTCAAGATGCGTCCAACCGCGTACCAAGCGAGTCGCAATATGACGCAATTGCGCTAATTCGACCTGCAATTTACCTTCATGGGTACGGGCCCGTTGGGCAAAAATATCTAAAATAAGCCCAGTACGATCAATAACCCGACACTCACACAAACGCTCAAGATTTCGCTCCTGCGCGGCGGAAAGGGCATGATCAAACAAGACAACAGACGCGCCACTGGCTTTCACTGCGTCAGCAATTTCTACTGCCTTTCCCTCGCCCACAAAAAACTTAGGATGCGGAGCTTTGCGACTACCGGTCACAATTTGCAAAGCTTCTACGCCCGCAGAAGATACCAGCGCTTCGAACTCACGCAGATCCTCTGAGTTTTTGTCTTGCGAGAAATAGATATGAACCAGTACGGCCTGCTCACCGCCTTCATAACGGTCAAACAAACGTGCAACCTCTCAAACGGATCAAAACCGCTAGTGCGGAGAACATAAGCCCGAATCCATTGCTTATGTTCCCCGTCATGGTTGACCAGCAAGGCGCTTTATTCAGCGTCATCGCTATCCTGCTGCGGCTGTTGCGGCGCAGATGGATTACTACCATGATAATTATTAGTGCTACCACTCGGGTTATTGCTGTGATGCGAAACCGGGCGAGAAGGCACGACAGTAGAGATGGCGTGTTTATACACCATCTGGCTGACTGTATTTTTTAACAGAATGACAAACTGATCAAAAGACTCAACTTGGCCCTGCAGTTTAATGCCATTCACTAAATAAATAGAAACCGGAACCCGTTCACGACGCAATGCGTTCAGGAACGGATCTTGCAAAGATTGCCCCTTAGCCATTCTGTATTTTCCTTATTTGCTTGTTGTTATTAACTAAGAACCTATCGGCTCGAAAATAAACTGCGTAAAAAAATCCGCGCGTTGAGTACTAATCAATTGTACACAATCATTCAACCTATGCACTAACAACCTGTATTACAGAGTCTAAAGCCTCTCCCGGCTTATCACTGTCGAGCCACTGGACTGAACTCCAGCCCCGCAACCAGGTCATTTGGCGCTTTGCCAGTTGACGTGTCGCACAGATCCCGCGGTAAACCATATCGTCGTAATCAATCTCACCGGACAGATAAGACCACATCTGCCGGTATCCCACACAACGAATGGCTGGCATATCCGTATGCAAATCACCACGGTCAAAAAGCGCCCTAGCCTCAGTTTCAAACCCTGCATCCAGCATCTGACGAAAACGTAATTCAATCCGCTGGTGCAACAGTTCCCGGCTAACAGGCGCAATCGCAAATTGGTGAACCCGATAAGGTAAGGTTTCACCCGAAATTTTAGTCAGTTCTGTTAGAGTTTTACCTGAAATAAAAAAAACTTCCAGTGCTCTGGAGAGCCGTTGGGGATCATTAGGATGAATTCGCGCCGCAGCGATGGGATCGATTTCAGCCAATTGTTGGTGTAATGCTTCCCAACCCAGTAATGCTGCCTGCTGTTCAATACGCTGGCGCACTTGCGGGTCTGCGCTCGGCAATGGCGATAACCCATCCAACAGCGCTTTAAAGTACAACATCGTGCCACCCACCAGCAGCGGAATACGCCCGGCTGCGGTAATCTCGGCCATTTCTTTTAATGCGTCTTTACGGAAATCAGCGGCAGAGTAGGATTGCGCGGGATCACGGATATCAATCAGCCGATGTGGCGCTAATGCCAGCTCTTCTGCACTGGGTTTCGCGGTACCGATATCCATACCGCGATAAATCAGGGCAGAATCGACACTGATAAGTTCGACAGGTAGCCGCTGTCTCAGCGCAATGGAGAACGCCGTTTTACCCGAGGCAGTTGGCCCCATAATAAAGATTGCCGGTGGCCGGTCTAGATTTTCAATATCATTCATGTTTCAGGGTTGCCAATGCAGCCTTTATATCAATAGGTTGTAATAGCCCAGTTGGCGGTGATTTTACCAACTGTGGACAAAGACGTTCAACATCCGCCAATAACTGTATCGCTTGAGACACATTCCATACCTCATGTTCACTGCCAAGATGGCGAGAAATCCATGTGGCGAGAGCATCGGGCGATATCTCTTCATGTTGCGACAGATAGCCTAACAGTTCCGGTATCAGTTTTTGTAAATTTTGTTGGCGTAATGGTAAAGATACTGCCCGTAAAGTCGCCTTTTCGTGTTCCACCGCCAATTCTATTCCCATGGTCACTAACAATTTCTGATGACGCTGGCAGGCGGCCGCTTCATTTTTATCCAATGTCAGTTTTAATGGGATTAATAGTGGCTGAGGGCGCAACCCTTCCGTGGGCGGATTCAACTGAGCTTGCTTTAACCAACGCTCAGCAACCGTTAATTCCAGTAATGCCACGCCCTGTTTATATTCAATAAGAGCATAGCAAGGCGGAAACACGGTGAGTACCCGGCCAAAACTGTAATTATCGCCGCGCAGTGGCTCGTCATTAAGTCTCTGACGCGGCGCTACCGCCGCTTGACTTCCAGCCGCCGGTTTATTCACTACGGCTGGCTGTACCAGTTGGCGATATAATTCACCTTGTTGCTTTTGATAAGGTTGGCCCGCGCTATAGGCTGGGGCGGGTTCGCGGGCTATTGACCGCTCTGTCGTGGCGCTTCGCTCGGGGGAAGAGGTGCGCGTCACTGGCGCGGTTTTCGCCGGTTCCGGTTGGGCATATTTATTCCCCCCTGCTGCCACGCGATTTTCTGGTTGCCAGCGCGGGGCTTCGATTTCTTCACCATCTTCATTGATGTTCAGCCGCGGGGTAGCGGCTTGCTGTAAAACCGTGGTAACCGCTTGATAAATAAAATCATGCACCAGCCGTGCTTGATGGAAACGCACCTCATGCTTAGCCGGATGCACATTGACATCCACCTGATGTGGGTCAATATCCAGATACAACACATAGGCGGGTTGCTGGTCGTCTTTGAGTAAATCTTGATAAGCCTGGCGGATTGCGTGATTAATCAGCCGATCACGCATCATCCGGTTATTAACGTAGCAATATTGCATTTCACTCAGTGTGCGGCTCGCGGCGGGATCTGCCACCCAACCGCGAATGGTCAAATCACCGTGCTGCCAGGAAATCGCCAGCGCATGCTGCAAAAACGCCGGGCCACAGATACTCGCCAGCCTGCGTTCATGTTGGGAAGGATCTGTCGCGGCACGGTACTGCCGCATTAACTTACCGTTATGGCTGAGATTGATCGCCACATCAAAGCGCGCCAGCGCAATGCGCCGCACCACTTCATCAATATGACCAAATTCGGTTTTTTCGGTACGCATAAATTTGCGGCGAGCAGGCGTGTTATAAAACAGATCCAGCACTTCAAGGGTGCTGCCGACCGGATGAGCAGCAGGTTTGATGGTCACCGCCATATCGCGACCTTCGGCATACGCCTGCCAGGCTTCATTTTGTTCCGCCGTGCGCGAGGTCAAAATCAGGCGCGAGACTGAACTGATGCTGGCTAATGCTTCGCCACGAAACCCCATACTAAGAATAGCTTCCAAATCTTCCAGCGAACTGATTTTACTGGTGGCGTGGCGCGCCAACGCCAATGCCAAATCGTCTTTACCAATGCCACAGCCATTATCACGAATGCGAATCAGTTTCGCGCCACCACGGTCGATATCAATATCAATTCGGGTAGCACCGGCATCCAGACTATTCTCTACCAACTCTTTCACTACCGAGGCAGGCCGCTCTACCACTTCACCGGCGGCAATTTGGTTAGCAAGCTGTGGGGGTAGAATCTGAATTGGCATAGCAGTTCCTTTCGCTTACGACTGTGGAATAGTGAGGGTTTGCCCCAGTTGGACATTCCCTGACTTTATCTTATTCGCCCGCTCAATCTCACTCATCGACACACCATATCTGGCAGCAATAGCCGACAATGTATCACCGCGTTTTACCTGATGTTTAACCGGCTGGCTTTTGCTCGGCTTTGCTTTAGCCACTGCTCTTGGCGCGGCAGCCGCAGCGGTGCCCGAGGCGGGAACTTTCAAGCGCTGCCCGACCCAGACGACATCATTTTTCAGGGTGTTATTTTGCCGCAACAGCGCCATGCTGACGCCGTATTGGCTAGCAATACCGGATAAGGTTTCACCACGCTGTACTTTATGAATCTGACTTTTACCCGTCGCAGCGGGTTTGGCGGCAGATGGCCTGCCGCTGCTTGCTATGTTGTTAACCACCGGCTCTGGCTGGCTAACACTTGAGCGCTGTGAAGATGAATCAACCGCCGCGGTTTCAATAAGCGGGCGGTTTTCGACCTTTGGGTCGGCTTGTAGCGGATGCGCAAGGAAATAACTGCGCAAACCTTTATAAATGGCTTGAGCAATTTTCTCCTGATACGCGCTACTGCCAAGCAGCCGCTCCTCCGTACTATTACTGATAAAGCCGGTTTCCACTAATAATGACGGAATATCCGGTGAACGTAACACCCCAAGACTGGCGTGTTCAGGCCGACGTTTATGAATGTCTCCCACTCTTTGCAGCTCATTGAGCACTTTGGTGGCGACGTCATAGCCCACCCGCTGTGAGTGACCAAATTGTAAATCCAATACCGCCTGACTTAAATAAGGGTCAGAGGCGGTGTTGGCCAGCACATCGCCAGCACCACCGAGCAATTCGGATTGCTTTTCATGCTGTTCCAGCCAGTTACCCATTTCACTGTTAGCGCGGCGATTCGACAAGACCCACACTGACGCTCCGGTTGCGCTGCGGTTAGGTGCCGCATCAGCATGAATGGAGACCAACACGTTAGCGCCCTGCTTACGCGCCACATCAGAGCGGCCCATCACCGAAATGAAGTAATCGCCATTGCGGGTTAACACCGGTTTAAACATCGGGTCACTGTTAAGCAGCGCTTCAAGCCGACGGGCGATAGCAATAGTCACACTCTTCTCTTGCAAGCCATTTTGTCCAATAGCGCCGGGGTCTTGGCCACCGTGACCAGCATCAATAGCCACCACCACACGGGAGCTGTTCGCAGCACTGGCGGTATTGGTCTGGCGGGCAGTTTTTATCGGCCGTGCAGTATTCGTCGTGATGTTCTCGCTGCTCACCACCACCGTCGGCTTGTTGTTAAACGGATTTTTAGCTACTGACGTGGTATTAGCGCTGGTGATCCGTGATTCCGCATTCGTCGCCGGTGCAGTTAACCGCCCGGCGTTGGGGCTCGGCGTATTGGTTTGGTTCAGCGGCGCATTATTTTGGCTTAATGTGGGCTGCGTTTGCCGCACCGGCGCACTGGCCGCCGCAGTCATGGTGATCACCACGGTGTAATTGTTGCCCGACTGCTGAGTCACCGCGCGAGTTTTGACTTTTTGTGTCAGTTCCAGCACCAAACGGGTGCTTTGTTCATCTTTCGGGGTACTGGAGCGAATTCTTTTCAGCAGATTCTGCCCACTGAATTCCAGGGGTAATCCGGAAAGATTGCCGCTTTGACGGACATCAAGCACCACCCGCTCAGGTGAATTTAAAGAAAAGAAAGCATACACCGGCTGACCATCAAAACTGAGTGTCACTTTGCTTTCAGTCGGGCCATTGTTGACCTTAATGTCGGTAAGTTTGGCGGCAAATGCGGAAGGCAGAGCAAATAAACTCACCATAATCAGCATGACGGCTGCCAATGATGGCTGCCAGAAAGTCTTTTTCGTCCAACAACCTGGTCGCGTTAAGCAATTAAATCGCATAATGCTATGCATCATTATCACATTATCCTTGCACAGCAGCTAAACGGCGCAATACATCCGCACCGGCATCAGAAAGGGCTACCAGGCGGGCCTCGCGGGCCTCGGCCTGATAAGCTAAATGCAGCTCGACATCCGCCTGAGGTAAGAATCCAGCCCCTTGTTGTGGCCATTCCACCAGACAAATTGCTTGCTTATCAAAGTAATCACGAATACCCATAAACTCCAGCTCTTCGGGGTCAGCCAGACGATACAGGTCAAAATGGTAAACCGGCCTTGGGGCTAACGCGTAAGGTTCAACCAAGGTATAAGTCGGGCTTTTAACATGCCCAGCATGGCCAAGGGCCTGAAGAAAGCCGCGGCTAAACGTTGTTTTTCCGGCACCTAAGTCACCGAATAGATAAATAACACTGGCACCCTCGAAGGCATGAGCCAAAGCGCCTCCTAATGCAACGGTTGCTGCCTCATCGGGCAGAGGTAAAACGAGTTCTTTCATTCTGTGATATCTATTTTGCTAACTCAGGATTAACGTACTTCGGAATAACTGACAGCAAATCTGTGGCCAGTAAACCCCGGGTGCCTTGAACTTCAGCCAG
This sequence comes from Yersinia kristensenii, assembly GCF_900460525.1. Lineage (NCBI taxonomy): Bacteria > Pseudomonadati > Pseudomonadota > Gammaproteobacteria > Enterobacterales > Yersiniaceae > Yersinia > Yersinia kristensenii. The sequence goes on from NZ_UHIY01000001.1 coordinate 880,114, forward strand.
TTTGTCTGCGGCAACGCCATGCACAACACAACCTGCACAGGCGGCATCATACAGCACCAGCTTTTGTGCTATCAAACTCCCAATAATACCGGACAGAATATCCCCCATACCGCCGGAGGCCATACCCGCATTACCGACATCAGCAATCGCCATCTCGCCCTGTTCACTGGCAATAAGAGTACCAGCCCCTTTCAAGACCACCACGCCACCATATTGTTTAACGATGTTACGGGCGGAAAGTAAGCGGTCACTCTCAATATCAGCGACGCGGCAACCAAGCAGGCGGGCAGCTTCACCAGGATGAGGGGTCAATACCCGATTCTGACGCTTCAGCGGATTTAATGCCAGCAAGTTGAGTGCATCAGCGTCCCATAATGCTGGTTTATCACTTTGTTGCAATAAATTCAGAGCATTTCGACCCCAATCAGATTGTCCTAATCCCGGCCCGACCACCAATACATCAGCCCAATCCATACTTTGCGCCAGGGTTTCATCGGTTAACTCCTGCACCATCAGCTCTGGACGAGCAGCTAACATCGGGGCCACATGCTCAATGTGAGTGAGTACTCGCACTAGCCCAGCACCGCTACGCAGCGCAGCTTCTCCCGCCATGCGAATCGCGCCGCCCAACCCTTTATCGCCCCCCACCAGCAATAATCGCCCATGCTCACCTTTATGAGCGCAAGGGCGGCGCGGTTTCAGCCATTGCGGCAGATTACCGGCGGTCAGGCGCTCAATTTGTACGGGTTGAGTGGCGAGCCATGGTGCCAATCCTAAATCATTGCAGTGTAAATGCCCCACCCAATCACGGGCTTGTCCCGTGAGCAAACCGGGCTTTAGGGTGACAAAAGTCAGAGTGTGATCCGCGCGAATGACTGAGCCGAGAGCCGCGCCACTGTCGGCACTCAGCCCAGACGGAATATCCAGGGAGATTTTTGCGGCATGATGGCGGTTTGCCGTGTCAATCAGCGTAGCATAAACGCTTTGCGGCGCGGCTCGCAGACCAATACCGAGTAAGCCATCAATAATTAAATCGATATGTTGTGGCCATAAGATATTAGGTTGATTAATCACGCCGCCCGCGGCCAGCCATTGAGATTGCGCCTGATGAGCTTCTGCGGGCAAGGGCCGATTGCCCGGACAAGCAATCAGCGTCACATTCAGACCCGCTGCTAATGCCCTGCTGGCAACAATGTAGCCATCGCCACCGTTATTACCGTGGCCGCATAAAATTAACCAGTGGCGCGCGGCGGGGTATTGCTTTCGCGCCAGTTCAAATGCTGCATTTCCGGCTCTCACCATCAGGTCAAATAAGCTCAGGGAGAAGTGTGCCGCGGCGATCGCCTCATTCTGGCGCACCCAGTCCGCAGAAAAAACAGAGTGTGGTAAACTGACACTGATTTGTTTCTTACTATGGTCCGTCATGGCACATCCCCTCGATCTGAATCAATTAGCCCAACATATCAAGCAATGGGGGCAATCGCTAGGTTTCCAGCAAGTCGGCATCTGCGATACAGATCTGTCAGCGGAAGAACCGCGCTTACAGGCTTGGCTTGATAAACAATATCATGGCGAAATGGCCTGGATGGCCCGCCACGGTATGCTGCGCGCGCGCCCCCATGAATTATTACCCGGAACTTTGCGGGTAATTAGCGTGCGAATGAATTATCTGCCTGCCAAGGCCGCATTTGCCAGCACATTAAAGAATGCAGAACTCGGTTATGTCAGCCGTTATGCATTAGGCCGCGACTATCATAAATTATTGCGCCAGCGCCTGAAAAAGCTGGGCGATATGATCCAGAGCTATTGCCTGGAACAGACCGGTGACGATATCAATTTCCGCCCGTTTGTCGATTCAGCCCCGATAATGGAGCGGTCACTGGCGGCTAAAGCAGGGATTGGCTGGGTTGGTAAGCACTCACTTATTTTAAATCGTGAGGCCGGATCCTGGTTCTTCTTGGGCGAGCTGCTCATTGACCTACCGCTGCCGATCGATAAACCCCAAGAAGAACAATGCGGGCGTTGTGTTGCTTGCATCACCACCTGCCCGACCGGGGCCATCGTCGCGCCCTATACTGTTGATGCGCGCCGCTGTATCTCCTATCTGACCATTGAGTTGGAGGGCGCAATACCGGAAGAGTTTCGCCCGTTAATGGGCAATCGTATTTATGGTTGTGATGATTGCCAGCTTATCTGCCCGTGGAACCGCTTTTCGCAATTAACTGACGAAGAAGATTTCAGCCCTCGTGTTGTGCTGCACACCCCACAGTTGCTGGATTTATTTAGCTGGAATGAAGAGAAGTTCTTACGGATAACCGAAGGCTCTGCCATCCGGCGAATTGGTCACCTGCGCTGGTTACGCAATATCTCAGTGGCATTGGGTAATGCGCCCTATCTCGATAATATCGTGTTGGCATTGGAAGCGCGCCGCGGCATAGATCCGATGTTAGATGAACATATTGAATGGGCCATCTCACAGCAATTGAAAAGACGGTCTACACTGATTGGGGATGTTCAATCGCCGCAGAAAAAACGGCTGGTGAGAGCGATTGAAAAAGGCCTGCCACGAGATGCCTGAAGCCGCTTTTGCCTGATATCACATGATATTGAGCAGGGTTTTTTCAATTATTTTTAATATGAATGAACCCAGACTTTTCCTGTGCATAAAAATAAAAACACCTTGGCAATCAAGTGCGAAAAAAAGCACAAGTGATCGGCATAACGTTTTTACATAAAAATATATGCAATAAAATCAAATTGTTATTAAATCAGGAATTTAAGTGGTTAAATAATGAACTGAATATAAAAACAGCAGAATCTGTGGATAACTCTGTTGAAGAAGTTAATACAATGTATGTGAAACGAGGTGCAGCGCACGATTGGGCTGTGGATAATTAAGACAAGATTGAATGAAACATTTTGGAGCGGGAAACGAGACTCGAACTCGCGACCCCGACCTTGGCAAGGTCGTGCTCTACCAACTGAGCTATTCCCGCATTGAGATGCCGTTAAAACAGCATTTGACTATCTGAAATGACCAGCGCAAAAAAATAAAAATTTGGAGCGGGAAACGAGACTCGAACTCGCGACCCCGACCTTGGCAAGGTCGTGCTCTACCAACTGAGCTATTCCCGCGTCGCTGTCATGCACTATAAAAGAAAAACAGCGCATCAACTTCTATACTTTTTATCTCTATACTGATTATTTCTTTATGACCAATCTCTTTTGATTCAAGAAATTGGAGCGGGAAACGAGACTCGAACTCGCGACCCCGACCTTGGCAAGGTCGTGCTCTACCAACTGAGCTATTCCCGCTCTGTGTCATACTTTCCAGTACTGAATCTGTTTGCGCAAGCTCGCGAATTCTTCATCGGTACGGGGTGCGCATTATACGAGAAATCCGTTTTGCCGCAAGCCCCTGAAAGCAAAAAAATCATTTTTTGATTCAAGTGCCGATTAAAACAGCAATATGCTGTTTTTACCAGCGCCTGACACAGTATATACCCAAAGTTATTGAAATTGCAGGCCGGGCTACTCGCAAGCCCCCCACAGGTTCAAGGCCGAAAGGTTCCCCAAAGTCATTGGAGTTGTAGGTAGGCAGCCAGCAAACGCGCCCCGATGAGCTTACATCAGTAAGTGATTCGGGTAAGTGCGCGCAGCTAACACCCCCACAGCTTCAAGGCCGAAAGGGACTAAGATTGAATAAAATGCTCGCGATAATAAGCAAGTTCAGCGACTGACTCGCGGATATCATCCAGTGCCTGATGAGTATTTTTCTTTTTAAAACCAGCCAGAATCTCGGGTTTCCAGCGGCGGGCCAGTTCTTTTAAGGTGCTCACGTCCAGATAACGGTAATGGAAGTAGGCTTCAAGCTCTGGCATATAACGGAACAGGAAACGCCGGTCTTGGCCCACGCTGTTACCACAAATAGGGGAAACGCCTGCCGGAACCCACTGCTTTAGAAATTCAATAGTTTGCAATTCAGCATCACTATCACTAAAGGGGCTGTCTTTAACTCGCTGAACCAACCCACTGCCGGTATGCGTGCGCACATTCCACTCATCCATTAGCCCAAGCTGCTCATCAGACTGGTGGACGGCCAACACCGGGCCTTCTGCCAGGATATTCAGGTTAGCATCAGTAACCAGAGTAGCTATCTCAATGATCCGATCCCGCAGCGGATCAAGACCGGTCATTTCCAGATCGATCCAGATTAGATTATTTTGATTTTCTGTCATGATTTTTCCTACCTGTTAGCCGGTGAGACTACCGAACAAACGGTTAATTGATAAAATAATGTGTATCATAGCCCTTTTGGTCGCAACCAGCGATATATGCAGATTCAAGTGAGGCACAGTGAGTAAGAATAAACTGTCGAAAGGTCAGCAACGCCGTGTACAGGCTAACCATCAGCGCCGGCTACGCACTGATAGAAAACCTGAGTTAGATGACTCTCAGCTTGGCGATGCGCAAGAAGGTATCGTAATCAGTCGTTTCGGTCAGCATGCCGATGTGGAAGCTGCCGATGGTGTTCAGCACCGTTGTAATATCCGTCGCACTATCAAGTCACTGGTGACGGGTGACCGTGTGGTCTGGCGTCCCGGCCTGCAAGCGCAGGAAGGTGTGCGCGTTAAAGGTATTGTCGAAGCCGTTCACGAGCGGACATCCGTTCTAACACGCCCTGATCTGTATGACGGTGTGAAGCCGATCGCCGCGAATATTAATCAGATCGTGATCGTTTCGGCGATCTTGCCCGAACTTTCGCTTAATATCATCGACCGCTATCTGGTGGCCTGTGAAACATTAGATGTCGAGCCGTTAATTGTACTGAATAAAATCGATTTACTGGACGCCGACGGCCGCAAATTCGTCGATGGCATGATGGATATCTATCGCCGGATTGGCTACAACGTATTGGAAGTTTCCAGCCAAACCCGTGAGGGGATGGAAGCTTTTGAACAGGCGCTGGCTGGGCGGATAAGTATTTTTGCCGGTCAGTCTGGGGTAGGTAAATCCAGCCTATTGAATGCCTTGTTACCACCAACAGATAATGAAATTCTGGTCAATACCGTGTCCGACAACTCAGGGCTGGGCCAGCACACCACTACCGCCGCTCGTTTATATCACTTCCAGCATGGTGGTGATGTGATTGATTCACCGGGAGTACGTGAGTTTGGCCTGTGGCATCTGGCTCCGGAACAAATTACGCAAGGATTTGTCGAATTCCGTGATTATCTTGGTCATTGCAAGTTCCGCGATTGTAGCCACACCACCGATCCCGGCTGCGCACTGCGTGAAGCAGTAGAGCAAGGTAAAATTGCCGAGGAACGCTTTGATAATTATCATCGAATTCTGGAAAGTATGGAGCAGGCGAAGCCACGCAAGACATCAGATAGTGACGAGAAATGATGTCTCCTGTCGGCCCCCAATTTCATAGATAACCGTCAGTTTTATAGATAACCGTCAGTTTTATAGATGAAAAGTCGTGGGCGCAGACCAATACTATGCGCCCCCAATTTTTAAGATTCATAGTCAATTCTAGAGGTCTACGTGCTGGATAGTCTCAAAATCAGATTACAATATTTACTTCCTAAGCTTGGTCTGACCCGTTTGGCGGGCTGGGGCGCAGATAAACAAGGTGGCTGGTTGACGCAACTGGTCATCAAGGCGTTTGCCCGCTATTACAAAGTTGATATGAAAGAAGCGCAAGCCCCTGAATTCTCTGCTTATCGTACATTTAACGAATTCTTTGTCCGCCCGCTACGCGCCGGTGCACGCCCGATTGTTGCTGAAGAAAATCTATTAGCTCAACCGGCTGATGGCGCTATCAGTCAGTTAGGCACCATTCATGATGGGCAAATCTTGCAGGCAAAAAGCCACAACTACAGCGTGGAAGCTTTGCTAGCAGGTAACTATATGCTGGCTGCTGAGTTCCAGAATGGGCAGTTTGTCACGACCTATCTGGCTCCGCGCGATTATCACCGGGTGCATATGCCATGTGATGGTGTATTGCGGGAAATGATTTATGTGCCGGGTGATTTATTCTCGGTCAATCCATTGACCGCAGCGAATGTTCCTAACCTGTTCGCCCGTAACGAGCGCGTCATTTGTATCTTTGACACCGCCTTTGGCCCAATGGCGCAAATTCTGGTGGGTGCCACTATCGTGGGCAGCATAGAAACCGTCTGGGCGGGCACTATTACCCCACCACGCGAAGGGGTTATTCGCCGCTGGACTTACCCACAGGCCGGGGCTGAAGGTGCTGTCGTGCTAGAGAAAGGGCAAGAAATGGGCCGCTTTAAATTGGGCTCGACGGTGATTAACTTGTTTGCTGAGGGCAAAGTTCATTTAGCGCCACAGTTAAACAGCGGCTCAGTGACCCGCATGGGTGAAGTATTAGCCGAAGCTATCCCCGCGACCCCGCCGTGCTAGTTTTCGGCTAACAAGACATTGATGTTAAGGAACCCTTACGTGCGCCTAATAATTTCATGGTTTTCTGCAATTTTACTGTCATTGGTAATGTTGTTGTCCCTGCCGCTTCATGCGGCAACTCAGCCAAATGAAGATCAGCTCAGACAAGAGCTGAAACAGGCTGAAGCCAATAAAGGGATGGTAAATCAAGCAGAAATTGTTCAGGCGCTGCAAGGGGCCCTCAGTTGGTTAGCGGATGCGAAAGAGTCTGATATCCGCGCCCAGCAGTATCAAAAAGCGATTGATGACTTTCCTAAGCTCACCCGTGAGTTACGCCAACAATTGGCACAGGAAGGGGATAAACCTCTGCCGGTCCCTAACAATCTGTCCACGTCCGAACTGGAACAGCAAGTGCTGCAAGTCAGCAGCCAATTATTAGAGTTGAGCCGCCTGTCACAGCAGGAACAAGACCGCGCACGGGAAATCAGTGAGTCACTGAATCAGCTACCGCAACAGCAATCAGAAGCCCGGCGCATTCTGACAGAAATCAGCACACGACTTCAGGCGCAAAGTAGCCCCGCGACCCCAGTAGCCCAAGCGCAGTTGGCCTTATTACAAGCTGAAGCCGTGGCCCGCAAAGCGAAAGCCAATGAGCTGGAACTTTCTCAACTCTCCGCCAATAATCGCCAAGAGCTTTCCCGGCTACGGGCCGAGTTATACAAAAAGCGTCAGGAGCGGGTCGATGCCCAACTCCAGAGCTTGCGTAACAACCTGAATAGTCAGCGCCAACAAGCGGCAGAACAAGCGCTCGAGCGCACAGAATTACTGGCCGAACAAGGCGGTGATTTACCTGAATCGATTACCCAGCAGTTGCAAATAAACCGCGATTTGTCTCAAGCGCTGAATCAGCAAGTACAGCGCATTGACCTTATTTCCTCGCAGCAACGCCAGGCTGTCACACAAACTCAGCAGGTTCGGCAGGCACTTAGCACTATCCGTGAGCAGGCGCAGTGGTTGGGTGTTTCAACCGCGTTAGGTGAAGCATTGCGAGCACAAGTCGCGAGGTTGCCAGATGTGCCCAAAAATCAGCAATTGGATCGCGATATGGCCCAGTTGCGGGTTCAGCGTCTGCAATATGAAGATATGCTGGAGAAGTTACAGCAGCAAAATACCCGGCTCATGCAAGACGACGGCACGCCATTGACCACGGAACAACAGCGGATTCTGGATGCCCAATTACGCACCCAACGCGAGTTATTGAACTCTCTGTTATCCGGTTATGACACTCAGATTCTTGAGCTGACCAAGCTGAAAGTGGCCAACAGCCAATTAGTGGACGCCTTAAGCGAAGTGCGCGAGGCCACCCATCGTTACCTGTTTTGGGTCGCGGATGTTAGCCCGATATCACTCTCTTACCCGCTTAACGTCGCCCATGATCTCACTCGCTTGCTGTCACTGGACACCCTTTCGCAGCTCAGCCAAGCCTTTGTCATGATGATGACTAGCCAAGAAACATTGCTGCCAATTATTGGCGCACTGCTGTTTGTCGGCTTCAGTATCAGTTCTCGGCGTCATTATCATGCTTTCCTCGAGCGGGCCAGCAGCCGTGTTGGTAAGGTTACACAAGACCATTTCTCCCTGACATTACGCACCGTATTTTGGTCCATTCTGATGGCGCTGCCGTTGCCTGTCTTATGGGCAGCAGTCGGGTATGGTTTGCAAAATGCCTGGTCGTATCCGATGGCTATCGCCATTGGCAATGCCGTCACCGCGACCGTGCCGGTGCTGTGGGTGTTTATGATAAGCGCCTCATTTGCCCATCCCCATGGCCTGTTCATTACCCACTTCCGCTGGTCACCGACCCAAGTGGGGCGGGCAATGCGTTTCTATCGCATGTCAGTGTGGTTGATTATCCCATTGATGATGGCCCTGATTACCTTCGAGAATTATAACGACCGCGAATTCGCTGGCACACTGGGCCGGTTGTGCTTTATTTTGCTGTGTATTGCCTTAAGTTTGGTTACCAACAGCTTGAAACGGGCGGGTATCCCACTCTATCTGGATAAAAAAGGTTCTGGCGATAATATCGTTAACACCGCACTGTGGGGGCTGTTGCTGTCTGCCCCCTTGGTGGCAGCGTTTGCATCTGCACTGGGTTATCTCACCACATCACAGGCATTGTTAGCCCGTCTGGAGACCTCGGTCGCTATCTGGTTCTTCCTGTTGGTGGTTTATCATATTATCCGCCGCTGGATGCTGATTCAGCGCCGCCGTATTGCCTTTGATCGCGCCAAACAGCGCCGTGCTGATATTCTGGCGCAACGTGCCCGTGGCGAAGACGATACCACGCCACACAATAACAGCACGGAAGGTTCCATTGATGTTGAAGAACCGGTGATTGATCTGGATGTCATCAGTGCGCAGTCTCTGCGGCTGGTGCGATCCATTCTGACCATGATCGCGTTAGTTTCTGTGATAGTGCTGTGGTCTGAGATTCACTCAGCTTTTGGTTTCCTGGAAAATATTCGCTTGTGGGATTCTTCATCGACAATAAATGGTATTGAATCAGTACAGGCGATCACCATGGGATCACTGCTGATCGCTATTCTGGTGATGATCGTCACAACCCAACTGGTGCGTAACTTCCCAGCGTTGCTGGAGTTGGCACTGTTACAACACTTAGATCTGACACCTGGAACCGGTTATGCCATCTCCACGATTACCAAATATCTATTGATACTGATCGGAGGTTTGGTCGGTTTTTCTATGCTGGGGATCGAATGGGCGAAATTCCAGTGGCTAGTTGCCGCACTGGGTTTGGGGTTAGGCTTTGGTTTGCAGGAGATTTTCGCCAACTTCGTCTCCGGCTTGATAATCTTGTTTGAAAAACCGATCCGGATCGGCGATACCGTGACTATCCGTGACCTCACCGGTAGCGTCACCAAAATTAATACTCGCGCCACAACCATCTCAGATTGGGATCGTAAAGAAATTATTGTGCCGAATAAGGCCTTTATTACTGAGCAATTTATTAACTGGTCGCTGTCAGATTCCATTACCCGTGTGGTCTTGACCGTACCGGCCCCAGCAGAAACCAGCAGCGAGGAAGTGACGGAAGTATTACTGACCGCCGCGCGCCGCTGCACCTTGGTCTTGGATAACCCACCACCGGAGGTCTATTTGGTCGATCTCCAGCAAGGGATCCAGATTTTCGAACTGCGTATTTATGCCGCCGAAATGGGCCATCGTATGCCACTGCGCCATGAAATTCATCAGTTGATTCTGGCCGGTTACCGCGAGCACGGCATCACCCTGCCATTCCCTCCATTCCAGGCCCGTCTGGAAACTTTGGGCCGTGGGCGCGTGGTGTCTTCGAATCGCAACCGCACGCCGGGCAGTTTGTAAGATCAATAAGGCTCTTTTCCTAATGAAAATAGCCTGTTGAAGTTACTTTATTTAGGGTGACATAATGCCCAAAGAAAATAGACAATGTCCAATCCAGAGCTGGAATTTGGCATTGTCCCCATTAGCCACTTATTTTGAGGGACGTCTTGATAAAGTGATAACGCTATAATGATTTTAAGGTGGCATTCTCACTTTAACCGATCATATCAGGATAACGGATTACTCCCTCTTCCCGCCAAAAACGTCAGTGGGGTGACAACTGATAATGTGTTTTCAGTGTTGCGCCCGCCGTATAAGAATAAGGCTATAGCCCTTTATGTTCTTTTCAGTGACGGTTTCTTTCCCCAACATAACTTTTCTTATAAAAAGGCATTATCTGGAACCGGGTATCCATATCTCGATAGCCGCCCCCACGCCCAACCTGGTATTCAACTCATCATCGGCCGGGTTATTCCCAGTCATATTTTCCGGTAGAGACAGGCGTGTAATACCGAAAAAATACTGGGCAACGCCAAAGTTTTTTCTTCCGGTAAATAGCCAGATCCTGCTCCAGTTTTTTTGACATCAACGATACCTACCGAGTAAAACACGGTGAAGAAAATCCGTGTAATAAGAAATTTATTTTAAATAAAAAAATAAATCACCTCTGGATTCAATCGCTATTTATCTATTTAAAATAAAACAAAAGTACAATAGTTATATATCTGTTTGAATTATTATTAGTTAATGAAAGATTGCCAGTCTTATTATTAATTAAAGTCATAATGAATAATAATCCAACTAATTTAATTATATGTATATATATTTTTTTACTTATTAAGTCTTACCAATTCATTCTTGGTTACGTTCGATTGTCATTAATCTATCACAACATAATCGATCTGTAAAAACGATCGATAGATGACATCTAATAGGTTTTATCTATTAAAAACAAAAAAATGATCTGTAAAAACAATTTGATCAATATTTGATGATCTACTTAAATGCTGAGAGCTATCACGAATAGCTATTTTTATTAAATCATTATTTAACTAATGTATTACCTCGTATATTAAATTATGCGCAAGGTATTATTGATGGAGAATTAATATTGTGAAAAATAAATTCATGCTGCTGCCATTGACTGTATTACTTGCAAGCTCTTCGTCATTTGCGGCAAGTACCGGTATTGTTAATTTTAACGGTTCAGTAACGGATACCACCTGTGATTTGGTAGTACTAAATAATGATGGTACTCAGGCCAACGATATTGACCTTGGTGTTGTTTCTGCAACGACTTTAACTGGGGCGGCGGCAAAATCTGAGGATGTTAACTTCACCCTTCGTCCGGCTACTGGTGCGGCGCAAGCCTGTACTGATGGCTCTAAAACCCTTGAGCTGACTTTCACTGGGCCATGGGACTCTTCAAATAATCTTGCTAATGAAAACGGTACAGCGCGCGGCGTATCCGTCAAGCTGGAAGGTATGACCAACGGTAATAACTGGCAGACTTTCAGTGCTAATCACCAAACCGTAGATCAAATGGATCTGGCCGCCAATACAGGCGCTATTTCATTGCGTGCACACATGGTTCCAACTGGTGGTGGTGCAGCTGTAACTGCGGGTTCAGTGACGTCTCACGCGACATTCAGCGCGGTATATAAATAATAGTCAATACTATTTACGCCCTAAGTAAACAGACGTCTTATTTTAGATAGTAGTGTTATTTTGACAGGCTTATGGCGTCAAACACCCGGTAAATACCGGGTGTTTGTTTAATATATATTTTCTGTTCATCTGTAAGTTTATAAATACAGAATTTTAATTCACTTTCTTAATTGGGGAGTGGGAGGGCATTTTGTGAAAAAAAATATATGCCTTATATTTCCATTAGTTTTCCAGACAGCCGTCCATGCGGAAAAACAAGATTTTAATATCAGTTTTATCCGTGGCGGTGGGGAAATTCCCGCTGTATTTAAGCAGGGATATGGCGAGATTGTTCCGGGGGAATATCTTGCCGACATTTATTTAAACGATAAAAAAATCGGCCGGGACAATATTATTCTCAAAGATGATGATAAACGAGGAGTTTGTCTGTCGACGGACTTTCTGGCCAAGAATGGTATCCATATTGAACCCGAGTTTTTTAAATCGGGTTTTAATGCTGTGCGTGGTTGCTACATATTGAGTCAATTGCCCGATTCAACGGTTCATTTCGACTATGGTGCTCAGGCATTACGCCTTTCTATTCCACAGGCCGCACTGAAAGATACCCATAACGTTGACTATCGTAACTGGGATTATGGTACGAGGGGGGTGAACCTGCGTTATCTGCTGAATGCAAATAAAGGTAACCGTACCGAGGGCCAGTATTATGGCAGTATTGACGGGCATGCCAATATGGGGCGTTGGGTGTTCTCGGGTAATATGTATACCGGCAAAAACAGTGGCCCAGTCGTGCCCTATTACCAATTATCCACAGCATTGGGGGAAATCAGTGGTGATTTAGCGCTGGGTAAATTGCAAACCAGCAGTGCCATGAACAGCGGTTTCGGATTTTATGGCCTGTCTTTACGCTATAACCAGAACATGACCGGCTGGCGTAACCACAGTTATGCGCCGATTATTTCCGGGGTGGCAAAAAGTAATGCCCGTATCACTGTCACCCAATCCGGCTATACCCTCTACTCCCAGATGGTGCCTCCTGGGCCGTATGTCTTACGAGATCTGGGGATGGTAGGGAACGGCGATCTGATTGTTACCGTGCGGGAGGAGGACGGCTCGGAGTCCGTGCAGGTCTTCCCAGTGACTGTGCTGCCTTCGCTGCTGCGCCCCGGTAATATGGATTATGTTTTCAGCACCGGGATCCGTGATGACAGGCAACGAGGGCGGAATGATCCGGCCACGCGGGAGAAACTGCGCACGCCTTTTCTGCAGGGAGAAATAGACTATGGTTTTAATCCGCTAACCCTAAATACTTCGTTGGTACTGCATAAAGATTATCAAAATGCCGGTGTCGGAATAACCCGCTCAATGGGCCGTTTCGGGGCTGTCTCTGCCAGTATGCAAGGTTCCCGGGCGCACTATGCCAAAATGGGGATCACCGAGGGTTATAACGCTGCACTGAAATACGCCAAAAATCTGGCGGAATATACGACGTTACAGCTGATAGGTTATCGCTATACCAATAAAAACTATGTTGACTTCGTCGATTTTTACCCCAGCAAACGCGGTGAAAGCAATGCACGTCAGCGCTATGAAGCCCTATTTACACATCGTCTGGGCAGCGCTTATCTGAATGCTTCTTACTGGACACAGTCTTACTGGAATAGTCAAAAACAAAGCGGGGCTTCCCTGAGTCTTAGTGTCCCCGTAAAAAAAGCCTCTTTGCTATTATCGGCCAACTACAGCGATACAAATTACAACCCGGACCAGCGCGATACGTTTAGCTTCGGACTGTCTCTTGCCGTGCCGTTCAGTGCATTTAACCGCAATCACTACAGTTCGACTTCGGTGGGGTATGACAACAATCATAAGGTGAATATCAGCCAGAGTGTTTCTGGGGACGTGACAGATCGCCTGACCTATAACGTCGGGATCAACCGCTCAAGTGAGGTGGTCAGTCAATTTATTAGCAGCAGTTACAGTTTTGACAGTGCCAATACCGCCCTATCGTATTCTCAGGACAATCGCGGCGCCCGCAATATGTCTGCCCAGATTGGTGGCAGCCTGGTGCAGGCGGGAAATTCTCATCCGGTTCTGACCGCAGAACAGTATACGACGGCTGCCGTTGTTAATGTGGGAGATTTGGCGGGGGTGAGCCTGAGTTCGGGGTTACAAACCAACGGCTTTGGAGATGCTGTGGTCAATCTGCAGCCTTATACGAAAAACCAAATCTCGGTGGGGGGGGATAACCTGCCGGCTAATATTGAACTGGTAAACAGCAGTGTAAATGTCATCCCGACAGAACGGTCATTACATTTCTATCAATTTAATTATGTGGAGACGCGCCGTTACCTGCTACGAGTGCGGGATAAACTCACAAAAAAAACGTTACCTTTCAATACTTATGCAATAACCGATAAAGGTTCTGAGGCAGGGTTTGTCTCCAAAGGGGGCGTCCTTTTTGTCAGCCTGAATGATGAAAAGGTGAAAGCGCTGACCCTGACGCAACCGGATAAAACGCAATGTCGTCTGTCCCTGGCGGGGCTATCAGCCAATCAACAAACAGTACAAGAGGTGATATGTGAGAAATAATAATTGGCATAAATATCATTACAGTTTACTAGCATTCGTGCTTTCCCTGTTGTTCGTCACTCAATTAAGCCATGCAGCTTTTGTGCTTAACGGCACCCGCTTTATTTTTAATGGGGACAAGAAAGCTATTACTGTGGAGGTTGACAACCAAGGGCCGAAAACCTACGGCGGCCAAGTCTGGATAGACTCTCAGAGCGGGGATGATGCAGCAAATGTTAATTTTATGCCGGCACCAACCTTCTTTACGGTAGACAGTGGCAAAAAGCAGGTTATCAGAATATTGGGTCTGAATCTGGCCGAATTACCGCAGGATCGGGAAAGTCTATTCTGGATTAATGTGCAGGAGATCCCCCCGGCCCCGACCGGTGAAGGAAACAAGCTGGCAGTGGCTATTAACACCCGGGTGAAGCTGATTTATCGCCCAGCATCACTGATTGCCGGGCGTGTGGATGCGGAAAAAACACTGCAACTGAAAAAGAGCAGTGGATATCTTATGTTAAAAAACCCGACACCTTATTACCTTGCGATTTCCTCTGTGCAGCTGAACGGTAAGAAGATTGAGCTGAAAAAAGAAGATGATCGCAATATTGCCACGCTAAAGCCGATGAGTGAGGTCACCATCAAAACGCCGTTGGATTCCAGTGGTGAGCTTATTTTGAATGCGATTAACGATCAGGGGGGTATCCAACCTTATCCCGCCAAGGTGGTGCTATGAGCCGAGATTATTATCGTCGAAAAGTGTTGCAGATCCTGGCATTAATCTTTTTTTCACTGGGGGTTGTACAGGATGTGGCGGCCGTACTGACGCGAACTTTGCAACGGTCGGCCACCGTGGTGGTGCGCGCGAATATTATCATGAACTCCTGCCAGATTAATCAGGGGAAAGGGATCGATTCAACCATTGATTTGGGCAGCTATTCCGCTAGGGATCTAGCGAATGCACCGCAGGTCAGGGTACCGCTTGAAATTGACTGCAGTGATGACCTAGGAACACTAAACCGGGTGCAGGTGAGTCTTACACCGGTTACCGGGCAATGGAATAGAGATGGCCAATTGAAACTTCAAACCACGCAACAGCAGCAAGATATTCAGAGTTACTATCTACAACTGATGAAAAATGATGCAACGGCAATTCCTTTCAACCCCGAATATGTGGAAATCAGTGATAGCGCGCGGACGGGAAGGGTCGATGCCTCTTTTTTGGCGCAGGTCAAACCGCGCCCAGGCACAATACTGTCTGCGGGGGATTTTGGGGACTTTACCGGGGCGGTTTCTATTACCATCGCTTATCACTAGAAGGGATAACCGGAAGATAAGTCGTCAACAATTTAAGTATGGGGGTTATCTATATTACGATGTTGGGCAGAGATTATCGGCCATTACGATTTAATCATACTTATATTCTGACATCGTTGGCACGGGGATATTCCCTAAGGTTAATCATATTAATCTCAAGGTTGGTGTTTCTGTGGTAGATATATCGCAAGAACCTATTGAGGAATGGTAAATAATCATTTAAATAGGGAAATCACTTACAAGTAATATAGTGAAAATGATTAATATTTCTGTTGAGGCAATTCCGGTAGCTTATTCAAATCAGTGATATCAGTTATAAGGGACGTGCATTTTTTCGGTCCCGATCAGCTACCATGCTTTTAGCTTATTATCCAGAGGCGCTGCGCTGTCGGTGCATTTATCATCAATAATCATATCGGGAGATGCAGAATATGTTAAAGCCGTTTTTTATCGCCTTAGGGTTTCTTTTTTACAGTCAGGTAGCCTTTTCATGGTGTGCGGTGAACCCTATGCATTTAAAGAGTTACAATAACTCACCTATAGTTGATATAAATGTTGATCAGTTTGAGAAACTACCAACGTATTCTGAAGTGGCAGCAACTAGCTATCTTGTGCAAGGAATTTCAGCACATTTAGAGTGTGACAGTAAGGAATATCGGTTACTGGTTGAAGGCGACGCCGTCAGCCGTGGGACAGTAGGAGGTAATATATTCTTGCCACCACCATATCGTGGCGTTACACAGGTCTATCGCTCCAATGTACCAGAGATTGGCTACTATTTCCTGGCTAGAGTTCGGGCATTTAATACGAACTTTGTAACGGAAGCCATGCATTGGTTCAGGATTAATGAGAATTATATAAAAATCGCCGATACCCAGAGCGGGCCTGAAGGTTTTCGGGTGGTATTTGTCAAACTTAGGGGCTTTTTTAAAAAATACGGTTCGGAGGACAAGACAGTGAATTTGAATTTGAGTTTTGGTCTTCAGTCTAACACAGGGCCAAAAGCCATGGCTCCGATTAATGCCGTATATACATTCAGATTTCGGGGAAATACCTGTAATATAAGGGTACCGGCTGAATTTGATTTGGGGGATATTACCACCGAAGATCTGAAGAATGATCGCTCAGTATCAAAAACGCTGACCCTGGAAAGTACCTGCACCTTGCCACCGGATAACGCTGATGTGGTATTTAGCGGTAACTCAACGTCACCAGGCATACTTGATACAGTTGCTGCTAATAATATGCCCGTAGATAACCTGAAATTTAGGCTACTGGATAAAAGCAGCCAGCCGCTGCAATTTAATCATACATATAATCTGGCGACATTAAGTCGGCAGGGCAATCTGGCAAGCAACAATCATATTGATCTGAATGTGTCTCCCATTGTACAGGATAAAACTCACAAGATCCCATTAGGGAGAGTGAGCGGTAATTTAACCATGGAGATTACTTATCGGTAACATGGTATAGATAAATATTAAAAGTAACTGGCAATATTATTGTTGTGTTTTTAATAGAACATATATTGTTATTCAATGCGCCTTATATCCTTTCAGGGCGGGATATAAGGCGCGATTTTTTACCGAACCATTATCTTAGCCCTGCCAGAGATAAGAAGAAGTACAAGTGAGCGCATCTCGAATCACTTATTGTAGTAAGTGATTCGAGTGAGCGAGTGCAACTAACACCGCTGCGGCGCCAAGGACGAAGAGGAATTAAGCGCGATCTACCGGGAAGGCAATAACATCACTCAACCTTTCTGCGCCCAGCGCCAACATCACCAGACGATCAACCCCGAGCGCCACACCGGAACAATCCGGCAGGCCGTGCTTGAGGGCAGCAATCAAATTCATATCGATGGGATGCTGTGGCAAACCACGTTTTTCGCGACTGCGATTATCTTGCTCAAATCGTTTCAGTTGTTCATCACCGTCAGTCAGCTCATGGAAGCCATTCGCCAGTTCCATACCTTTAAAGTAAACCTCAAAACGTTCTGCTACACGATGATCTTCAGTGCTGATCACGGCGAGGGACGCCTGAGAGGCGGGGAAATGATAGACAAAAGCCGGTTTTTCGCGGCCAATGTGAGGTTCAACCCCGACGGTGAACAGTAATTGCAGCAGCGTATCGCGATCTTCTTCGGTATCGGCAATATTGCTTAAATCCAGTTTTGCCGCAGCTTCGCGTAATTGCGCTTTGTCCGCCGACAAGGGATCAATATCCAAATGGCGCAAGAATGCTTGTTGATAGGACAAGGTTTCCGCGCTGTTGCAATCCAGAATTTGCTGCAACAGGTCATCGACCTCATTCATTAAGCGGTACATATCATAATGCGGGCGATACCATTCCAGCATAGTGAATTCAGGATTGTGATGACGGCCAGCTTCTTCATTGCGAAAGCTGCGCCCCATTTGATAGATAGAACCACTGCCCGCCGCTAGCAGGCGCTTCATGTGATATTCCGGGCTGGTCATCATGTACAGCGTCAAACCATCGGCAGCGCCCGGGCCAACAAACCGGGTTTCGAATGGGACCAAATGAATGTCCGTCACTGTCGCTTGGCTCATGGTGGGCGTTTCAACTTCTAATACGCCGCGATCGGTAAAGAAACGCCGGATCTCTGCCATTATTGCTGCGCGCTTCAACAAATTGGCGATGGGTGCACTCGGCTGCCAGCTTGCCGTTTCGCTCATGGTGGTTAACTCCGAAATCAAACAGGGGGTGCAGTCTACTCGTATCTACTCACTCAGACAAATCTGTCACTCACTTGGCCGATTTCCCGCCCGGATTCAGCATTTCACTCTGCGAAAAAGACTTTTGCCCAGCATATCCTGTTTGGGATCACGTTTTTGCTAGTAATGCCCTTGAGGCGGTTCAAATAAAACAAAACAATCGATCACATCAAATTTCTACTGATTAGCATTGGGTATAATTATTCCCATGCAAAAAGTAAGAAATAGCTATTCTTAATAACATCATTCTGGTTAACAACCAATCAGTTAGCCAGCTAATAATATTAAAAGCCATTAAGAATAGAGATTCACTTTATATATTTTTCACTTGAACATTTGAACAATGGAGAAGCGCAGTGCAAACCTTTAACGCCGATCTTGCCATTATCGGGGCCGGGGGCGCTGGTTTACGTGCAGCAATAGCCGCAGCGGAAGCCAACCCTCAGCTGAAGATTGCTCTGATCTCGAAAGTATACCCAATGCGCAGCCACACTGTGGCCGCCGAAGGGGGATCAGCTGCTGTCACACAGGACCACGATACCTTTGACTATCATTTCCACGATACCGTCGCTGGTGGTGACTGGTTATGCGAACAAGATGTTGTCGACCACTTTGTTCATAGCTGCCCGGAAGAAATGGCGCAGTTGGAAATTTGGGGCTGCCCATGGAGCCGTAAACCCGATGGATCTGTTAACGTTCGCCGCTTTGGTGGGATGAAAATTGAACGTACGTGGTTTGCTGCGGATAAAACCGGCTTCCACATGCTGCATACCCTATTCCAAACCTCGTTAAAATATCCGCAAATTCAACGCTTTGATGAGCACTTTGTGCTAGATATTCTAGTCGATGATGGCCAAGCTCGTGGTGTTGTTGCCATGAATATGATGGAAGGCACGCGGGTGCAAATCCGTGCGAATGCGGTGGTCATGGCCACTGGCGGCGCAGGTCGGGTTTATCGCTATAACACCAACGGCGGTATTGTTACCGGTGATGGTATGGGGATGGCATTCCACCACGGCGTTCCACTACGTGACATGGAATTTGTGCAGTATCACCCAACCGGCCTACCGGGTTCTGGCATCTTGATGACAGAAGGTTGCCGTGGTGAAGGCGGTATTCTGGTCAACAAAGACGGCTACCGTTATTTACAGGATTACGGCATGGGGCCAGAAACCCCGCTCGGCGAGCCAAAGAACAAATACATGGAATTGGGCCCGCGCGATAAAGTTTCGCAAGCGTTCTGGCATGAATGGCGCGCTGGCCGCACTATCGCGACACCGCGTGGCGATGTGGTCTATCTAGACTTGCGCCATTTGGGTGAGAAGAAACTGCTTGAGCGCTTGCCATTTATTTGTGAATTGGCAAAAGCTTATGTCGGTGTCGATCCAGTTAAAGAGCCCATCCCGGTGCGCCCAACCGCGCATTACACCATGGGCGGCATTGAAACCAACCAACAGTGTGAAACCCGAATCAAAGGGCTGTTTGCAGTCGGCGAATGTTCTTCTGTTGGTCTGCACGGTGCAAACCGCCTGGGTTCTAACTCATTGGCAGAACTGGTGGTATTTGGCCGTCTTGCGGGCGAACAAGCCGCTTTGCGCGCCATGGAAACCGGGCCCGCTAACGGCAGTGCGCTGGATGCCCAAACCCGTGATGTGGAAACACGCCTGAGTAACCTGATGAAACAGGAAGGGACTGAAAACTGGTCCAAAATCCGCGATGAGATGGGCCTGTCAATGGAAGAAGGTTGTGGCATTTACCGCACACCGGAACTGATGCAGAAAACCGTGGATAAACTGGCTGAGCTGAAAGAGCGCTTCAAACGTGTGAAAATTACTGACAACTCCAGTGTGTTCAATACCGACCTGCTCTACACCATTGAGCTGGGTTATGGTTTGGATGTCGCCGAATGTATGGCTCACTCTGCTCTCAATCGTAGAGAATCTCGCGGCGCGCACCAGCGCCTGGATGAAGGTTGCACCGAGCGTGATGATGTTAATTTCCTCAAGCACACACTCGCTTTCCATAATCCAAACGGCGCACCACGCCTTGAACTCAGCGACGTAAAAATTACCAAGCTGGCACCGGCAAAACGCGTTTATGGTGGTGAAGCCACTGCGCAAGATGCGAAAGACGCCAAAGATGCGAAAGATTTAAAGGATAAGGAGCAGGCGAATGACTGATATGAAACTCCTGAAAATGGAAGTCATGCGCTATAACCCGGAACGTGATAGCGAACCTCACTTCGAAACCTTTGAAGTGCCTTACGATGAGCAGACTTCTCTGCTGGATGCGCTGGGTTATATCAAAGATAATTTGGCGCCTGACCTGTCTTATCGCTGGTCTTGCCGGATGGCGATTTGCGGTTCGTGCGGCATGATGGTCAACAAGGTGCCCAAACTCGCCTGTAAGACTTTCCTGCGCGAATATACCGGCGGGATGAAAGTTGAGGCGCTGGGTAACTTCCCTATCGAACGCGATTTAGTGGTTGATATGACTCACTTTATTGAGAGTTTGGAAGCCATCAAACCTTATATTATTGGCAATGAGCGCAAACCACAAGACGGCCCGAATAAACAGACTCCTGCTCAGATGGCGAAATACCATCAGTTCTCTGGCTGTATTAACTGTGGCCTGTGCTACGCCGCTTGCCCGCAGTTTGGTCTGAATCCTGAGTTTATTGGCCCAGCAGCCATCACTCTGGCCCACCGTTACAATCTGGATAACCGTGACCACGGTAAGAAAGAACGTATGCCACAGCTTAACGGCAAAAATGGTGTCTGGAGTTGTACTTTCGTCGGCTACTGTTCTGAAGTTTGTCCTAAACACGTTGATCCTGCCGCTGCGATCCAGCAAGGCAAGGTTGAGAGTGCCAAAGACTTCATGATCGCCATGCTGAAACCACAATAAGGGAGGGGAAACAGTAATGACTACTAAACGTAAAGCTTACGTCCGTACCATGGCCCCGAACTGGTGGCAACAGCTCGGTTTCTATCGTTTTTATATGTTGCGTGAAGGTACCTCCGTGCCCACAGTATGGTTCAGTATCCTGCTGATTTACGGAGTATTCGCACTGAAAAGTGGCCCGGCCGGCTGGGAAGGTTTCGTCGGATTCCTGCAAAACCCGCTGGTGTTACTGATCAATATCATTACGTTATTGGCCGCCGTGTTACATACCAAAACCTGGTTTGAACTGGCACCGAAAGCCGCCAATATTATTATTAAAGACGAAAAAATGGGTCCAGAGCCAGTTATCAAGGCGCTGTGGGTTGTGACTATCGTGGCTACCGCGATTATTCTGGCCGTTGCCTTACTCTAACCCGGAGGAGAACAAGATGAATCAAGTCCCTAAGCGCTCCGATGAACCTATCTTCTGGGGTCTGTTTGGTGCGGGCGGCATGTGGAGTGCCATTATTGCACCCGCGGTTATTCTGTTAGTGGCTATTTTGCTGCCTCTGGGCGCTTTCCCCGGCGAAGCATTGAGCTACGAGCGCGTACTGGCATTTTGTCAGAGTTTCATTGGCCGCGTATTCCTGCTGCTAATGATTATTCTGCCACTGTGGTGTGGTTTACACCGTATCCACCACGCCATGCATGATTTGAAAATCCACATCCCTGCCGGGAAATGGGTTTTCTATGGCCTGGCTGCCATTTTGACTGTGGTTGCAATCATCGGTGTTCTGACACTGTAATTGTCCACGCACGCACTCAGCGGCCCGTGCGCTTATGCCGGGCCGTTTTTTATTCTCCCGCTTATACCCCATTCCCACCAATAACTCAGATTCATCCATTTGCGTCTTTCATGGATGATAGCTATTCTCAATTACAGACTAATAATTGGAATATTAAGGAATACAGATGCGTCTGTGGTCAAAATTATCCGTAATAATAGCGACGTTGCTTTCGGTCGCTTGTAGTGTAACGCCGCCAAAAGACGTGAAAATCGTCGATAACTTCCAATTACCCCGCTATCTCGGCACGTGGTATGAAATTGCCCGGCTAGACCACTCCTTTGAGCGGGGGTTAGACCGTGTCACGGCTAATTACTCACTCCGCGATGATGGCGGCGTAAAAGTCATTAACCGGGGTTATAACACGAAGAAACAGCAATGGCAGGAGAGTATCGGGAAAGCCTATTTCATTGGCTCCCCACAGCAAGCTTCACTGAAAGTCTCTTTCTTTGGCCCATTCTATGGCGGCTATAACGTCATTGATTTGGATGATGAATACCAACATGCTTTGATTGCTGGCCCTAACCGGGAATATCTGTGGATTTTATCGCGCACACCGACGATTGATAACCAAACTCGAGACCGCCTGGTCGCTATCGCGAAGAATTATGGTTTCCTGGTGGAGCAATTGATCTGGGTGGAGCAGGGGAAAATTATCGCCGGGCAATGATATTGAAAGGCCCAGGTTTCTATACCACCGATAGAATCGACTAAGGGGGAGAGCCCCCTTGTCATTTATGACGCTAATTTCAACCCAATTATTCCCGCTAAAATCAGCCCCAGACTGAATACTCGCGCCAAACTGGCCGATTCGCCGAGCAGCACAATACCTAAAATGGCCGTCCCCACCGCACCAATACCGGTCCAAACCGCGTAAGCCGTGCCTGCCGGTAGAGTTTTCATGGCATAAGCCAATAAGAAAACACTGGCGGCCATCGCGACCAGAGTGACAATACTGGGTGTCAGCCGCGTAAAACCATGGGAATACTTCAGACCGATAGCCCAAATCACTTCCAATAAACCTGCAATAGCCAGAATAATCCAAGCCATGGTAAACCCCTTCACTCAGGCGGGGTCGTCCCCAGAAAAATAGATGCGTGCTGGGTCGTCCCAGACAGCAGATAGATAAGAATGATAGATTAGCACGCTAAATAATAAGCAGCAATCTCATGCCCCGCCAAAAAACCGTAGGCAATAACTGCCGATAACACGACATATATGCCCTAAATAATTCGAATTGCAGGAAAGCTGCGCGCGCGAAACAAATCAGTCGGGAACAGATTTGAACAGCATTTATGCTAGCCCGCAGGGTGAGCCTCAAGGATGAGGCTCATTCATCCCGATGAGCGTCGTAAGTGATTCGGGTTATTGAGCGTGACCAACACTCATGCAGCTTGCAGTATGACGGGTATGAGATTTATTCAGCACTGCGCTCAATAGCACTACCTGCGCTTTGAACATCTTTACCGACACCTTTGGTGGTATTACAGGCGCTCAATGAAGAGATAACTAATAATGAGAAAATAATAGCGATGCTTTTCTTTAACATGATAAAAATTCCTTATGGAGCGTGAGTAAATTCGCCCTATAAGCATAGTCAAAAAAACAATGTTGCACTTTTTCTGACTTAAATCACTGTCGTCAATGGGCCAAATCCAGATAGCAGAAAACCGCCGATTAAGCGGTTTTCTTTTGTTCTCAGCGCAGTTTTCGTCACAACTGAAACATTGTGGCCTACTGACTTATTTAACGCGAGAAACGTATTCGCCAGAGCGGGTATCAACTTTGATGACTTCGCCAACCTGTACGAATAGTGGCACTTTGACCACTGCACCGGTGCTCAGAGTTGCAGGCTTACCACCGGTACCGGCAGTATCACCTTTCAGACCTGGGTCAGTGTCAACAATTTCGAGTTCAACAAAGTTTGGTGGGGTGACAGCGATAGGCTGACCATTCCACAGAGTTACAATACACTCAGCCTGATCAATCAACCACTTAGCATTATCACCAATGGCTTTAGCATCGGCTTGCAGTTGTTCGTAAGTCTCGTTATTCATGAAGTGCCAGAACTCACCGTCGTTGTACAGGTAAGTCAGGTTGAGGTCGTTAACGTCTGCGCCTTCCAGAGAATCTGTTGATTTAAAGGTCTTTTCAACACGCCCGCCGGTCAGCAGACGGCGCATTTTAACACGAGCAAAAGCCTGGCCTTTGCCTGGTTTTACGAACTCGCTGGACTCAACTGAATAAGGCTCGCCCTCGAACATGATTTTAAGACCGGGACGAAAATCGTTGCTATAATAACTGGCCATGATGGTCCTCAAGAAACTGGTAATAAGCCTAAAAAATGGCAAGTATTGTAACCCGAAACATGCCAATTAGAGAAGATTGGTTGCAACAACTCGCCGATGTAATTACAGATCCGGACGAATTGCTAAGAATTTTGCTGTTAAATGAACATCCTAACCTGCAACAAGGTACTGCTGCGCGTCGTTTATTCCCCTTAAGAGTGCCCCGCGCATTCGTTTCGCGCATGCAACCGGGAAACCCATCAGACCCATTATTGCTTCAAGTGCTCACCGCACGGGAAGAATTTATTGCCGCTCCCGGTTTTACCGACGATCCACTTGATGAACAGCGCAGTGTTGTTCCCGGCCTATTGCACAAGTATCGTAACCGCGCGCTATTGCTGGTCAAGGGCGGCTGCGCTGTCAATTGCCGCTATTGTTTCCGCCGTCATTTCCCTTATCAGGATAACCAAGGCAACAAGGCCAATTGGCGTCAGGCACTAGATTATGTTCGCCAACATCCTGAACTGGATGAGATTATTTTTTCCGGCGGCGACCCGTTAATGGCAAAAGATAGCGAACTCAGTTGGTTATTGGACGAGATCGAAAGTATCTCCCACATCAAACGGTTGCGTATTCATACTCGCTTGCCGGTCGTCATCCCGGCGCGCATTACCACTGAGCTATGCCAGCGGCTGAGTAATTCGCGATTACAGGTGGTGATGGTGACACATATCAACCACGCCAATGAGATTGACGCATCTTTCCGTGACAGTATGGCACAGCTGAAACAAGCGGGCGTAACCCTGTTAAATCAGAGTGTGTTGTTACGTGGCGTCAATAATGATGCTGAGGTGTTGGCAACATTAAGTAATGCATTATTTGATGCCGGAATTCTGCCTTATTACATCCATGTGCTGGATAAGGTACAAGGTGCGGCTCATTTTATGGTCGATGACGATGAAGCTCGGCAATTAATGAAAGGATTACTGCGGCGTGTGTCTGGGTATCTGGTGCCGCGCTTAACGCGAGAAGTTGGGGGGCAACCTAGCAAAACACCACTAGACCTCCGATTGATGCAGGATGAATAATTCGGGTGCTTGAGTGTAACCAACACATCTGTAATTTGAAAGATGACGGGTATAACAATCAGGGGATGCTATAGCCTCCCCTGATTTATTCACGTTCGAGCTTCAGATATCAAGGACACTTATAGACTTCGCCGACCATTTTGCTGTCTAGCGGTGCAAAGCTTGATAAGAAGGTTTCACTCGGGCTGGTTGCGCCATAGATAACATTGCCGCCCATTGCCGCTGCTTTATTGCGCAGATCATTTGCCGCACCGCGCATCGAGCTACTTTCACCGCTTGAGATCCAATTGCTCTGAGTCCCCGTCACCTGCCCAACCAACTGGCATTCACTACCCGGTTTGGTATCGGAGAACTTCACTTGCTCGCCCGCTGAACTCAATTGATTAGTGGAGCTACAGCCTGCCAGCAACAATGCCGCTGAAAGACCAAGTAACACTTTAATCCGCATTTTTTTCCCCATTCGAAGTTGAGAATCACGCTAAAGATTACCAGAAAGCACCGCTGCCGTTGGGGCATTCGCTGCCGAAATTATCCAGGTACCCGATGTCGAGACTGATGGCTAATGATTAACAGTTTACACATTAAATGTGTCCCGCAGATAAAAAAAGTCCTGCAATCATCACACAGAGCAAAATAAAACTGCTTTTAGGGCGCGAGTTTGCAAAATGTGAATCAGAAAAGGCTGAGTATATGCCCTAAATAATTCGAGTTGCAGGAAGCCAGCAATTGAGTAAATCCCCTATAAGCTTACTCAAGAAAGTAATCAACGCACATGCAGCTTGAAGTATGACGGGTATAAAACATGGACGAGGCCAGGTTATGACAGGTGTTAGTGTATAGCAGGTTTTATTCCCATAAAAAAAGCGAGCAGGTTACCCCACTCGCTTTAGGTTTATAGCTTAATCAGCAATCAATGAAGCTATAGGGTTGGGGGGCATTACATCATGCCGCCCATGCCACCCATACCACCCATGCCGCCAGCGCCCATATCACCGCCTTTGTCATCACGTGGCAGATCAGTGATCATGCACTCGGTGGTGATCATCAGGCCAGCAATAGAGGCTGCGTACTGCAGAGCAGAACGAGTCACTTTAGTTGGATCCAGGATACCCATCGCGATCATGTCGCCGTATTCTTCGCTGTACGCGTTGTAGCCGTAGCTACCTGAACCCGCTTTAACGTTGTTCGCGATAACAGAAGCTTCTTCACCGGCGTTAACGACGATCTGGCGCAGTGGGGATTCCATCGCACGCAGAGCAACTTTGATACCGACGTTCTGGTCTTCGTTGTCGCCTTTCAGGCCAGCAGCAGTGATAGCAGATGCAGCACGAATCAGTGCAACACCACCACCAGCAACCACGCCTTCTTCTACCGCAGCACGGGTTGCATGCAGAGCATCTTCAACGCGTGCTTTTTTCTCTTTCATTTCAACTTCAGTTGCAGCGCCAACTTTGATAACGGCAACGCCGCCAGCCAGTTTAGCCACACGCTCTTGCAGTTTTTCTTTGTCGTAGTCAGAAGTTGCATCTTCAATTTGCTGACGGATCTGAGCAACACGGCCCTGAATCGCAGCTTCGTCGCCTACGCCATCGATAATGATAGTCGTGTCTTTGTTGATAACAACACGTTTCGCCTGACCCAGATCTTCCAGAGTGGTTTTTTCCAGTTCCAGACCGATTTCTTCAGAAATAACGGTACCAGAAGTCAGGGTAGCGATGTCTTGCAGCATAGCTTTACGACGGTCGCCGAAACCAGGTGCTTTAACCGCAGCCACTTTAACGATACCGCGCATGGTGTTAACCACCAGAGTCGCCAAGGCTTCGCCTTCAACGTCTTCTGCAATGATCAGCAGTGGTTTACCGGCTTTTGCTACGGCTTCCAGAACTGGCAGCATTTCGCGGATGTTAGAGATTTTCTTGTCAGCCAACAGGATGAATGGGCTTTCAAGTTCAATAGAACCAGTTTCTGGTTTATTGATGAAGTAAGGAGACAGGTAGCCACGATCGAACTGCATACCTTCTACTACGTCTAGCTCGTCTTGCAGGCCTGAACCTTCTTCAACGGTGATAACGCCTTCTTTACCGACTTTTTCCATCGCTTGTGCAATCAGCTCACCTACAGTTGAGTCTGAGTTCGCAGAGATGGTACCAACCTGAGCAATCGCTTTAGAATCAGAGCAAGGTACAGACAGTTTTTTCAGCTCTTCAACAGCAGCGATAACTGCTTTGTCGATACCGCGTTTCAGGTCCATTGGGTTCATGCCGGCCGCAACTGCTTTCAGGCCTTCAGTGATAATGGATTGAGCCAATACCGTTGCAGTAGTGGTACCGTCGCCCGCAGCGTCGTTCGCTTTAGAGG
The DNA here is from genome assembly GCF_900460525.1 of Yersinia kristensenii. Classification (NCBI taxonomy): domain Bacteria; kingdom Pseudomonadati; phylum Pseudomonadota; class Gammaproteobacteria; order Enterobacterales; family Yersiniaceae; genus Yersinia; species Yersinia kristensenii. Next base: position 907,659 of record NZ_UHIY01000001.1, read on the forward strand.
CAACTTCTTTAACCATCTGTGCACCCATGTTCTCAAACTTGTCTTCCAGTTCGATCTCGCGCGCAACCGAAACACCATCTTTGGTGATCGTTGGGGAGCCAAAAGACTTGTCCAGAACTACGTTACGGCCTTTCGGGCCCAGGGTCACTTTTACTGCATCAGCAAGAATGTTTACGCCGCGTAGCATTTTGATGCGTGCGTCGTTACCGAATTTTACGTCTTTAGCTGCCATTGGTATGATTTCCCTTAACTCGTTCAGTTCAGAAGATTAGAGAGCGCGAATTACGCTTCAACAATTGCCAGAATGTCGCTTTCGGACATGATCAACACTTCTTCATGGTCGATCTTCTCTGACTTCACGCCGTAACCATCGTTGAAAATAACGATGTCGCCAACTTTCACATCCAGTGGTTTGATCTCACCGTTATCCAGGATGCGACCATTGCCGACAGCCAGAACTTCACCACGGGTAGATTTACCCGCTGCAGTGCCAGTCAGAACGATGCCGCCAGCAGATTTGGATTCAACTTCTTTGCGCTTGACGATAACGCGGTCATGCAATGGACGAATTTTCATTGATAGCTCTCCTATTGAGAAGGTCCGTATCAGGTTTAGGATTAGTACCGGCTTGCCTTCACAACCGATACCGTGGCTATCTTAATGGGGGCGACTTCACATCCCTTCAAGGGAGAGGACAAAAAAAATTTCAGTTTTTTCTTGTCCTGAGAGGGCTAATTTTAGCCATCTCTCCGCCGACCCACCAAAGAAAGCTTAGAAATTAATTTTATTAATTTATGATTAATAAACAACCCATTAGAGAAGTGGATGGCTTATTTATCCTCTTTAAAACGATTATCTGTCGATTTATCATCAGCATCCGGACGATGCTCGACGATGAAGTGGTCATCGGCTTTGCGCTGAAACTCACCGTCAAAGGTATTTCCGCCACCCATAGGGCCACTGCCCGTGCCAAAACCGCCGCCACGATAAATATTCAAATGTGGCATCAGCTTTAACGTCAACGATTTTTGAATCGGTGGTAATAACAGCAACAAGCCGATGAAGTCGGTAAAGAAACCAGGGATCAATAATAAGAAACCGGCCAATACCAGTGAGACACTTTTCACCATTTCAGCCGCAGGGCTTTCACCCGCCGCCAGTTTTTGTTGCATCTGCATGAAAGTTTTTATCCCCTGATTGCGCACCAGAGATATCCCCACACAGGAACTGAAGACCACCAACAATAGGGTAACCATCACACCCAATACGGCTGCGACCTTGATAAATATCGATATTTCTATATATGCCAATAAAAATATCAGCGCTAACGGTAACCAACGCACCGCATTCTCCTTATTCCAATCATTCAGTACCTCTCATCAGGATGAACCTGACTGACAGATACCATGAAAACCTTGACCCGGCTGGCGCTGACTCTGTTTTTTCCTTTATTAGCGGATTTCAGCGTCAGCGCCCCCTTCAACGAGGGTCGACCCTAATAAAATGGTGGTGGTTGAATCGCTTTTCAAGTTAGGTGCATACTTTTATTACTGATTAGTACAACTGTGAGAGAAATCACAGATATCAGATCATCTCAATTAATTCCGGCCATATAGTGATCCTAGTTCAAGGCTTTTTATCACTAAGCAGCATATGATCCTGTCAGCAATAAGATGAATGGTTAATCTTTCCGTACTCAAGGTTCATTTCCGCATCATAATTGCTCACGGCGACATAATGCAGTTAACAAATACAAAACAAGACAGCAGATTAGAGAAGGTTCTCATGTCAAATAACATTCGTATTGAAGAAGACCTGTTAGGTACACGAGAAGTCCCCGCAGAGGCTTACTACGGTGTTCATACCCTGCGTGCGATTGAAAACTTCTATATCAGTAACAGCAAGATCAGTGATGTGCCAGAATTTGTACGCGGCATGGTCATGGTAAAAAAAGCAGCGGCGATGGCGAACAAAGAGTTGCATACCATCCCACGCAAAATTGCTGATGTCATTATTCAGGCATGTGACGAAGTTCTGGATAAAGGGAAATGTATGGATCAGTTCCCGGTTGACGTGTTCCAAGGCGGCGCCGGTACTTCTTTAAACATGAATACCAATGAAGTTCTGGCCAATATCGGCCTGGAACTGATGGGGCACCAGAAGGGGGAATATCAATACCTTAACCCTAACGACCATCTGAATAAATGTCAGTCCACTAACGATGCCTATCCAACCGGCTTCCGCATTGCGGTTTATGCTTCCATCATGAAGCTCATTGATGCTATCAATCAGTTAAAAGAAGGCTTCGAAAGAAAATCCAAAGAATTCGAAAAAATCTTGAAAATGGGCCGTACCCAATTGCAGGATGCAGTACCAATGACACTGGGGCAGGAATTCAAAGCCTTCGCGGTGTTATTAAAAGAAGAAACCAAAAATCTGCAACGTACCGCAGAGTTGCTGTTAGAAGTTAACCTAGGTGCCACAGCCATCGGTACTGCTCTGAATACACCAGAAGGTTACTCACAGCTGGCGATACAAAAACTATCTGAAATCAGTGGGTTGGCTTGTGTTCCGGCCGAAGATTTGATTGAAGCGACCTCTGACTGTGGTGCTTACGTGATGGTGCACAGCGCACTGAAACGTCTGGCTGTTAAGATGTCAAAAATCTGCAACGACTTACGTTTGCTCTCTTCTGGCCCACGCACAGGTCTGAATGAAATCAATCTACCAGAATTGCAGGCCGGTTCTTCCATCATGCCGGCAAAAGTAAACCCGGTGATCCCTGAAGTTGTTAACCAGGTTTGTTTTAAGGTGATCGGTAACGACACTTGCATTACTATGGCGGCCGAAGCAGGTCAGCTCCAATTGAACGTCATGGAGCCGGTGATTGGCCAGGCTATGTTTGAGTCCATCCACATCCTGACAAATGCTTGTTACAACCTGTTGGAAAAATGCATCAATGGCATTACGGCCAACAAAGAAGTCTGCGAGCGTTATGTCTTTAACTCTATCGGTATCGTTACTTATCTGAACCCATTCATTGGTCACCATAATGGCGACATCGTGGGCAAGATTTGTGCGGAAACCGGCAAAAATGTGCGGGAAGTGGTTCTGGAACGCGGCTTATTAACTGAAGCCGAGTTGGACGATATTTTCTCTGTCGAGAACCTGATGCATCCTGCCTATAAGGCAAAACGTTATACCGATGAAAATGAACAATAAAATAATCATCCGGTAGCCCTATAAGGCACGCATGCTCCTCTGGACAGCGTGCCTTTTTACTTTCTAGCAAACACAACTTTTTAACTTTAATTTTTCATTTGGATCAAGGAGTAAACACTATGATAGCCGTAGAATTAGTCATTGTTCTGCTGGCCATTTTTTAGGGGCCAGGTTGGGCGGTATCGGTATCGGTTTTGCAGGGGGGATTGGGGTTCTGGTATTGGCGATTATTGGTGTCAAACCCGGCAGCATTCCGTTTGATGTTATTTCAATTATCATGGCTGTTATTGCCGCCATATCTGCAATGCAGGTTGCAGGCGGTATGGATTATCTGGTGCAACAAACTGAAAAGTTACTGCGCAAGAACCCAAAACACATCACCATCCTTGCTCCGTTGGTCACTTATTTTCTGACCATCTTTGCCGGGACAGGTAACATTTCTCTGTCAGCCCTGCCAGTGATTGCAGAAGTGGCGAAAGAACAAGGCATCAAACCTTGCCGCCCACTGTCTACCGCAGTGGTTTCCGCACAAATCGCCATTACCGCATCCCCAATTTCTGCGGCAGTGGTCTATATGTCTTCCGTCATGGAAGGCCACGGCGTCAGCTACTTACATTTACTGATGATAGTCATCCCATCCACCCTATGTGCGGTGTTTGTGATGTCACTGATTGTTTCCTGGTGCTTTAACTCCAAACTGTCTGATGATCCCGTCTATCTAAAACGTTTAGAAGAAGGTCTGGTCACTCTACGTGGCGACACGGTTAAAGTGATTAAACCACGGGCTAAAACCTCCGTACTGCTGTTCCTGGCGGGTGTGTTGTGTGTTGTGGCATATGCCATCATCAACAGCCCAAGTGTCGGTCTGGTGGCAACACCACTGATGAACACCACTAACGCCATCCTGATCATCATGCTGAGTGTGGCGACCATCACCACGATGGTGTGTTCAGTTGATACCGACTCAATACTGAATTCCAGCACCTTCAAAGCTGGGATGAGTGCTTGTATTTGTATCCTTGGTGTAGCCTGGTTGGGCGATACCTTTGTACAACACAACCTGGACTGGATTAAAGAAACTGCGGGTAGCTTGATTCAAGCTCACTCATGGTTGCTGGCTGTTATTTTCTTCTTCTGTTCAGCACTGCTTTACTCACAAGCTGCAACTGCCAAGGCATTGATGCCAATGGCAATGGCACTGAATGTTTCACCACTGGCAGCGATTGCTTCTTTCGCAGCGGTTTCTGGTCTGTTCATTCTGCCAACCTACCCAACACTGGTTGCAGCAGTACAAATGGATGACACCGGCACCACGCGTATTGGCCGCTTCGTATTCAACCATCCATTCTTCATCCCAGGAACCATCGGGGTTGCACTGGCCGTTTGTTTCGGCTTCGTGATGGGCGGTCTGGTTCTGCAATCTATCATCGGTAAATGGGGCGCGCGATGCGCCCCACTCTCATTTGCGAGCTTCATCGCATCTATTCCACTGTGATATAAATCATCTTCTGACCTCCCCCGACTTCAGGGTATAGTACGTTTTATAAGCCGATGACTTCACTCATTGCGTTATCTCTAAATTTCCCACACCACCATAGAACAGCACTACCAATGAGGTTAAAATGTCTGATTGTGATGCAATTGTGGTATTGTGCACCGCACCTGATGAGGCCAGCGCACAGGATTTAGCCGCGCAGGTTCTGGGGGAAAAACTGGCCGCCTGCGCTACGTTGTTACCGGGTGCGACCTCGATTTACTACTGGGAAGGTAAACTTCAGCAAGAGTATGAAGTCCAGCTTCTGTTCAAGAGCAATACCGGCCATCAGCAAGCGCTTCTCAGCTATATCAAACAACATCACCCCTACCAGACACCGGAATTGCTGGTGCTGCCGGTACGGGACGGAGATAAAGATTACCTGTCATGGCTCAACGCTTCATTACTCTGATTCTGCTGCTGTGCAGCATTTTACTCGCTCCGCACAGCGCACAAGCTTCACTATTTGGTGATAATGCCACTTTGGGCCCCAAAAGCGCCCAGAGCCGGTTTATTCCAGTCGATCAAGCTTTTGCCTTTGATTTCCGCCAACAAGGCGACCAGCTCACGCTGAGTTGGCAGATTCATCCTGACTATTATCTGTATCGCCAGCAAATCAAAATCGTGCCCAAAAATGCCACTCTCGGAACATTTATCTTGCCGGAGGGTATAGCGCACCACGATGAATTCTATGGCGAAGTTGCCATTTTCAAGCAACAGTTAACACTGAAAATCCCGATAACACAGGCCGGTGAACAGGCCAGTGTCAGTGTGACTTATCAGGGCTGTGCCGAGGCTGGTTTCTGCTATCCCCCTGAAACACGGGTGGTTCCGCTCTCCGCTGTCACCGCCGGTTCATCCGTAGTCACCATGCCGCCAATCGCTGCCACCACAACTCCGGCACCAACTGAGCTGCCATTTTCCCCTTTATGGGCGTTGCTCATCGGTATTGGCATCGCCTTTACCCCTTGTGTCTTGCCGATGTACCCGCTGATTTCAGCTATTATTCTCGGGCGTGAAAAGCCCCACAGTCAGCGGCGGATATTGCTGCTCGCGGTAGTATATGTGCAAGGAATGGCGCTGACTTACACCTTACTCGGCCTGGTGGTTGCGGCGGCAGGCTTGCAATTTCAGGCCGCGCTACAGCACCCTTATGTATTGATTGGGCTATCAGCGCTGTTCGTGCTATTGGCGCTCTCGATGTTTGGCCTCTATTCGCTGCAATTGCCCTCATCACTGCAAACCCGACTGGTGCAATGGAGCAGCAGCCAGCGCGGCGGTTCACTAGCCGGTGTGTTCGCCATGGGTGCACTGGCGGGTCTAATTTGCTCGCCGTGCACCACCGCCCCGCTCAGCGCCATTCTGCTGTATATCGCCCAAAGCGGTAATATGCTGGCCGGTGGCGGAACACTATATTTGTATGCTTTAGGAATGGGTATTCCGCTGGTGATTGTGACGCTGTTCGGCAACAAACTGATCCCGCGCAGTGGCCCGTGGATGCAATATGTCAAAGAAGCTTTCGGCTTTGTCATTCTGGCGCTGCCCGTGTTCTTGCTGGAAAGAGTGCTGGGGGATGTTTGGGGCTTACGTTTATGGAGCTTGCTGGCGATCGCCTTCTTCGGCTGGGCATTTGTATTAAGTCTGAAAGCTCACTCCGGTTGGGCGCGAGCTTGTCAGTTATTGCTGCTGGCCGCCTTACTGGTGGCTGCTCGCCCGCTGCAAGACTGGGCTTTCGGCAACCATATACAACAGAGTGAAATTAAGCACTTAAGTTTTAAGTCAGTGACCAATTTACCTCAGTTACAGGCGGCATTAGCCCAAGCGAAAGGTCAGCCGGTGATGCTGGATTTATACGCCGACTGGTGTGTTGCCTGTAAAGAGTTTGAAAAATACACTTTCAGTGATGACAAGATTCAGCGCCAGCTAGCCGATACTGTATTACTCCAGGCTGACGTAACAGCCAACAGCACCGAACATGGCGCGCTGTTGAGACAGTTAAATGTGTTGGGCTTGCCGACCATCCTGTTTTTCGATTCGCAAGGCAATGAAATCCCCGCAGCCAGCGTGACCGGTTTTATGAATGCGACGGAATTCTTGCAGCATTTACAAAATCTACCGCGCTAGCTGTTAACTGATTAATATCCTTTTAGGTGGATGAGCATTGAGTCCGGCTCATTCACCCTCGTTTTTAGCTTTCCCCACCGCCATGCCTATTGCCAAGGTTGCAGCAATATTACGCGCAGTCCTGAACACATTGTCTGCTGCATCATCCAGCGCTTGCTCCAGAGTGCAAACACGGTAAATCACACTAAAAATCGCATCCAATCCGTGCTCATACACCACATCCACATCGTCGGTCAGGCTACCGGCAATCCCAATCACCGGTTTGTTATAACGCTTGGCCACTCTGGCGACACCGATAGGCACTTTGCCGTGAATGGTTTGGCTATCCATCCGCCCTTCTCCGGTAATGACAAAAGTGGCATCGCGGACTAAAGCATCCAGCCCCAACGCATCGGTCACAATATCAATCCCCGGACTGAGGGTCGCGCCGCAAAAAGCCAGTAACGCCGCACCTAGTCCCCCTGCCGCACCCGCCCCTTCAACCTGGTCAACATCGACATCCAGATTGCGTTTAATCACCTCGGCATAATGCCGTAGCCCCTCATCCAGTTGAGCAACCATAGTAGGTGTGGCCCCTTTCTGCGGGCCGAAAACAGCAGAAGCCCCTGCCCGCCCCGTCAGTGGGTTGGTGACATCACAAGCCACATCGATTTGGCACTGTTTAATCCGCGGATCGCACCCTGAAATATCAATCGCGGCCAACTCAATCAGCTTACCGCCGCCAAAGCCAAGTTGCTTCCCTTGCTTATCCAGCAACTTGATACCCAGCGCCTGTGCCATCCCCGCACCACCATCATTGGTGGCACTGCCTCCAATGCCGATAATGATCTGTTTCACGCCCTGATCAAGCGCATTGCAAATCAATTCACCGGTACCATAAGAGGTGGTTTTCAACGGGTTACGCAAAGATGGAGGGACAAGCTCTAGCCCACTGGCAGCAGCCATTTCAATAAATGCACATTTTTTATCACCGGATATGCCGTAAAAGGCATCAATTTTTGCCCCCAACGGCCCGGTCACAGTGGTCTTAATAACTCGACCGGCCGTAGCCGCAACCATAGCTTCTACCGTGCCTTCGCCGCCATCAGCAACTGGCAGCTTGATATATTGTGCGTCAGGAAATTGGGTACGAAAACCCGCTTCAATCTGCACAGCAACATCCAACGCGGATAAACTTTCTTTATAAGAGTCTGGAGCAATGACTATTTTCATAAATGATTCAATCTCATCAGCGACCCGCTGCCGCCCAAGATAGCGGGATGCTTATTAGTATAGCGCCGCTCCTCTATGGCAAGCAGATGCGCCATAAAATGCGCCCCGCTTCACAGACTGCGAAACCACAAAAATCATGCGATAAGCTTACCGTTATAGTTTGGCTAATAACTCAGTGGTAAAGAATTAGAAAAATCGGGCTGTAGTAGTGATAAGGTACAGAGGCTGCTGGCAGAAAGTGCCAATGCATTTATTTGCGTAATCAGCAGTGGAAAACCATACTTGCCGGGAAGAGGTTGGAGGAGAGCAACGTGCAACGCGAACAAGTTTTAAGCTGTGCGCTCAATCTGTTAGAACAGAAAGGGCTGGCAAATACTACGCTGGAAATGCTGGCAAAAGAAGTCTCCGTCGAAGTCAGTGATCTGGCCCGTTTCTGGCCAGACCGCGAAGCATTGCTGTACGATTGCCTGCGCTACCATGGTCAGCAGATCGATACCTGGCGGCGTCAATTGCAGCTGGATGAGACATTATCGCCGAAACAAAAGCTACTGGCGCGCTATCAAACACTCAGTGAACAAGTCCAAAACCAGCGCTATCCCGGTTGCCTGTTTATTGCGGCCTGTAGCTTCTATCCCGAGGATGCCCACCCTATCCACCAATTGGCGGAGCAGCAAAAAGAAGCCTCGCTGCACTATACGCTGGAATTGCTAAGAGAGATGGAGGCTGATGATGCCGAGATGGTCGCCCAGCAAATGGAGTTGATTTTGGAAGGTTGCCTGAGCAAGTTGCTGGTAAAACGCCAACTGGTCGATGTTGAAGTCGCTAAACGCCTGGCAGAAGATGTATTGGAAGTCGCTCAATGCCGAAAAAATGGTGCATTGAGCTAAGCGGCGTGGGGGTAAAATTTTAGGCCAATTTGTGAAGACTTTTCCTTTTTTGCCTGAAAAGAGAGCGATCAACACAGTTTTAGTGGTTTTAAGCTATAAATTCGTTGACGATCAGCGGCCAATACGGTTTAATGCGCCCCGTTGCCCGGATAGCTCAGTCGGTAGAGCAGGGGATTGAAAATCCCCGTGTCCTTGGTTCGATTCCGAGTCCGGGCACCACTATTTAAAGAAACCAGCTTAACGGCTGGTTTTTTGCTTTTTCGCCGTCCAGCCATGAATCAGTAACGACTGGAAGAAGCGCTGTGGCGGATTAAAACCGGACGCGGCGATTAACTGCTCGGTTTGTTCCGGAGCCAATAACAACAAACGCTCACGCAACTGCGCTTTGATTTCTTGTGCATCACGCTCAGTGTTGCTGGCAACAGAATGCATTGCTGCCCACATCGCCATTTTTTCATCAAAATCATCAGCTTGCATATCTCCGGCAATTTCAGCCGCGATCATTCTTCCACCTGGAGCCAACTGAGCGTTCATCTGTGAATAAATTCCCAGACGCTGAGCATCCTGAATAAAATGGATGACTAACAAACACAGGGCGACATCATAGTCACCACTGACGGGCACATCATCCAGATAGCCTTCAATTAGGGTGCATCGGTTGCTAAGGCCTTCGCGTTGCAATTTCTCAGCACAGATAGCGAGCATATCAGGCGAAGGATCGACACCGGTGAAGTGCCAGCCGGGATGCTGGGTAACAGCAATACCGACCAGTTCCGACGCCTTACGCGGGTTTGAGTGAGCGGAATTGAAATAATCTTCAACCGCCAAAGTATTAGCTCCGATCGCCCCCATACCAACACCGGAGGTGATGATCAGTGGTCGCTGCGATCCTTTCAGCGCTGCACCCATGGCCTCGATCGCCTGTCGGTCTCTTGCACAATTCGCCACAAAAGTGAAAAAGTCGTGGTTGAAAGCGGTGTGGATCACCGCGTCCGCTAAATCCGCGCCACGTTGTAAACTATTAAAATCTTCAATATCGCCAAGATGTGCCTCGACACCTGCGGCGGCAAGCGAATCTGCGCCCTGTTGACTTCGTGTCAGCCCAAGAACCTGATGCCCAGCGGCTGACAGTTCACGGACCACGGCTGTACCAATAAAACCGGTCGCGGGTTATTGGTTGTTCGCCAAGACAACATCGATGAGCCATAACATCAACATTTCACACTTTTATATAAATGATTATCATTTGTAAAAAGAATTATTATGTTTAAGATGATTATCACAACTTATTCTTCCTCCCTGTTCTGAGAAAAAAGTGCCTGCTTTCGAAAAGTATTATACTGAATTATATCGATTTATTAATCGGAAGCTGCGCAACCGCGATCATGCGGAGGACTTGGCCCAAGAAACTTTTATTCGGGCGTTGACGGTACCCCTGCCGATTCGCTCTCACCGCAGTTTGCTGTATCGCATCGCCCGCAATTTGCTGATTGACCACTACCGCCGCCCCGATACTCATATTCATGAACCCTCGGAAGAAGCCGATGAGTCAGATTTTGCTGCTCCGTCTTATCTTCAACCTTACGAATTAATTGAAGAAAGTCAGTATAATGCTTTAATGACCCAAACTATTGAGGCTCTGCCTCCCCGCTGCCGTGAAGCTTTTATCCTGCATCGATTTGATGGATTGTCACAAAAAGAGGTCGCCAGCCAGATGGGAATATCCATCAATATGGTCGAGAAGCATATTATTCGAGCAATGCTGGCTTGCCGAGTGAGTAACGAAAGTTGGCAGCAACAAGAATGGCGCGACAAGAAAGTCGGCAAAAAAAGTGAGGATGATCGCCATGAATAACAGCAATGATCAGTATTTGGTGGCAGACGAGCAAGCATTACACTGGCTAACAAAACAACAAAATAGATTATCAGCCCGTGAGCAGCGACAGTTTGAAGAGTGGTTATTGCAGGGCGAAAATGCGGCTCGTTATCAGCAAATGGAGCAACTTTGGCAAACTGTTGGCCAGTTGCCAAAAGAGAACATTGCACAACTGCGTAGCTCCTTGCCGAGTAAAGCTTCCCCTGCCACTCAATCCTTTTTCCGGCGCTGGTCGCCGTTCTCCGCAGCACCGCGGTTATTAGGGCCGCTATTATTAGGGCTAATGTTATTGGTGCTGATTTGGCCCGCTAGCCAGTGGCTTGCTCCTCCATCAATGACCGCGTTGGTTCAAACCGCACGTGGAGAAACCAAACAGCTGACTCTTCCTGACGGCACCTTGCTCACTCTTGATGCGGATACCCAACTACAAGTTGCTTATTATCCCCAGCGCCGAGAAGTGACCATGAGTAAGGGCCAGGCCTATTTTCAAGTCCGCCATCTTGCTGATCAGCCTTTTATTGTGCTGAGCGGGCCGTCACGTTTGACGGTTTTAGGCACCGAGTTTGGCGTTCGCTATATTCCGCATTCGATGAGCGGCAACGGTGTGGCAGTTGAAGTCAGCAGCGGTGCGGTGCGTGTTGGGCAGCGCACCTGGTGGGAAAATACCTTCTGGCGCGCGATGGCTAAGCTGCGGTTTGCCACGGAGGACAGCCACATACTGGTGTTACGCGCCTCCCAGCGGGCAATAAGTGATGTCAACGGCAAGCTGACTCGCCAGCCATCAGCTACCACCGGAGTTATCGCGGATTGGCGGCAATCACGGGTCGTTTTCGATAGTACACCGCTAGATTTGGCCTTAGCCGAGTTCGCCCGCTACGGCGACATGCCTTACCGCCTCGGGGACAGTAAAGTAGCGGCAATGCGTATCAGTGGGAGTTTTGATGTGCACCGTATTGATAGCTTTGTTCATGTACTGCCGAAAGTCCTCCCGGTGAAACTCACGACTCAGTCGGGCAAAACGCAAATACAGGCGCGTTGAACGCCAGAAAAAAGATAAAAATATTTTTAGCGCGACGTCAGGGTTTTGGCATCAGCCTCGTCTTCAGAAAGATAATGATTCTTATTTCTTTTTTTTCTGGGGAAAATTGCATGACTCTTTTTACGCTTTATCAGAGTGCTCGCGTGAGGTCCGGTATGGCAGCCGTCACGTTGGGCGTCTTTTCACCGATGGTAATGAGTGCTGCCACGTTGTCAGTTTCGCTACCAGCCCAGCCATTAATCGCCTCACTCAATGCCGTGGCACAGCAGAACGGCGTACAACTGATCGTGACGCCGGAATTGGTGGCACAGAAAACGGCTCCCGCACTGCAAGGCAATATGACTCTCCAGATGGCATTGCAGAGGCTATTAAGCGGCAGCGGTCTGAGCTTTAATATAGAAAATGGCACGGTGATTATCACGCGCCTGTCGGCCTCCGCCGATACCCTGACAGTGACTGCGCAATCTGGGGCTAACAGCACAGTGCCGCAGCAAAGCAACTCCGCCACCAAAACCGATACGCCGCTGCTAAAAGTGCCTCAGTCTGTTTCGGTCATTACCCGCGAACGTATGGACCAACAAAATGTGCAAAGTGTTACAGAAGCGCTGCGCTATGTTCCGGGTGTCAAAACTGAAACCTACGGTGTTGACCCCAAAGGTTATGATTGGATTTACATTCGCGGATTCAATGCTCTGACCACCAATGATTATCGCGACGGTTTACGCCAACTCAATAATAGTTATAGCTATTTCCGCACTGAGCCTTATGCCCTCGAACGTATTGATATTGTCCGTGGCCCGTCATCGACCCTGTTTGGTCTTGGCGATGCTGGCGGTATTGTTAACCGCATCAGCAAGCAACCATCGGCGAAGAGCGTGCATGAGGTAGAAACCGAGTTAGGTAACTTTAATCGCCGACAAGTGCGGTTTGATACCACTGATAAAATTGATGATGATGGCCATTATCTCTATCGCCTGATCGGAGTCGCCCGTGACAGTGATACCCAATTTAAGTATCACAATGGGCCGAGTGTGGAGGATAACCGCGTCTATCTGGCCCCGTCATTAACCTGGTTGCCTAATGCCGATACCAGTTTGACCCTCCGAGCAGATTATCTACGGGACACCTCTGGCGGCACGGTTGCAGTGCTGACTAAGCCAGGCGGCATAGTGACCGACACACTGCTTGGCGATTACAGCTACAACCACTTCCAGCAAGAACAGTTCACCGTAGGTTATGAGTTAAATCATCAAGTTAATGATGTTGTCCAGGTTCGCCAGAATGTGCGTTATGGGCAGACAGACACCATTTTGAATAACTTGTTACCGGGCGCAATTGATTTTGATAAAGGCACTGTATCGCGCAACGCAATCCGCTTTGACGAGCATATGAGAGCTTTTAACATTGATAACCAGTTGCAGGCGGATTTTGCTACCGCCTCCATTGAGCATACTTTGTTAGTCGGCCTTGATTACAGCCGTATGGAGGGGAATGCGAAGCGCTTTGGCGCGGCGGCCCCTGCGCTGAATATTTATCACCCGGTTTATGGTTTGCCAATTGCTGACCCTACCTATGCCCTGAACAATAATGACCAAACCACTGCGCAGTTGGGCCTGTATATGCAGGATCAAATATCGCTAACGCCGAAGTGGCTGGTAACACTGGGCGGGCGTCATGATGATGTGAGCATGAGCACGGTTAATAATCTGAAAACCACCACCAGTTGGGTAGACAAAGGGGTATGGACTGGGCGCGCGGGCTTAACCTACCTCGCTGATAATGGGCTTGCGCCTTATATCAGCTACGCCGAATCTTTCGTCCCCAACAGCGGCGTGGACAGCAAAAACCACACCTTTGATCCGAGTGAAGCGCATCAATATGAAATAGGTGTTAAATATCAGCCAGATAGCAATCTGTTGATGACCCTTGCCGCATTCGATATTACCAAAACCAACGTGCTGACTAATGAAATAGTCAACAATGTCGCGACCGGTTATCTGGTGGCCGCGGGAGAAGTGAATTCGCGCGGTATTGAAGCAGAAACGACCATGAAACTGACGCAAAATCTGGATTTACTGGCGTCCTATACCTACACCAGCACCGAAATCACCAAAAGTAACAATGGCGATCGTGGCAAGCAGCAGGCCAATGTTCCTAAACATATGGCATCAACCTGGCTGAGCTATGGGTTCCATCAGGGGATTTTTGATGGTTTGCAGCTCAGTTCTGGTGTGCGCTATGTCGGTAGCATGTATGGTGACAACGCCAATACCATTGAGGTCAAGAATTTCGCGCTGGTTGATGCTGGAGCCAAATACCAGGTAAATCAGCATGTTGCCGTAGGCTTCAATGTCCAGAACCTGTTAAACCACAGCTATGTGGGAACCTGCGATGACGCCACCAGCTGTTATCCGGGGCAAGAGCGCACCTTTGTCGGTTCGCTAAAATATAGCTTCTGATGAAAAACATGCACTTAAGCCGTCGTCATTGTTTGAAAATATTATTGGCACTGCCATTAATAAATTCATCTTTGGCGATGGCTGCGCCCTCTAATAAACGTATCGTCGCGATTAACTGGCTGGCAGCAGAAACCCTGCTGTCGCTGGGTATCGTTCCATTGGCCGTTTCCGATAGTGAATATTTTCGTCGGCGTATTAACACGCCCCCGTTACCCGAGGGCGTGTTAGACATTGGGCCGTTCTGGGAACCTAACATTGAGCTGTTGAGCGCGCTCAAACCTTCTTTGATTTTCAGTGATTTCCTTGCTCCGGCCTTGCTGGATAACCTACGCCGCGTAGCCACAGTGCAGGTGGTGAGCGTCTATCCGTCGGTTATTGATGTCTGGCAAGGGCTGACTCAGTTTACCGCCCAATTAGGGCAGCAATTGCAAATCGAAAGCGCTGCGGCGCGGTTCATACAAGAAGCCAGTACCGCGATAGAGCACTGTCGCCAGCAGTTGAGCCACATAAAAAGCCAGCGCATTTTGGTGGTGGTTCGCAGTCAGGATGGTCAATATGCCACGGTTTATGGCCGTAATAGTTTGGCAGATGCAGTATTACATCAGCTAGGGATGAGCAACGCCTGGATACAGCCGGTCAGCGCCATGGGCACGGCCAATGTGGGTATCGAGAAACTGGCGTCATTGCCGGTCGATAAACTGCTCTATACCGAGCTTCCCACCACATTGACACAGGTTTCGCGCCTGCGCCAAGCCGACGGATTGTGGCAGCGATTACCACTGGTGGCACAGAATAAAACGCGGGAAATGAGTCATATTTTCCCCTTTGGTGGTTTGGCAACAGCGGTCAATTTGGCGCAAAACATTACCGCGGCTATTCTGGAGTCTCATCCATCATGACTAAGCCGCGCCCTCCTTATGTCCTTTGGCTTATCACGCTGATATTACTGCTGATAGGCATGACTTTACTGGCGATGAATCTCGCTCGAATCAAATCCACCAATGTTCCTTCGGCCATTAACCTGGTGCTGCAATACAGCTTCCTGCCCCGGCTAACCATCAGTGTTTTGGCGGGGATGGCGCTGGCGCTGGCTGGCCTGCTGTTTCAGCAGGTGCTACGCAACACATTGGCAGAACCAGCCACTCTGGGGATTGCGGCTGGAGCCAATCTGGCAATGTCAGCCAGTGTGATTCTCTGCCCGGCATTGCTGGTTCTCGGGCTAACTAATTTGGCATTAATTGGCGCAACACTCACCGCCATTTTGCTCTATTTGTTGGTGGTCAAACAGGGGATTGCGCCTTTAAGAGTCATTCTGGTTGGCATGGTGATCAGTCTGTATGGCAATTCAGTCAATACCGTGCTGGTGTTGTTCAATCATGATTATCTCAGTGATCTGTTTAGCTGGCAGGCGGGGTCACTGAACCAGAGCGGCTGGCAATCGGTGCAACTTTTGTGGTTACCCGTGCTTATCCTGATGGGGCTGAGCGGCTTGCTCGCCAGGCCGTTGATGTTAATTGGGCTGTCTGATGACAGTGCCAGCACCTTAGGTGTTTCAGTAGTAAAAATCCGACTTGCCGCTTTGGCCATTGCCGTCGCACTCAGTGCGCTGGTGACCAGTAAAGTGGGCATTATTGGTTTTATCGGTCTGGCCGCGCCCGCTTTAGTCAGGTTAAGCGGGGTTCGGCGCTTCTCGCATCAATTAATTTGTGCGCCTCTGTTTGGCGCGTTATTGCTGACCGCCGTCGACCAGTTGGCACAGTTTATCTCCCCGGCGGGAGGGGATTTACCGACCGGGGCATTATCCGGCTTACTCAGTGCGCCCGTCATGCTGATGCTGCTGTTACGCCAACGCAATGCGCAACTTTCACCCGCACCGCAGGGCAATCTCCCCGACAGGAAACTCACGGCATCACATGTGTCGCTGCTGATATTGATGTTATTGTTTGGCATCGTGATGTCATTGCTGGTCAACCGAACACCTGAAAATTCAGACATATGGCAACTGCTGCAATGGCGATGGCCGCGCATACTGGGCGCATTTAGCGCTGGGGCCATGTTGGCGGTGGCCGGGGTACTCATTCAGCGCCAAAGCAGGAACCCGTTGGCCAGCCCTGAACTATTGGGTATCAGCAGCGGGGCGTCTCTAGCCGTGGTGCTGGTGGTGATTATTTTCAATCAGCCGCTCTCACTGCTTTTCCCCGCCGCACTGGCAGGCAGTGTGCTGGCAACTCTGCTGTTGTTTATGTTCGGACTGCGTTCTCAGTTTCAACCACAAACTATGGTGTTAGTCGGTTTGTGTCTGACCAATCTGAGTATGGCACTGAGTATGTTGCTGCTGATGAGTGGCGATCCCCGCGCCATGACACTACTGAATTGGAGCACCGGTTCCACTACCGGGATCACGGCCCAACGAGCATTATGGGCAATGGGCCAAGCACTGCTGTTGATCCCGTTGGCACTCTTGCTACAGCGCTGGGTCACGTTATTGAGTCTTGGCCAAGCTACCGCGCGAACCCTCGGCGTTGGCTTGCGGCGCAGTAATATGCTGATTTTATTGCTGGCAGCAGCGTTGACCGCCGCAGGCACATTGCTCATCGGCCCGCTCAGTTTTATTGGGCTAATCGCCCCGCAATTAGCACGTTATAGCGGTGCATACCATTTTCGCTCGCAATGTCTGCTATCGGCTTTATTCGGCGGGTTGTTGATGGTGATTGCCGATTGGCTAGGGCGCAATTTGGCATGGCCGTGGCCAATTTCAGCAGGGTTACTCTCGGCACTGATCGGCGCGCCGTGGTTCTTATATTTACTGGCGAAGTCTGGCAGGACATAAACACGGGATAACAAAAGCCTGTCATCATCGCCCTGACATGGACTGGCACAAGAATGCCCCGCGCGAGGGTGACAGCATTGGCAGCAAAGCTGTCACCTGTTTTTCATAAATAGCGCCATTGAGGTGAATATTCTCACTGGGCGGATATATCTAAATAACTATACGCAATAAGGGATTAGCACGAATACACCAGCAAATCCTGACTAATGGCGATAAAACTGTAAATGCGAATGATTTCCATCTTTAGGAGCTATACATGTCTTTGAAAGGTAAAGTGGCGCTGGTTACTGGCGCAGGGCAAGGGATAGGTAGAAGTATTGCGCTTCGATTGGCCCATGATGGGGCTGATATTGCATTGGTTGATTTAAATGATGAAAAAACCAAAGTCGTAGCGGATGAGATTCGCGCCTTAGGCCGTAAAAGTGTCACTTTTAATGCTGATGTCAGTGTCCGTGATCAGGTTTTCGCAGCGGTTGATTACGCGGAGAAAGAACTCGGTGGTTTCGATATTATGGTGAACAATGCCGGTATCAGCCAAACCAAAAGCCTGCTGAACGTGACACAGGAAGAAGTCGAAAAAATATTTAGAATCAACGTACAAGGTACACTTTGGGGCATTCAAGCCGCAGCAACAAAATTTAAAGCTCGCCAGCAGAAAGGTAAAATTATCAATGCTTCTTCCATTGCGGGTCATGAGGGTTTTGCCCTGTTAGGGATTTACTCCGCCACCAAATTCAGTGTTCGCGCACTGACCCAAGCGGCAGCAAAAGAGTTGGCTAGCTTCGGCATTACCGTGAATGCCTATTGCCCCGGTGTTGTCGGGACGGATATGTGGGTTGAAATTGATAAAAAAATGGCCGAAGAAACCGGTGCGCCGATTGGTGCAACCTATAAAAAATATGTGGATGGCATTGCCCTTGGCCGAGCAGAAACACCGGAGGATGTCGCAGCCTTTGTTTCATACCTCGCTGGGCCTGATTCAGACTATATGACCGGACAAGCCCCCCTCATCGATGGCGGCTTACTCTTCAGATAAGCCAAATTGCCCGATTAAACAACAATAGAACCCGCCATTGGTGGGTTTTGTTGTTTCTGCCGCTCTGGTTTTTATCACATAGTCTGCTATGGAATCATCTCATCCAGTCAGCCTGTTATGAACCTTGATTGACTGCCAGATCACGGATTAGCTCGCAAAGTAAAAATGAATTAACAATAAATATGTCTTGGTGTAACATTCGTTATGACTGATAATACTTATCACATTGATATTGGTTATCATTACCATAACGGTTATATGGATAAACAGTTGAACAAAACCCCCATCAAGAACGACGCGCCCGCAGCCATACATCCCGCGGGCAGTAAGCCGCTGTCTATCACCAGCGAACAACTGCTGGGAGAACACGGTGTCGCTTTTATTGTCCATCAGGGTGAATGTTATCAGCTACGCCAAACCAAGGCTGGAAAACTGATATTAACCAAATAACATCCCGATATACCTAAGCTTCTCGGTGTTATGACATCGAAGCTGAAGATATTAATGCAAGCCACCCAGATTTTCTAATCAAGGCAGCCAGCAAACTATCTATTTGTTTTTGCATATTATTTTGCATAGAGAATATGGAGAATTGCCGACATGCCTCGTTTCACTTCTGACCGTTTCCGTTGGTCCCCACTCAGTTTGGCAATCGCTTGCACCTTGCCTTTTGCTGCGCAAGCGGCTGATCCTACAGCCACTCAAACCAACAGCAAAAGACACGCCACTGACACCATGGTCGTCACCGCGACCGGTAATGAGCGCAGCAGTTTTGAAGCGCCGATGATGGTGACGGTGATTGAAGCCAACACTCCCACCAGTGAAACCGCCACCTCCGCCGCAGATATGCTGCGTAAAATTCCGGGGTTGACGGTGACCGGCAGCGGGCGCGTTAACGGGCAGGATGTGACATTGCGCGGCTACGGCAAACAGGGCGTCCTCACCTTAGTTGATGGCATTCGTCAAGGCACTGATACTGGACACTTAAACTCCACTTTCCTTGACCCTGCGCTGGTCAAACGGGTTGAAGTGGTGCGTGGCCCATCCGCCCTGCTGTATGGCAGCGGTGCATTGGGCGGAGTTATCGCCTATGAAACCGTCGACGCCGCTGATTTGCTGCTACCGGGTAAAAATACCGGTTATCGTGTTTACAGTTCTGCCGCTACCGGCGATCACAGCTTCGGGCTGGGTGCCAGTGCCTACGGCCGCACCGATGATGTCGATGGCATTCTCTCCTTCGGCACCCGCGATATTGGTAATATCCGCCAAAGCGACGGTTTTAATGCCCCAAATGACGAAACTATCAGTAATGTCATGGCAAAAGGCACCTGGCGCATTGACCAGATTCAGTCGTTGAGTGCCAATCTGCGTTATTACAACAACAGCGCACTAGAGCCGAAAAACCCCCAAACCAGCGCAGCGTCCAGCGCTAACGTCATGACAAATCGCTCTACAATTCAACGTGATGCCCAACTTAAATACAACATTAAGCCCCTTGAACAAGAATGGCTGAATGCCACGGCGCAGGTTTACTATTCCGAAGTGGAAATCAATGCTCGCCCACGGGGAACCCCAGAAGAGGGACGCAAGCAGACCACCAATGGCGGCAAGCTGGAAAACCGCACCCGCCTGTTTACTGATAGCTTTGCATCACATTTACTGACTTATGGCACTGAAGCTTATAAACAAGAGCAAACGCCGGGCGGTGCAACGACAAGTTTCCCACAAGCGGATATTCGCTTTGGCTCCGGCTGGCTGCAAGATGAAATCACCTTACGTGACCTGCCAGTGTCTATTTTGGCCGGCACCCGTTATGACAACTATAGCGGCAGCAGTGAAGGCTACGCCGATGTTGATGCTGACAAATGGTCATCGCGCGGGGCCATGACGGTGACACCAACAGACTGGCTGATGCTGTTTGGTTCGTATGCGCAAGCTTTCCGTGCGCCCACTATGGGCGAAATGTACAACGATTCCAGACACTTCCCGGGTAACTATTGGGTACCGAACCCCAATCTGAAACCAGAAACTAACGAAACTCAGGAATATGGTTTTGGTCTGCGCTTTAACGACCTGCTGATGGCCGAAGATGACCTGCAATTCAAAGCCAGTTACTTCGACACCAATGCTAAAGACTACATCGATATCAAAGTTAATCGGTCAACAACCTCATCAATCAATATTGACCGGGCAAAAATCTGGGGCTGGGATGCCACTATGAGCTACAAAACCGCCCTGTTTAACTGGGATCTGGCCTATAACCGCACCCGGGGTAAAAATCAGGATACCAATAAATGGCTCGAATCCATTAACCCGGATACGGTCACCAGCACCCTGGATGTTCCGGTGGCTAACAGCGGTTTCGCCGTGGGCTGGATTGCCACCTTTGCTGACCGCTCTCAGCCATTAAGTTCCGGCAAACGTCAGGCCGGCTATGGCGTCAATGATTTCTATGTCAGCTATAAAGGTCGAGAGCAACTGAAAGGTGTGACCACTACCGTGGTGTTGGGTAACGCATTTGAAAAAGAGTATTACGCGCCACAAGGTGTGCCGCAAGATGGCCGTAACGCAAAACTCTTCGTGAGCTATCAGTGGTAATTGATTGAAAAAGTTAGTCTGAAATAACACTTCCGGTAATTCAATTGGCGAATTACCGGATTATCATTCTTATCTATCATCTGCATATAAAAAATCAATAGAATGAGGAAATCATTATGAGCAACTCAATATATGAACAATATCTACAGGCTAAAGCCGATAATCCAGGCAAATATGCGCGCGATTTAGCCACTCTATTGGATATTTCAGAAGCGGAACTGACCCACAGCCGAGTCGGGCATGATGCCAAACGGCTGAAAGCGGATGCTCGTACCCTGCTGGCTGCATTGGCAGCGGTCGGTGAAGTCAAAGCTATCACCCGCAATACCTATGCCGTGCATGAACAAATGGGCCGTTATGAGAATCAACATCTGAATGGTCACGCCGGTTTGATCCTCAACCCGCGCAATTTGGATTTGCGTCTGTTCCTCAATCAATGGGCCAGCGCATTCACACTGACCGAAGAAACTCGCCACGGAGTGCGCCATAGTATCCAGTTCTTCGACCATCAAGGCGATGCTCTGCATAAAGTGTATGTCACTGAACAGACTGACATCCCTGCTTGGGAAGCGCTACTGGCGCAGTTTATCACCACCGAAAACCCAGAGTTGCAGCTAGAGCCACTGAATACCCCTGAAGTCAGTGAACCCACGGCCACTGATGAGACTGTTGATGCTGAATGGCGCGCAATGACTGACGTGCATCAGTTCTTCCAGCTACTCAAGCGCAATAACCTGACCCGCCAACAAGCATTCCGCGCTGTGGGTGATGACTTAGCTTATCGGGTTGATAACAGCTCACTGACACAGCTGTTGAATACGGCTCAACAAGAACAGAACGAAATTATGATTTTCGTGGGTAATCGTGGTTGTGTACAAATATTCACCGGTATGATTGAGAAGGTCACCCCGCATCAAAATTGGATTAATGTTTTCAACCAGCGTTTCACACTGCATCTGATCGAAACCGCTATTGCTGAAAGCTGGATTACCCGCAAGCCAACAAAAGACGGTTTTGTCACCAGTTTAGAGCTATTTGCTGTAGATGGCACCCAACTTGCGCAACTTTATGGCCAACGCACTGAAGGGCAGCCAGAACAAACCCAATGGCGTGAGCAGATTGCTCGCCTAAATCATAAGGACATTGCCGCATGAGACTAAGGTTACTGTCACTCCCTTTCATTCTGTCACTGAGCGCCTGTTTTCTGCCGTTAAAATCTTTCGCCGCAGAACGTATCGTCACCATTGGCGGTGATGTCACAGAAATCGCCTATGCACTGGGTGCCGGCGACGAGATTGTGGCCCGTGACAGTACCAGTCTACAGCCCAAGGCAGTGCAAAAGCTTCCTGATGTCGGTTACATGCGTATGCTCAATGCCGAAGGGATTTTGGCGATGAAACCGACCATGCTGCTGGTCAGCGAATTAGCGCAGCCCTCGCTAGCGCTGAAGCAAGTCGCGGAGAGTGGCGTTAACGTCGTCACTATCCCTGGTCAGATTACGCCAGAAAGTGTCGCGGCAAAGATTAGCGCAGTTGCCACTGCGCTTCATCAACCAGAACAAGGGCAAAAACTGATTAAAGACTATCGGCAACGTTTGGCAGCTGTGAGCAATACACCGCTGCCGGTCAAAGTACTGTTTGTCATGAGCCATGGCGGCTTAACGCCGATGGCCGCAGGGCAAAATACCGCAGCGGATGCGATGATCCGGGCTGCCGGTGGTAACAATGCAATGCAAGGTTTCAGCCGCTATCGCCCACTGTCACAAGAGGGTGTCATTGCGAGTGCGCCGGATTTATTGCTAGTCACCAGTGACGGCGTAAGGGCGCTGGGCGGCCACGAGAACATCTGGAAACTGCCGGGTATCGCCTTGACACCTGCCGGTAAAAATAAGCGCCTGTTAGTGGTTGATGATATGGCGTTACTGGGCTTTGGGCTGGCAACCCCACAAGTGCTGGCGCAACTGCGCAAGGGCATGGAACAAGCGCAATGAATTGCCGTATCCACCCGCGCCTGATGTTAAGCATCTTGTTGATGGTTTTGATTATCCTAGCGCTCGGTTCGGCCAATATGGGGGCTTTGACACTCTCGTTTCGCACCTTATGGCACGCCTCGCTAGATGATGCCATGTGGCACATTTGGCTGAATATCCGCCTGCCCCGCGTACTATTGGCCGTGGTGGTCGGCTGTGCACTGGCAGTCTCTGGCGCTATCATGCAAGGGTTATTCCGCAACCCACTGGCAGACCCCGGTTTGTTGGGTATCAGCAGCGGTGCGGCCCTGTGTGTCGGGTTGATTATTGTTATGCCATTCAGCCTGCCACCACTGTTAGCACTTTACAGTCATATGGTCGGCGCATTTATTGGCAGTCTGGCTATTTCTGCCGTTATTTTCACCCTCAGCCGCTGGGGGCATGGCAACTTATCGCGCTTGCTATTGGCCGGTATCGCGATCAATGCGCTGTGTGGTGCGGCGGTCGGCGTGCTGACTTATATCAGTGATGACCAGCAATTACGTCAATTTTCCCTCTGGAGCATGGGCAGTTTGGGTCAAGCGCAATGGTCGACACTAATGGTAGCCACATCATTGATCCTGCCCGCCTGTGTGCTCGGTTTGTTGCAGGCGCGCCAGTTGAACCTGTTGCAGCTAGGGGATGAAGAAGCGCACTACCTCGGTGTCAATGTGCGGCAAGCCAAATTACGCTTGTTGTTACTCAGCGCCATTTTGATTGGTGCCGCCGTTGCCGTCAGTGGCGTGATTGGTTTTATCGGGTTGGTGGTGCCGCATCTCATTCGCATGCGTATCGGGGCTGACCACCGCTGGTTACTCCCCGGCTCCGCACTGGGTGGGGCTTGCTTGTTACTCACCGCCGATACTCTGGCCCGGACTTTGGTCGCACCGGCTGAAATGCCGGTCGGGTTGATAACCAGCCTACTGGGTGGCCCTTATTTTCTGTGGCTGATTTTACGTCAGCGGGAGCAACGCAGTGGTTGATACAGCGCTATTAGAAGCGAATCAGCTTTCCTATCATGTTCAGGGGCAAAAGCTGATTAATAATGTTTCACTACACATTGCCAGCGGTGAAATGGTGGCGATTATCGGGCCAAACGGTGCGGGGAAATCCACCTTGCTGCGCTTATTAACCGGCTACCTCGCGCCATCTGAGGGCCGGTGTCAGTTGCTGGGGAAAAACCTCAATAGCTGGCAGCCCCAAGCATTGGCTCGCGCCCGAGCGGTGATGCGCCAATACAGTGATTTGGCCTTTCCATTCAGTGTCAGTGAAGTCATTCAAATGGGCCGCGCACCTTATGGCGCGGCACACCATCACCAGGCGCTGCAAGAAGTAATGGCGCAAACAGACTGTCTGGCACTGGCGCAGCGGGATTACCGCGCACTGTCCGGTGGCGAGCAACAGCGGGTACAACTTGCTCGTGTGCTGGCGCAATTGTGGCAACCGGAGCCAGCCCCGCGGTGGTTATTTCTCGATGAACCAACCTCAGCATTAGATTTGTATCATCAACAACATACTCTGCGCCTATTGCGCCAACTCACCCAGCAAGAACCTTTGGCGGTGTGCTGTGTGCTGCATGATTTGAATCTGGCGGCCCTGTATGCCGATCGTATTTTATTGTTAGCGCAGGGCGAACTTGTTGCCTGTGGCACGCCAGAGGAAGTGCTTAATGCCGAAACACTGACCCGCTGGTATCAAGCCGATTTGGGGATTTCACGCCATCCGGAAAGCGCCCTGCCACAGATCTATTTGCGTCAGTAACAGCCAGCCTAAGGCTGGTTTTGCTTTTCAGCTACCTTAGGCTCATCCTCCGCCAACAATTCATAAATCGCCGTGCCAACTTTTTGCACCGCGCGTTCAATTTCTACCGTCATCGGCTTGCTGTAACTCAGCCGCAAGCAATTACGGTATTTCCCCGAGGCTGAACTGATAAATCCAACCGCAATCTGCACACCTTGTGGTAATAAGCAGCGATTAAGTCGCAAGCTATCAAACCCATACGGCAATTCAACCCACAACATAAAGCTGCCTTGCGGTCGGCTCAAACAAGTATTCGGCGGAAAATATTTCATCACCCAACTGGTCATAATATCGCGATTGCGTTGATATTGGCGGCGCATTCGGCGCAAATGCTGCATGTAATGGCCTTGTTTGATAAATTCAGCCATTGCCAACTGCGGTAATGTGGCAACCCGCCCGGCCGAAATATATTTCATGTGCAGCGCTTTATCTAAATAGCGGCCCGGCGCAATCCAGCCGATACGCAAACCCGGTGCTACTGTTTTTGAGAAGGAACTGCACAGCAATACTCGCCCGTCATCATCAAATGAGGCAATAGTCGGTGGCCGTGGATATTGATAAGCCAGTGCGCCATATACGTCATCTTCAATAATCGCGACGTCATAGCGCTGGGCCAGTGTCAGTAATGCTTTTTTGCGCTCATCGGGCATATTGTAGCCCAGCGGATCATTACAGGTTGGAGTGAGCTGAATCGCTTTGATCGGCCATTGATCCAAGGCCATTTCCAGTGCCTCCAGACTGATCCCTACCACCGGATCGGTTGGGATCTCAATCACTTTCATTCCCATCCCTTTCAGGGTTTGCATGGCACCATGAAAACTGGGGGAATCCACCGCCACAATGTCACCGGACTGGCAAACCGCCCCTAACGCAATCGCCAGCGCACCATGGCATCCAGAGGTAATAATGATATTTTCAGCCGATTGATGATTACCACTGTCGAGCATCAGGCGAGCTATCTGCTCACGTAATACCGGCGTGCCGTAAATATTATCGTAATCCAACACCTCTTCACTTTGATGGAGGCTCACTCGACTTAATAATCGGCTGAGAATTTTAAGCCCCGGGCCAGAGATGTCGGGCGAGCCTACCCCCAGATGCATAATGTTTTCTTGCTTGCCTCGTTGCAAAAATGCCAGTGTATTTTCCCACTGTGATATCTCAACCGGCCGCTGTGCATGGGTGCAGGTCGCGGGTAAAGAGGGCAGATTTGAGCTGCAACGCACGAAATAACCCGACTTCGCCCGCGCCTCAATCAACAGGCACTCTTCCAGTTGCCGATACGCTTGCTGTACGGTGCTAATGCTCACTCCATGCTCATCACTCAAAACCCTGACCGAAGGGAGGCGCTCACCGGCGACATAGAGCCCTTCTTTAATCCGTTGACTAAGAATATCAGCCAATTGTTGGTAACGAGTCATTGGTATCACCTGATAAATGAGTAATTTCTCTAAATAATTCGAGTTGCAGGAAGGCGGCAACTGAGCGAGTCCCCAAGAGCTTACACAAGTAAGTGACTGGGGTGAACGAAGGCAGCCAACATACATGCAGCTTGAAGTATGACGAGTAAAGCAGTACAGATGGCATGAAATCACACCATTCAGTTGATATATCGCATATCTGTATGGAAATAATAGTCCTAATTTGCATCTGTAATGTTTTGCGCCAAAGTTTCATGCTAGTGACTCACCTACTGACGGGGAGTCAATAATGAATAATATAATTGAAGATCAAATAGATGAATGCTGCTCGTCAATGACACGAGCCACAAAAAATCGCCCTAATATTTTTATTCGGCTATGGTTGCAAGCATACAGATATGTGCATCAATGGAATGAACAGCGCAAAACGGCCAATACTCTCGGGCGGTTGAATTCCGATCAATTAAAAGATATTGGCCTGAGCCGAGAGGATATCAAGCGAGATTACAGCCGCCCGTTTTGGCGCTGAGAAAAGATAATGTCATCATTAGCCCGCAGAGATTGCGGGCTTTATGATGAATATATTGAGTTAGTTAGAAGTCATAGCCCACTGTCGCTTGTACTGAGCGCTCTGCGCCCCAGTAGCAATAGGAAGTGTTGTAACAGGCGGCGACGTATTTTTTGTCTGCGATATTATTCACATTCAATTGAACAAACGCGCCTTTCAATGATGTTGCCCATGTCCCTAAATCCGCACGAACCGAGGCGTCGCCCAGTGTATAGGAAGGGACGCGCAAGGTATTGGCATCATCGGCCCACTGTTTGCCAATATAACGGATCCCCGCCCCCACATTAATACCATAACCCGCTTCATACTGCGCCCACAGTGATGCCATATTAGACGGCGCTAATACTGGCGTATGACCATCATTACCATCAATGGCATCTTTGAATTTCACTCGATTATAGGTATAGCCCGCAATCACACTCAACCGGTCATTAATCCGGCTTCTGGCTTCCAGCTCCAGCCCCTGTGAATTCACTTTACCGGCGGGCACATAATAAGTGGCCGGTACTGCGCGGTTTGCCACATCATTTTGGGTCAGGTCATATAAGGCGGCGGAATAGAGTGAAGAGCTGCCCGGCGGCTGATATTTAATCCCCACTTCATACTGCTCGCTGGTCATCGGTTTCAACAGTTTTTGCTGTGCATCCGGGAACAAACTTGGCGTGATAGCTTGGCTGTAACTAACATACGGAGAAATACCACTATCAAAACCATACAGCAATGAGGCGCGCCCGCTGGCGTGATTATCTGTGCGCTCATCAGTGCTGTTGGCGGTTTTATCAATATTCTCCGTCTTCATCCGATCATAACGGCCGGACAGATTCAGATGCCAATTATCCAATGTCATTTCATCTTGCAGATAAACCCCACTCTGCTCATAGCGGCGATTTAAATAGGATGAATTGATACCGGGAGTGGTCAACAAGTCATCACGATACAAGGTACTGCCGCCAGAAACGCCCGTGTAAGGGTTCAATGTGGTGGCATAAGCACTGTCACTGCGCAAATTATTGCGGAATTTCTGGAAATCCAGCCCCAGCATTACCTTGTGTTCCACTGCCGCCGTGGCGAAATCCGCGGTCAGTTGGTTATCTACCGCAAATGCATTGAGTGATGACTCTTCACCAGAGTAATAACGGTTCATCAGAGTACGGTCGCTATTCCAGCCCCCTTGATAAACCTGCTCTAACTGACTATTAGAATGGGTATAGCTGGCGTTTTGGTGGAAAGACCAAACATTATCAAATTTGTGTGAAAATTCAGAGCTATAGATTTGCTGCCAGCGCTTAAACACGTTGTGGTTACTTTCGCCATCGAAGAAGCCACGGCTTAATTTCTGCCCATAAATGCTGCCATCTGCTGGCACCGCACTGTGATAGCCACCGGAAGGGTCTTTTTGCAAATTGGCGCGCAGTAACAATGAAGTATTTTCATCTGGCTGCCACAATAATGACGGCGCGATTGCATAGCGCTCTTCGCGCTGATGGTCATACATGGTGTCACTGTTGCGGGTGATCCCGGTCAGGCGAAACGCCCAATGCTCGGATATCGCATCGGTATAATCAAATGCCGCGACTTGGGTATTGTTATTACCCCCCGTCAGGCGGAAATGACCTTCCGAGGTAAATTGCGGGCGCTTGGAGGTCATCATCACCACACCGCCGGGGATACTCTGGCCATATAATGCGGAAGAGGGGCCTTTGATAACATCAACGCGCTCAAGGAACCATGGGTCGATCTGCAACACGTTAAAACTGCCGCCATCACTGAGTAAACGCAGGCCATCGAGGAAGGTATTGTTCACATCGCCGCCATGGAAACCCCGCAAGGCAATAGTGTCATAGCGGGTGGCTCCACCGGAAAAACCGGTGAAAACACCTGGGGTATAATTCAGCGCTTGGTTCAGTGTAGCAACGTTTTGATCATCCATTTGTTGGCGAGTAACCACTGAGACCGCTTGTGCAGTCAGAATTAACGGCTGATCGGTTTTAGTTGCCCCTTTGGTGGTTTTTGCGGTATAGCCCAAAGTAGGCAAATCGGCTTCATGGCCGGCTTTGGCTGTCACTTCTATCGTATCGTCAGCGATGACGGCCAATGGAATAAACAGTGCCAGTGAACATAAAATAGCAGAGCGCTTTATGGTAAAAGCCGAGAACATAGTTATCTTCCCCAGATAAAATAGATGGTTATTTATCAGCATCCTTTGCTATTTTCGCCCGGCAAATACCCTAACCTGCGCGCCACATATTGTGGGTCCATAAGTGCAGCGCACAATTTATTAAATGAGAGTGTTAATTACAATGATAATTATTATCTTTAACAGTTAATTTAGGGGAGTAATTATAAGAGTAAGATTATTCAGTAATTCGTAAGGTGTGCCACAATGATTGTCAGGCAGGCACCACTGCACTAATCAATGGGTTCATTGTGACATACACTTTCGGGCTGACCGGTTTTATGAAAAAGAATGGGTACTTTGTTTTACATCGCTATTATCCCCTACTCTGTCTGTTGCTCATGCTTTTTTGCGCGTCACTTATCGCGATTTCAACTACAGGTACGGCCTTTGCAGCGACAACATCAGACACGACAACTGAAAGCAGTGAGGAACCGGTAAAACCGGCGATATCGGTTCAATTAATTAGCTTGCAAAAACAGTTAGATAAACTCAAACAGAGTGTGTCAAACAGTACATCAGACAATCAGTTAAGTACGCTGAATGAAACAGCATTAACACTGGTCAGGGATGTCGACATTCTGCTGGCCGATTTGAAACCCAAACGGGAACAACTACAGGCACAGTTGGATGTTTTAGGCCCGCCGCCCGCCGCAGGGACACTGGCTGAAACCCCGATAGTCGCTCAACAACGCCGCGCGTTAAATACCCGTAAAGTCCAATTAGAGGGCCAGAATGATCAAGCTCAGGCCATCAAAGCTAACGCGGAGAACCTGGCAATACAGATTATCTCGTTACGGCGAACGGCACTGAAATCACAAATTGCCTTAAATTCTGGCAGCATCTTGGGAGCTAAATTTTGGGCGCCCATCGTCAATCCCAATCCCGATGATGACCAGCGGTTGAAAGGTTTTGTGCAAGAACTGGCGGATGCCTGGCATGCCGCTTGGGAGCCAGAATGGCGCGCGGGCACGGCAATGTACCTGTTACTGACTCTGTTGATCGGCGCATTTGGCTTTAAGCTCCTCGACAAACTGACCGCCTGGTTTTGTGCTAAGTGCCTGCCCCAAGGCCCATTACGCCGTAGCTTTATGGCCTCAGCCACCACTTTATACACGGTGCTGATTACCGTCACCATGGCGCAATGCATCACCCAGACATTCACTCGCACACCGGATGCATCACCGCTAGTAATGAATTTTGCACTGGCATTTGTTCAGCTTATGTTTTTCTCCGCGTTGGTCGCGGGTCTTGGCCGTGCGTTTTTATCCATCCAGCGCCCCTCATGGCGGCTACCCGCCATTGCTGATGAAGTGGCCGCGTCTCTCAAACTGTTTCCTCCGCTGCTAGCCAGTTGCATCATGATTTTTGGTGCGATTGATCAGATGAATAACATGATCAATATCAGCGTATCGGGGACAATTTTTGGCAATGGTATTTCAGCTCTCTTGGTGGCTCTGACTGCCGCGATTATTCCATTACGCGCCAACCGGATACGCCGCCAACTGATGGTCAATGGCGAAAAACCTGAAGCTTATTCCACCTTGGCCGGGTTAATTCACCTGGCCATCGGCATTACTGCAATAGCCATATTATTGTCATTGTTAGTGGGATATATCGCGCTAGCGAAATTCTTGAGTTACAAACTGGTATGGGTTTGCCTGGTACTGGCCTGTGTGTATTTGCTGACTCATCTTTGTGTTGATTTAGCTGAAAGTCTCTTTTCCCCCACCAGCAGTGCCGGTAAAGCCATTAAGCAGTCACTCAATATTGATGACCGCCATTTGGCGCAAGCGGCAACATTATTATCAGCCACCAGCAAAGTGACGCTGATATTACTGGCTATTATCGCGCTGTTTAATGGCACTTTTGGCTCGACAACCCCGGTTTCACTGCTGCAAAAGACCATGGAACTCTTGGGTGGCGAGGGGCTGGAAAAACTCAATATTGTGCCAACCAATTTGCTTAATGCGGCTATTTGTCTGCTGGTCGGATTATATGTGCTCAAGGCGGCACAACGTTGGCTCAGTAATGAATTCCTACCGAAAACTCAGATGGACTCCGGGATAAAAACCTCGGCAGTCACCCTGTTCAGTAATATCGGTTATGTGCTGGTGATCCTGATGACTTTATCAGTGCTCGGTATTCAGTGGAATAAATTAGCCTGGATTGTCAGTGCATTATCTGTGGGTATCGGTTTTGGCTTGCAGGAAATTGTGAAGAACTTTATTTCCGGCATTATTTTGCTCACCGAGCGGCCAGTCAAGGTCGGGGATTTAATCAGTATTAGTGGGGTTGAGGGGGATATTCGCCGCATCAATGTTCGCGCCACAGAAATCCAGCTCAGTGACCGCTCGACAGTTATCGTGCCCAATTCTCAATTAATTTCGCAGAATGTGCGTAATGCCACTATGGCGAATGCGCAAGGGGTGGTGACCATTGCCCTGACATTCCCGCTGGATTTAGATATTGAACTGGCGCAAGCGCTGTTGATAGAAGCTTACGAAGAACACGAATCCATACTCGATACCCCAGCCCCATCAGTAAAATTTAGCCAGTTAAGTCCAGATGGCATTGTGCTCAGTGTCACCGGGTTAGTCCCCAGCCCACGAATGGTCAGTAACACCAAAAGTGAGTTGTTATTCAGCATATTAAAGCGGCTTCGGGCCGCAGGGGTATCTCTGGCGGTGGCAGTGCCGATCAGACCCTTGCCTATAGCGAATTAACAGGATAATTAATAAAGACTGGGCCATAAGAAATATCAATACGATAAAACTTATGGCCCCTTAATGACTTATTTCGCCGGACTGAGACTAAATACTTTCGGATTGCGCCCTAACCATTGAGCAGCTAAAGCATTGACCTGCTCAAGCGTGACCGCTTTCACTTGCTGTTCCTCTTGGGCCAGCAAAGCAAAATTGCCATCATCACTGGCCACCTGCGCCAGTGCATCAGTCCAATAACTGGCACTGTTACGGCTGCTATCCTGTTCAATCCACCAGGCTTTTTTGGCTTTATCCAACTCTGATTGCGTGACGCCCTCAGCCGCTATTTGCTGTAACACCTTTTGCGCCATTTGCGTCATTTCCTGCGCGCGTTCTGGGGCGGAGGTAAAGTTGAGCCGCGCCAAATAATAAGGCTGCGGCAGTTTTGCCAATAGCTGCGAAAAGCCCAACGTATAGATACCGCTAGCTTGTTCGCGCATGTCATAACGCAGCCGTAATGTGACAATTTTATCCAATAATTGCAGCGCCAGTTGATTCGGCTGCGACCAGTTGGCATCCGCCGAGAACTGCATACTGACCATGGTTTTCGGGCTACTGGCTAGCGGGTAATCCTGGCTCATCGCCTGATTCAGCGGTTTTATTGCTAAATCGCGCCAATGCAAACGCTGTTCGCTACGCGGCAAGCCGCCCAGCCATGTCTCTACCAGAGGTTGTAAGCGCTTTTCATCCAGCGCACCACTGAGGGTTACGGTCATATCTTGGGGGGCAGAAAAGAGCTGGCGGTGGCGCTGTTCAAGACCCGCCACAGTAAAATCACGCCACGGGCCGGTGGCCGTCACTAACAACCGATCGCCATGCTGATAACCGGCTTGGGTAATGCTGTCGAGGAAGCGGCGCTCCACCGGCTGTTTCTCTAACCCCAGCGCAAATGACTGTTTTTGTTGCGCCAGTTTCTCCGCCGAGAACTGCGGCGCGGTGATTTTCAAATACAATAATTGCAGCAGCGGCTCAAGTTTGTCTGCCGGTGCCGACCCGCGCAACCCGTGGAACAGCATCTCGTCATAAGGGGCGATGGTCACTTCTGTTTGCTTACCTAGCTGGGCCAACTGGTGTGGAGTGTATTGGCTGTAACCGCTAACTTGTGGCAGCCGCATCGCCCAATTGACTTCACCCACGCTATTATCATCTTCTAGCGAGCGCCCACCGGGGATGCGCAGCGAGAGTTGCACATCATCTTTCAAGCGGTTATTGGCTTTAACAATCACCCGAACGCCATTGCTCAATGTCCAGAGTTGGGTGTCAGGGATGGGTAAAGTCTGGCGCTGTACAATTTTGCCCGCAGCCGGTGGGGTGACGGTCAAGGTGACCGGCTTCGGTTTCAGGGTAAACGGCCCCGGCGTGCTTTGGCGGATACTGTTCCACATCGCCGCCAATTGCTGATTATCCACCAGCGATTTATCACTATCCGGGCCAATCAGTGCCAGTCGAGCTGAACCTTCCTGCAATAATTCAGCCACTTGAGCTTGAACATGCTCTGGGCCGATGGCCTCAAGCCAGGTTTTGGTCATCGCGAATTGCTGCTGTTTATTCAGCATCGGCAGATCAAACTCAATGGCGGTGGTAAGATTATCCGCCAGATAATCATGCTGATAGCGGCTTTCACTGGCGGCCTGCTGGCTCAGTTTAGTGAGGATTTGCTGACGAGCCGCATTCAGTTCCACGTCACTGACCGGCGCAGTGGCCATCCGTTGTAACTCGGTGAATAACTGGCGCAGTGTCCCGTTATAGTCACTGCCTTGCGGGCGGGCAATCATCAAATGTTGAATCCGGCGGTTGTCCAGCAGGGCACCTTGTTGATTGATACTCGCCACCGATAACAGGCCGTTATCCACCAACAATGAGAGCCGCTGATTAAAAATGGTCAGCCACAGGGTATCAAGCAGGTCGCGCCATTGCCCATTCGCACTGTCTAAAGGTGCCGCCAGGTCGCGCTGTAGCGCCAGTTGAATAATGCGCGTGCCCTGTTCAGCATCAAATACCGTGCTGAGCATCAACCCCGGTTGCGGAGCAAATTTTGCCCAGTTGGCACCATCTTGCGCCGAGTGCTTCGGGGCGGGAATAGCAAATAACCCCTTGATCTGCTGACGTAAATCACCCGCATTAAACTTACCGACCACCACCAATGCCATGCGCTGCGGTTGATACCATTGCTGATAATAATTCACGGCCTCACTCACCGGAGCTTGCCGCACCACATCCAACAACCCAATAGGATCGCGCTCTACATAGCGGCTACCTTGATAGCGCAAGCGCTCCAAAGCTTGATTGATGCGGAACCCGACCCCTTGACGCAAGCGCCACTCTTCCACAATCACCTGGCGCTCTTTATCAAAGGCGGCGGGTTCAAAACTGATGCCCTGCGCCCAATCCGATAAAATGTGCAGCCCCAAAGTCAGCTGTTTGGCATCGGCATTCGGCAGTGACAATTTGTAGGTGGTGGCATTGAGACTGGTCACCGCGTTGACATGGCTACCCAACGTAATCCCCTGTTTTTCCAGCGATTTAAAGCTGCTGGTGCCGGGGAAGTTGCGGGTACCTTTGAACGCCATATGC